>NZ_LOTA01000090.1:0-18699 GCF_001521935.1 Burkholderia sp. RF7-non_BP4 | reverse complement strand
ATGCTCGGCAACACGGTCGACGGCGTGTTCACGACGGTGCAGGACGTCGCGCAGACGGTGCTGTTCCTGTCGGCGTTTCCGAGCGCCGCGCTCACGGGCCAGTCGGTCGTCGTCAGCCACGGCTGGTTCATGCAGTAACGGTAACGGCGTTCGGTACGGGCGGCCGCGCCGCTCGTGCTGCAGCGAGCATTCGCCAGCAAGTGAAGCGGCGTAAAAAAACGCGCTCCTTGGAGCGCGTTTTTTGTTTCGGCAGGGCGGGCCGCTGCCCGCCGACGCCGGCTTACTTCAGGACCGCCGCGACCGCATTGGCGACCGCATCGAGGTTGCGCGTGTTCAGCGCCGCAACGCAGATCCGGCCGGTGCCGACCGCGTAGATGCCGAACTCTTCGCGCAGGCGATCGACTTGCGCCGAGGTCAGGCCCGAATACGAGAACATCCCGCGCTGCGCGTTGATGAAGCTGAAGTCGCGATCGACGCCGCTCGCCTTCAGGCGCTCGACGAGGCCGTTGCGCATCGCGCGGATGCGATCGCGCATTTCGCCGAGCTCCTGCACCCACGAAGCGTGCAGTTCCGGCGACGCGAGCACGGCCGCGACGACGGCGCCGCCATGGGTCGGCGGGTTCGAGTAGTTCGTGCGGATCACGCGCTTCAGTTGCGACAGCACGCGCGTCGCTTCTTCCTTGCTCGACGTGATGATCGACAGCGCGCCGACGCGCTCGCCGTACAGCGAGAACGACTTCGAGAACGACGACGACACGAACGCATTCAGGTCGGCAGCGGCAAACAGACGCACCGCGGCAGCATCGGCCTCGATGTTCTCGCCGAAGCCCTGGTAGGCCATGTCGAGGAACGGCACGAGGTTGCGCGCCTTGACGACCTCGACGACCTGCTGCCATTGCGCTTCGGTCAGGTCGACGCCGGTCGGGTTGTGGCAGCATGCGTGCAGCACGACGATCGTGCCCGCCGCATAGCCGTTCAGCGCCGACAGCATGCCTTCGAAGTTCACGCCGTTGGTGGCGGCGTCGTAGTACGGGTACGCGACGACTTCGAAGCCGGCCGCTTCGAACAGTGCCCGGTGGTTTTCCCAGCTCGGATCGCTGATCGCGACCTTCGCGTTCGGGTTCACGGTGCGCAGGAAATCGGCGCCGATCTTCAGTGCGCCCGTGCCGCCCAGTGCTTGCGCCGTGACCACGCGGCCCGCGGCGATCAGCGGCGAATCGTTGCCGAGCAGCAGCTTCTGCACCGCTGCGTCGTACGCGGCGATCCCGTCGATCGGCAGGTAGCCGCGCGGCAGGCCGGCGTCGACGCGCGCCTTTTCCGCTTCGCGAACGGCGCGCAGCAGCGGAATCTTGCCTTCTTCGTTCGTGTACACACCGACGCCGAGGTTGACCTTGGTCGGGCGCGTATCGGCGTTGAAGGCTTCGTTCAGGCCCAGGATCGGGTCGCGGGGAGCAAGCTGGACAGCGGAGAAGAGCGACATGATGATTCGGCAGTAGTGAAAAGAGGGTCAGGCTTTCAGCCGGCGGGGCGGGCGCAGCAGACCGCGCGCCAACGGGCACGGCGCCGGAAAGCGCAGCAGCCTGACATTGTAGCGAATTCACGCTGCCGAAGGCGGCGATCGCACGGCGAATTGCGATTTCGGGCGGTTGCCGCGCGTCAGGAGCCGTCAGCGGTTCGCAATGCCGCGAAGCGCTAGAATAGTTTTTTTGCCCTCGCTCCGGCCGCACTCCATGTCCGAACATCACGCCGAAGTCGGCGACGCGCTCGACGAATCGAAATTCGTGACCTTCGAAGGGTCGCCGTTCCAGTTGTACCAACCGTATCCGCCCGCAGGCGACCAGCCGACCGCGATCGAAACGCTCGTCGAAGGTGTCGGCGACGGCCTCGCATTCCAGACGCTGCTCGGCGTGACCGGTTCGGGCAAGACCTTCACGATGGCCAACACGATCGCGCGGCTCGGCCGCCCGGCAATCGTGTTCGCGCCGAACAAGACGCTCGCGGCGCAGCTCTACTCGGAATTCCGCGAGTTCTTCCCGCGCAACGCGGTCGAGTACTTCGTGTCGTACTACGACTATTACCAGCCGGAAGCGTACGTGCCGCAGCGCGACCTGTTCATCGAAAAGGATTCGTCGATCAACGAGCACATCGAGCAGATGCGGCTGTCGGCGACGAAGAGCCTGATGGAGCGCCGCGACGTGGTGATCGTCGCGACGGTGTCGGCGATCTACGGTATCGGCAACCCGTCCGAATATCACCAGATGATCCTGACGCTGCGCACCGGCGACAAGCTCGGCCAGCGCGACGTGATCGCGCGGCTGATCGCGATGCAGTACTCGCGCAACGAGCAGGACTTCCAGCGCGGCACGTTCCGCGTGCGCGGCGACACGATCGACATCTTCCCGGCCGAGCACGCGGAGTTGGCCGTGCGCGTCGAGCTGTTCGACGACGAAGTCGAGACGCTGCAGCTGTTCGACCCGCTGACCGGGCGCGTGCGCCAGAAAATCCCGCGCTTCACCGTGTATCCGTCGTCGCACTACGTGACGCCGCGCGACACCGTGATGCGGGCGGTCGAGACGATCAAGGACGAATTGCGCGAGCGCCTCGAGTTCTTCCACCGCGACGGCAAGCTCGTCGAGGCGCAGCGCCTCGAGCAGCGCACGCGCTTCGACCTCGAGATGCTGCAGGAGCTCGGCTTCTGCAAGGGCATCGAGAACTACTCGCGGCACTTCTCGGGCGCCGCGCCCGGCGAGCCGCCGCCGACGCTCGTCGACTACCTGCCGCCCGACGCGCTGATGCTGCTCGACGAATCGCACGTGCTGATCGGCCAGTTGAACGGCATGTACAACGGCGACCGCGCGCGCAAGGAAAACCTCGTCAACTATGGCTTCCGGCTGCCGTCGGCGCTGGACAACCGGCCGCTCAAGTTCCCGGAGTTCGAACGCAAGATGCGCCAGGTGGTGTTCGTGTCGGCGACGCCGGCCGACTACGAGCAGCGCGTGACGGGGCAGGTCGCCGAGCAGGTGGTGCGGCCGACCGGGCTCGTCGATCCGGAAATCGAAGTGCGCCCGGCAAGCTCGCAGGTCGACGACGTGCTGACCGAGATCAACGCGCGCGTGAACGCCGGCGAGCGCGTGCTGATCACCGTGCTGACGAAGCGGATGGCCGAGCAGCTCACCGAGTTCCTGGCCGACCACGGCGTCAAGGTCCGCTACCTGCACAGCGACATCGACACGGTGGAGCGGGTCGAGATCATCCGCGACCTGCGGCTCGGCACGTTCGACGTGCTGGTCGGGATCAACCTGCTGCGCGAAGGCCTCGACATTCCGGAGGTGTCGCTCGTCGCGATTCTCGACGCGGACAAGGAAGGCTTCCTGCGCGCCGAGCGCTCGCTGATCCAGACGATCGGCCGCGCGGCGCGCAACGTGAACGGCAAGGCGATCCTCTATGCCGACAACATGACCGAATCGATGAAGCGCGCGATCGGCGAGACCGAGCGGCGTCGCGCGAAGCAGATCGCGCACAACGAGAAGATGGGGATCACGCCGCGCGGCGTCGTGAAGCGCATCAAGGACATCATCGACGGCGTGTACAACGCCGACGACGCGCGCGCCGAGCTGAAGGAAGCACAGCAGCGCGCGAAGTTCGAGGACATGTCGGAAAAGCAGATCGCGAAAGAGATCAAGCGTCTCGAGAAGCAGATGGCCGACTACGCGAAGAACCTCGAATTCGAAAAAGCCGCCGCCACGCGCGACCAGCTTGCGCTGCTGCGTGAGCGCGTGTTCGGCGCGAACGTGGGCGACCACGTCAACGGCGTCCGGTAAATCTTTCCAAACGTCACTGAAATCTTCCGGTAACACCGTTGTAAGCCTTGTCGGATCAGGGGTTTACACGGTGTCTCGTTTGTTCCGAAGCCGGTTCGGTGCTAAACTCCGCAAGTATTGAGAATAGTTCGCATTAACGTTATTCGTTGCGTTAGTGTTTCCAGCACGCGGTTCTGATGGACGGCGCGCAAGTCACCAGACAAATAACAAGGAGTGTCCATGTTGGGTTCTTCGTTCATCCGCACGTCGGTTGCGGTAGCGGCGGCGCTTGCCGCGATGTCGGCTTCGGCGGCCGAATATCCGATCGGCAAGCAGCAGATCCAGGGCGGCATGGAAATCGGCGCGGTGTACCTGCAGCCGATCACGATGGATCCGGAAGGGATGATGCGCAAGGCGTCGGATTCCGATATCCACCTTGAGGCGGACATCCACGCGGTCAAGAACAACCCGACGGGTTTCGCGGAAGGCGACTGGATGCCTTACCTGCAGGTCACGTACAAGTTGACGAAGCAGGGCGACACGAAGTGGAAGGCCGAAGGCGACCTGATGGGCATGGTCGCGAGCGACGGCCCGCACTATGGCGACAACGTGAAGCTGGCCGGCCCGGGCAAGTATCACCTGACGATGACCGTCAAGCCGCCGATGCAGTCGGGCCACATGGCGTTCGGCCGTCACGTCGACAAGGAAACGGGCGTGGGCGCATGGTTCAAGCCCATCACCCTCGAATACGACTTCCCGTTCGCCGGCATCGGCAAGAAGGGCGGGTACTGATTGGTGGCATCACGGACGGCGCGCTTCGGCGCGCCGTCGGCGCAGAGAACCCAGAATGAAATTTCCCCAGAAAATCGTCGCCGCAGCCGCCGCGCTGTGGCTCGCCGGCGCGGCGCATGCCGCCGATCTGCCGACGTTCAAGCTCGAAATGACGGACGGCAAGCTGAACCCCGCCCGCATCGAAGTGCCGGCCGGCCAGCGCTTCAAGATCGAGATCAGGAATACCGGCAAGGGCGCCGCCGAATTCGAGAGCGTGCAGTTGCGCAAGGAGAAGGTGCTCGCGCCGGGCGCCGATTCATTCGTGGTCGTCGCCCCGCTGTCGCCGGGCGAATACAAGTTTTTCGACGATTTCCACCAGCAGGCGCAGGGCGTGATCGTCGCGAAGTAATGCGTTTTATCTGCGTGCGGGCGTACGCGTGTCTTGCCCCGCGCGTCAGGAGGATTCAATGGGTCAGATCTTGTTCATCGTCTGGCGGGAGAGCGTCGAAGCGCTGCTCGTCGTCGGCATCCTCTATGCATGGCTGAAGAACGGCGACGACGACGCGCGCCGCGGCCTGCCGTTTCTGTGGACGGGTGTGGCGGTCGGCCTGCTGATGGCGGTCGGTCTAGGCGCCGCGCTCGTCGGCTTCACCGAAGTGCTGTCCGGCGACGCGCAGGACTATTTCCAGACGGCGATGGTGCTGATCGCGTGCGTGCTGATCGTGCAGATGGTGTTGTGGATGCGCCGGCACGGCCGCACGCTGAAACGTGACATGGAGCAGTCGCTGCAGCAGAGCACGCGCGATTCGAACTGGTGGGGCGTCGCCGTGCTGGTCGCGCTCGCGATCGCTCGCGAAGGCAGCGAGACGGTGATCTTCCTGTACGGCCTCGGTTTCGGTCAGTCGGGGCACGTGGACGCCAGCCAGATGCTCGCGGTCGTGATCGGCCTGGGCCTTGCGTTCCTCACGTTCTATCTGTTGCAGCTCGGCGGCAAGTACTTCTCGTGGCGGCATTTCTTCCGTGTCACCGAAGTGATGCTGCTGTTCCTCGGTGCAGGCCTGTTCCAGACCGGTGTCGACAAGCTGATCGACAAGGAAATCCTGCCGCTCGGCATTTCGCAGGTGTGGGATACGTCGTCGATTCTCGACGACTCCGGCACATTCGGTTCGCTTGTCGCGACGCTGACGGGCTACCGCGCGCACCCGGCGCTGACCAACCTGATCGCCTATGCGGTGTACTGGGCGGTGGTCTGGCTGCTGATGAAGCGCGCGAGCCGTCGTCCGGTCGTCCCTGCAGGTCGCGCGGCATGAGTGTTGTTGCCGCAGCCAAGCCGGGCTGGCTCGCGCAGGCCGGTCAGTGGATGCAGCGCCACGGCGCGGTGATCCGCGGCATCCAGTGGGTCGTCGTCGCCGTCTATGCGTTCCTGATCATCGTGCCCGCGGTATTGCCGCTGCCGGACGATTCCGCGCATCTGTGGAGCAATCTCACGCTGATCGCGCAGTTCGTGTTCTGGGGCATCTGGTGGCCGTTCGTGCTGCTGTCGATGGTGATGCTCGGCCGCGTCTGGTGCGGCGTGCTGTGCCCGGAAGGCGCGCTGACCGAATATGCGAGCAAGTTCGGCCGCGGCGACGCGATTCCGCGCTGGATGCGGTGGGGCGGTTGGCCGTTCGTCGCATTCGGGCTCACGACGATCTACGGGCAGATGGTGAGCGTGTATCAGTACCCGCTCGCGGTGCTGTTCGTGCTCGGCGGCTCGACCGTCGGCGCGATCGTGATCGGCGTGCTGTACGGCCGCGAGAAGCGCGTGTGGTGCAAGTACCTGTGCCCGGTCAACGGTGTGTTCGGGCTGCTCGCGCGGCTCGCGCCGATGCGCTACAAGGTCGATGAGGATGCCTGGCGTCGCTCGTACAAGAACGGCGAGCACGGGCATCGCGTGATTCCGATCAATTGCGCGCCGCTCGTGCCGTTGCGCAACATGAAGGGCGCCGCCGCATGCCATATGTGCGGCCGTTGCAGCGGGCACCGCGACGCAATCGCGCTGTCGTGGCGCTCGCCGTCCGACGAGGTCGTGAGCCTCGGCGCGCAGCAGGCGAATCCGTGGGACACGGCGCTGATCCTGTACGGCCTGCTCGGCGTCGCGATCGGTGCGTTCCACTGGACCGTCAGCCCGTGGTTCGTGCAGATCAAGCAATGGCTCGCGGGCTGGCTCATCGATCGCGACATCACGTGGCCGCTCGAGACGAATGCACCGTGGTTCCTGCTCACGCACTATCCCGATCGCAACGACGTGTTCTCGTGGCTCGACGG
Source organism: Burkholderia sp. RF7-non_BP4 (assembly GCF_001521935.1). Taxonomy (NCBI): domain Bacteria; kingdom Pseudomonadati; phylum Pseudomonadota; class Betaproteobacteria; order Burkholderiales; family Burkholderiaceae; genus Burkholderia; species Burkholderia sp. RF7-non_BP4. The sequence goes on along the minus strand of NZ_LOTA01000090.1, from coordinate 11,821 downwards.
CGGGCTGATCGTCAGCTACATCGTCGGCACGGGGCTCGTGTATGGCACCGCGCTGCTCGTGCTGCTGGCCGGTGCGACGCTGATGCTCGGCCGTTTCGACCGCGTGCGTCTCCATCATCTCGCACAGGCGCTGATCCCGATCGCGGGAGCCGGCGTATTCCTCGGCCTGTCGGCGACGACGCTGTCGCTGCTGCGGGCCGAGCACGTGCCGCTCGGCTGGGCGACCGACGTTCGCATCGCGATTCTGGTCGGTGCGAACGCATGGAGCGCCTGGCTCGCATGGAAGGTGACGGGGCGCTATGCGGCGTGGCCGCGTCGCCTGGCGGCATTCGCGTGGTTCGCGGCAGGCCTGGCCGTGGTCGACAGCGCATGGTGGTTGATGTTCTGGGGTTTCTGACGCGGTCTTGACGGCCTTGTGGCCGGGCTCCGGAGCAGCAGGCGAGCGTATTTCGCCGTCGGGCTCCGGAACCCGCCGAAGCTGAAGGTGAAGTGCCGACAGCCGCGATGTCTTTCTCTTTGCATCCAGACGCACCAACAAAAAAGCGACACGTCGAAGGACGTGTCGCTTTTTTTCTTCCTTGTGCGAGAACCAAAAAAAGTGGCTTGGCTTGCTGCAACGGCTGCTTGAGTGTGTTTGCACGAAGGGGTCTAGATCTCGCGTGCAAGCCGTTACGCTGGCTACTGCCCAACACCTCTCAGGGAGGTGGTCCCCACAATACTCTGTCGTTACTTCGTCAGGATCAGTTTGCCGAGCCGCGTGGCACGCAACTGATAGGTCTCTCCGTTATGCGCGATGCTGATGTGGCTGTGGCCTTGCAGCAGCGCATCGCTGCTGAGGGTCCGGGTGCCGGCATCGCGGCTGCCGGCAGGTTTTGCCGGCGTCGTGACCGCTGCCGTCTTCTGACGGTTGGCGCTTGCGGTGCCGGTCGTGCGGCGCAAGGTCAGCGTGGTCGGGCGCGTGGTGTCGGTCATTCGGTTGATCGGTGACTGTCGATACGATGGAATGAATTCTAAATGATAACTATTCCCATTTACAAAAACTCTTTATCGATCGGTATGACAAATTCGATAGCTTGAATCAAAGGGGCGGCCCGCAGGCCGCCGCCGACGTCAGTGGAGCGGGTCGGGGTCCTTGCGTCCCTGTGCGTATTCGCGGATCAGGCGCACCGTGTCGATGTCCGACGTGCGATACGCTTCCTTGACGATGCCGTGCGTCTGGCGTGCTTCCTCGCTGTCGTCCGTCACGGTCAGCGTCGTGTGGTACTCGAAGCGCAGGAACAACTCGTGGTCGTCGCGTTCCTCGATCGTCATCGTCAGCGAGCCGCCGATTTCGCCGCCGGCCGCATGGATGTCGTAGCGCACTTGCTGGTTCGGGGTGAACGTCACGCGATCGCGCACGGTTGCATGCCCGTAGTGCAGCTCGCGTTCGAGCGTGGTGTCCGTCCGTTCATGGACGACACAGCTGTCGAGGCCGATCACGAACAGCTGTGGCTGTTCGGCGCGCAGCACGAGGCCTTCCCAGAGCTGGTCGCGGGTGAGGGACGGCACGGCCGGATCGTCGGAGTTGATCTGGATCAGATGTTCGAAGTTCAAGGGGACGGGTTCCTTCTGGTGGCGGGCGGCCACATGGTTCAAGAAGTTATTGTGACGCAAAACGCGCGGTTTCGCGGCCCCTGCGGCCCCGTTCGGACGTCATGCGTCGATGCAGCCCATGCGGCCGGTCTGGTAGTCGACGACGGCCTGCCGGATCTCTTCCTCGGTATTCATCACGAACGGGCCATAGCGGACGATCGGCTCGTTGAGCGGTACGCCACCGATCAGCAGCAGCTCGAGCGGCGTATCGCCGGCCTCGAACGTCACCGCGTCGCCATCGTCACCGTAGACGATCATCTGCCGTGCGTCGACTTGCTGCCTGTCGGGCCCGTAGCGGCCGGCTCCGTCGAGCGGATAGGCGAACACGCGATAACCTGCCGGCACCGGCTGGGTGACCGTTGCGCCCGGTTGCAGCGTGAAATGCTGGTAGAGGATCGGCGTGCGTGTCTCGATTGCCGCGCGCACCCCGAACGCTTCGCCGGCGATCACGCGGACCTGCGCCCGCCCGTCGGGTGACGTCGCGGTCGGGATGCGGGCGGCCGGGATCTCCTGGTAGCGCGGTGCGATCAGCTTGTCGCGCCGCGGCAGGTTGACCCACAGTTGAAAGCCGTGCGAGCGTCCGCCAGCCTGTGCGAACGCGGGATCCGGCATTTCGCTGTGCACGACGCCCGCGCCGGCCGTCATCCACTGCACGTCGCCGGGGCCGAGCGTGCCGGCATGGCCGGCCGAGTCGCGATGGCGAAAGCGCCCGTCGAGCACATAGGTGACGGTCTCGAAGCCGCGGTGCGGATGGTCGGGCGCACCCTTGGCTTCGCCAGGGGCATAGTCGACGGGGCCCATTTCGTCGAGCAGCAGGAACGGATCGAAATCCATCAACAGCCGGGTCGGGAACGGGCGGTGAACCACGAAGCCGCCGCCTTCGGTCGTGCGAAGCGCGGGGTACGTGCGGTCAAGCGAGCGAGCGGTCGTCATGCAGAAGCCCTCGGTATCATCAGAATAGCGTCATTTTTGAAACATAGCGCTATTATATTGGGCGTTTTACGGTCCGATTTGCGGCGGTTCGCAATGGATTGTTCTGAAATTGGAACGATGACATGAACATCGATGCACACAACCTGAACGACCTCATGTACTTTTCGCAGGTCGTCGAACACGGCGGTTTCTCGGCTGCGGAACGCGTGCTCGGTATCTCGAAATCGCGCCTGTCGCGGCGCCTGACCGAACTCGAGGCGGCGCTCGGCGTGCGCCTGCTGCAGCGCTCGACGCGCAAGCTCGCGCTGACCGAGGCGGGGGAGCTGTTCTACCAGCATTGCCAGGCGATGCTCGCCGAAGCCCAGGCCGCGATGAACGCCGTGCAGCAGTTGCGCGCATCGCCGCGCGGCTCGGTGCGCGTGAGCGTCCCGGTGACGTTGTCGCAGACGATGCTGTCGCGCATCCTCCCCGAATTCCTCCACCGCTATCCCGAGGTGAAGGTGCACATCCGTGTGACGAATCGCGTGATCGACCTGTTCGAGGATTCGGTCGACGTTGCGTTGCGCGTGCGCTCGGAGCCGCCGCAGAACGCGAACATCGTCGTGCGGCCGCTGTGGCGGACCGAGCAGATGCTGGTCGGCGCGCCGAGCCTGCTGAACCAGAATGCGCCGCCGCTCGTGCCGGACGATCTGGCGCACTTCGAGACGCTCGATACGCCGAGCGTCGACGGACGGCACGTGTTCAACCTGATCGCGCCGGACGGCACGCGGCACTTGCACGAGCACGATCCGCGGCTCGTGACGGCCGATCTGATGACGATCCGCGAGGCCGTGCTCGACGGCCTTGGCATCGCGGCGCTGCCCGAGATGATGTACGGCAATGCGTTGCGTGCGGGGCAGTTGTCGCCGGTGATGCCCGGCTGGACGCTGCCGGTGCCGCAACTCTATGCGGTGTTCGTGTCGCGGCAGGGCATGCCGCCCGCGGTGCGCGCGTTCGTCGACTATCTGGTCGAGAAGCTCGACCACGGCGAATACAAGCAGCCGGGGTGCCCTGAGCGCGCGAAGCAGGACGCGACGGCGGCCGATGCTTCGGCCACCTGAATGCAAGATGCGCGTCGTGGCAAATTTGTTTTGTCATTGAAGCGCCGCCGGCAATCGCAAGTTTCAATCGCCGGGACCTTGAATGCATACGCGGGCAGGCCTATATTGAAATCCCATTTCGCGAAGGAAGTTCTGAGCGGAATCAGGTGGCCGCATATGTTGCGAGCCAGATAGGGCAGAACGCGCAGTCCGTGCAGACCACGGTAGCCGCATTTGCGTTGCTCGAGGCGCAACCGATACCGCCGAAGAGCCCGCCGCCCGAAGGCGCCCGCGTGCGCATGAAAAAAGGCCTTCATCTGGCGATGAAGGCCTTTTACTTTGTGCGCGGCCGGCTAGGTGCGACCGGCTAGGTGCGGCCGGCGAGACAAACGCGCGTGCGTTACTTCGCCTTCGCAGTCGGCTCCGTCACGAAGCCGAGCTTTGTCAGGCCGCCGGCCTGCGCATCGGACATCACTTCGGCCACACGCTCATACGCAACCTTGCGGTCGGCACGCAGGTGCAACTCCGGTTGCGGCTGATGCTGTGCCGCTTCCGCGATGTGCGCCTGCAACTGCTCGCGCGTGACCGTCTGGTCGTTCCACAGGATCGTGCCGTTGCCCTGGATCGCGACGTCGACCGTCTGCGGCTTTTCGTCGACGGGCTGGCTGCTCGCGTGCGGCAGGTCGATCTTCACCGCGTGCTGCATCGCCGGGATCGTCACGAGGAAAATGATCAGGAGTACGAGCATGACGTCGACGAGCGGCGTCATGTTGATCTCGCTCATCACGCCATCGTCGTCGTCATCGCTGAAGCCGGTGTTCATTGCCATGGTTCACCCCGTCTCAGCTGGCGCGCGAAGCGAGGCGCAGGCCGTCGCGGGCCGACGACGACGCGAGGCGCGCACCCGTCACGAAGTATGCGTGCAGGCCGTGCGCGAAGCGGCGCAGCTTGCTGACGACACCCTTGTTCGCACGGGTCAGTGCGTTGTAGCCGAGCACGGCGGGAATCGCGACGAACAGGCCGAAGGCCGTCATGATCAGCGACTCGCCGACCGGGCCCGCGACCTGGTCGATCGACGTCTGGCCGGTTGCGCCGATCGCGAGCAGAGCGTGGTAGATGCCCCAGACCGTGCCGAACAGGCCGACGAACGGCGCCGTGCTGCCGATCGACGCGAGGATCGCGAGACCGGCCTGCATGCGCGAGATGCCTTCGTCCATCGTGTCCTTCAGGCAGCGCGTGACCCAGTCCGACACGTCCATGCGGTCGTGCAGGTGCGGTTGCGTCTGATGGTGGTGATCGGCGGCTTCCTTGCCGGACAGCGCGAGCGCGAGGAACGGGTTGTCACTGGGCGTCGATGCGGCGAGACCGAGCTTCTTGATGCCGTCGTCGAAATCGTCCGAATGCCAGAACGCCTGCTCGGCATTCTTCGTGAGACGGTTCAGGCGAACCACGTTCCAGCCCTTGACGATGATCACGATCCACGACAGGACCGACATCACGAGCAGCGTGATCGCGATGGCGCGCGTGACGAAATCACCTTGCGCCCAGACGTGCGCGATACCGTAGCTTTGCATTTTTGTTTCCTTTGAATCTCTCGAATGAGGCGGGTTAATCGTCGAGCGTGAAGTTGAAGGGCAGCGTATGTGCGGCGCGGATCGCTTGCCCGTTCTCGAGGTATGGCGGGCAGGTGCTGGCGCGTGTCGCATCCAGCGCTGCCTCGTCGAGGCGCGGGTAGCCGCTGCTCTTTTGCAACTCGACACTTTCGATCTTGCCCGTCAAGCCGATGACGAAGTGAACATAGGCCGTGCCCGTTTCGCCGCGGCGACGCGACATCGACGGATAGGTGGGCTTCACGAAGCTGCACTTGAGCGCCGATACGTTCTTCGGCGCGCTGACTTGCATCGTCTCACGGGCCGGACCGGGCGTGGCCGCCGGCGCGGCGGGGGCGGCGGCAGGTGCGGTGGGTGCGGTGGGCGCGGGTGTCGGATCGGCTGCCGGGACGGGCGTCGGAGACGGCGATTGTGCGACCGGCTGAGGCGTCGGCTTGACTGCTTTCTGTACCGGTTTCGGTTCGACCTTCGGCTTGACGCGCGGCGTGGGCTTCGGTGGTGCGGGTTGCGCAACCGATTCGACCGCGACCGGCTGAGCGGCCGGCGCGGGCGGGATCAACTGCGCGGTGATCGACTGGACTTCGACCGCCTTCGGCGGCGGCGCGTTGCGATGGAGCCACGCGGCCGTCAGCATGATCGCATGTGCGGCAAGCACACCGACCGCGACGGTGATGACCCGGGGATTCATACGTGGGGCAGCCGGCAGGACACCGGCAGGAGCGGATTGCGAAGCCTGCATGTTAGCTTGGAAGAACGACGTCGCACCCGGGGCGCGGCGGGTGAATCGGTATTACTTGCGGAAGATCAGCAGCGAGATGCACACGGTGGTCACAAATCCGATCAGCAATTCCATGACAGGCTCCTTGGCAGGTAAGCCGCTGGCTCGCGCGGAAGGTGGCTTGCTGACGGTCGGACATCAAATGCGGCCGCAGCCGCACGGGTACGCTCGGCGCCGCTCAGGCGGCCTTGCGGTCGTAGAACGTCACCGGAATCGGATGAGCGTGATGCTCGATGCCGCACCGGCTCGCGCAGACGCCTTGCTCGGCCATGAGGTCGCGGACGGACTCCTCGCACTTGCCGCAGCAGGTGGCCACGCCGAGCTCGAACTGGAGTTCATCGAAAGAACTCACGCCCTCGGCGAGGGACGCGCGAATCTTGCGGTCGGAAACAGACTTGCACACGCAGACGATCATGATGAGTTGCGATAGCTAACGTTAATGCGAATTATTATCATTAAATTTGCGGACGTTGACAAGCCTGGTTCGGCTTTTTTTAAGGTCATCGGACCCTTGAACCGGGAGGCGGAGCGGGAGAGGGCGGACCGGCGGCGTGCCGGCCCGCGTCAGACGGTCGCGCAGGTGCGCGCGTTCGGCGAGGAAATGGTGACGGATTCGACCGGTGCGTCGATGCCGAGCAGCGACGATGCGAGGGCGCGCAGTTGCAGGCCGTCGCTCGTCGAGCAGAAGCGTGGCGGCGCGGCATGCGTGCCGGCCGGCGCGCGCAGGCCGCGTTCGTCGAGCACCCGCGTGAGTTGCCGGGCGATGGCATCGCTCGTATCGACGATCGTCAGGCGGTCGCCGACAAGGTCACGGATCGTTTCCGTGAAGAACGGGTAGTGCGTGCAGCCGAGCACCAGCGTATCGGCGCCGTCGTCGAGCATCGGCTGCAGGTAACGCGCGAGCAACGCGCGCAACGCGGGTGAGTTCGTGTCGCCGCGTTCGATCGCTTCGACGAGCCCGTGGCCGGGCTGGCAGATGAAGCGCCGGCCCGCGCCGTAGCGGTCGAGCAGTGCCTGGAAGCGCGGGCTGTTCAGCGTCGATTGCGTGGCGAGCACGCCCGCGACGCCGGTCGCGGACAGCGCGGCGGCCGGCTTGATGCCCGGCTCGACGCCGACGAGCGGTATCGACAGGCGCTCGCGGATGGCCGCGATCGCGCGCGCCGTTGCGGTGTTGCACGCGATCACGAGCGCTTTCGCGCCTTCGCGGGCGAGCCACTCGCCGATGGCCAGCGTGCGCTCCGTAATGAATGCCTCGTCGCGTGGACCATACGGTGCATGGTGCGAATCGGCGACATAGACGAACGACTCGCCGGGCAGGTGCGCGCGCGCGGCACGCAGCACCGACAGGCCGCCGAGCCCCGAATCGAAGATGCCGACGGGGGCGGCGGGGCGGACCGCGGAAGCGGCTGGCGGGTTCGTCGTCGTCATGCGGAAGGCGAGGTGGCGATCGTGGCGGGCGTGGCGATTACTCGGGCGAACCCATCATCGTCTGCTGGTAGTTCTGCAGGCCGACCTTGCCGATCAGGTCGATCTGCGTTTCCAGCCAGTCGATGTGCTCTTCGGTGTCGTCGAGGATCTTTTCGAAGATCTCGCGCGACACGTAGTCACGTACCGATTCGCAGTAAGCGATCGCTTCCTTGCACGTGGACTGCGAGATCTGCTCGAGCTTCAGGTCGCACTTCAGGATCTCTTCGGTTTCCTCGCCGATCAGCAGCTTGTGCAGGTCCTGCAGGTTCGGCAGGCCGTCGAGCATGAACACGCGCTCGATCAGCCAGTCGGCATGCTTCATTTCGCCGATCGATTCGTCGTATTCGTGCTTGCCGAGCTTTTCGAGGCCCCAGTGCTTGTACATGCGCGCATGCAGGAAGTATTGGTTGATCGCCGTGAGTTCGTTCTTCAGTTGGGCGTTCAGGTATTCGATGACTTTCTTGTCGCCTTGCATGGCTGTTCCTTGTTCAGTGGGGCTTCAGAAACCGAACGATAATCGCTCGAACGGGAAAAGCCAAGCCTCGAAGCCTTGTCGGGCCTGCCTTTTGCGTGTAATGAGAATCGGCCCCGGATTGCGGGCCGCGCGCGATAACGAGAATGAGAAGTAAAAAGGCCGGACATCCGTCCGGCCTTTCGTGAGCGCGCTTAAGCGGTTGCGACCGGGATCTTGCCGATCTTCGCCTGCCACTCCTTCGGACCAGTCTGATGCACCGACGTGCCCGACGAATCGACCGCCACCGTCACCGGCATGTCCTGCACGTCGAACTCGTAGATCGCTTCCATGCCGAGGTCTTCGAATGCGAGCACCTTCGCGCCGCGGATCGCCTTCGACACGAGGTAAGCCGCACCGCCGACCGCCATCAGATACGCCGCCTTGTGCTTCTTGATCGCGTCGATCGCGACCGGGCCTCGCTCGGCCTTGCCGACCATCGAGATCAGACCCGTCTGCGCGAGCATCGTCTCGGTGAACTTGTCCATCCGCGTGGCCGTCGTCGGGCCTGCCGGGCCGACCACTTCGTCACGCACCGGATCGACCGGGCCGACGTAGTAGATCACGCGGTTCGTGAAGTCGACCGGCAGCTTCTCGCCCTTCGCGAGCATGTCGGCGATGCGCTTGTGCGCGGCGTCGCGGCCCGTGAGCATCTTGCCCGACAGCAGCAGCGTCTGGCCCGGCGTCCAGCTCGCGACTTCTTCCGGCGTCAGCGTGTTCAGGTCGACGCGCTTGCTCGTTTCCGTGTTCGGTTCCCACTGGACCTTCGGCCACGCGTCGAGCGACGGCGCCTCGAGCTTCGCGGGGCCCGAGCCGTCGAGCACGAAGTGCGCGTGGCGCGTGGCCGCGCAGTTCGGGATCAGTGCGACCGGCTTCGACGCCGCGTGCGTCGGTGCGGCCATGATCTTCACGTCGAGCACGGTCGCGAGGCCGCCGAGGCCCTGCGCGCCGATGCCGAGCGCGTTGACCTTCTCGTGCAGCTCGACGCGCAGTTCCTCGACCCAGTCCTTCGGGCCGCGCGCGATGATTTCCTGGATGTCGATCGGCTCCATCAGCGATTCCTTCGCCATCAGCATCGCCTTTTCGGCGGTGCCGCCGATGCCGATCCCGAGCATGCCCGGCGGGCACCAGCCCGCGCCCATCGTCGGGACCGTCTTCAGCACCCAGTCGACGATCGAGTCGGACGGGTTCAGCATCACGAACTTCGACTTGTTCTCCGAGCCGCCGCCCTTCGCCGCGACCTGCACGTCGACCTTGTCGCCCGGCACGATCTCGTAGTGGATCACGGCCGGCGTGTTGTCCTTCGTGTTCTTGCGGGCGCCTTCCGGCGGATTGACGATCGATGCGCGCAGCACGTTGTCCGGGTGCGTGTAACCGCGGCGCACGCCTTCGTTGATCATGTCGGTGAGACCCATCGTCGCGCCGTCCCAGCGCACGTCCATGCCGACCTTCACGAAGATCGTGACGATGCCGGTGTCCTGGCAGATCGGGCGCTTGCCTTCCGCGCACATGCGGCTGTTCGTGAGGATCTGCGCGATCGCGTCCTTCGCGGCCGGGCTCTCTTCCAGCTCGTACGCGCGGCCGAGGGCCTGGATGTAGTCGAGCGGGTGGTAGTAGCTGATGTACTGCAGCGAATCCGCGATGCTCTGGATCAGGTCTTCCTGTTTGATGACGGTCATGGCTGAGACTCTGTGAGGACTGAGGGGAATACGTTTATGCGTTGGCGGCGACTTCGACCGATTTGCGGGACACGACCGGGGTGGGCGCATGCGTCTCGTGGAAATGGGCCGGGTGCGTGTGGGTCGTCAGGCGGTCGACCCACGCCATCACGAGCGCCGACACGAGGAACGACACGTGGATGATCACCTGCCACATGATCGCGTGCGTCGTGTGCTGGTCGGGGTTGATGAAGGTCTTCAGCAGGTGGATCGACGAAATGCTGATCAGCGCCGTCGACAGCTTGACCTTCAGCACGCCCGCGTTCACGTGGTCGAGCCACTCGGGCTCATCGGGATGGCCCTCGATGCCGAGGCGCGACACGAACGTCTCGTAGCCGCCGACGATCACCATGATCAGCAGGTTCGAGATCATCACGACGTCGATCAGGCCGAGCACTGCGAGCATCACGCTGATCTCGTCCAGGCTCGTCGCGTGCGACAGCAGGTGCCAGACTTCCTTCAGGAACAGGAACACATAGATGGCCTGCGCGACGATCAGGCCCAGATAAAGCGGAACCTGGAGCCAGCGGCTCATGAAGATCAGCGCGGGCAGCGGGCGCAGGGGACGACGGTTGGAGCCGGGCGAATGCGGGGCAGACATGGTGGAGGGTCGGGCGCTGGGCGCAGGTATCGGGGGTAATCTTGAAAAGGCGCGCTATTGTAACGCGTCGGCCGGCGCGACTGCAGCGACGCGCCGGGGCTGCCGGGGACGGATCAGGACGCGGCCGCCGGCACGCGCTTCACGCGCAGGCTCGCGAGCACGATGCCGCTGACGACGCATGCGAGCGCGATGCCGTGCGCGAGCGTCGGGCGTTCGCCGAGGAACGCGATGCCGTACGCGGCGGCCGCCACCGGCAGCACCGCGCTGAACACGCCGGCGAGGCTGCCCGGCACGTGCCGGATACCTTTCATCCACAGCCAGAACGAGAAGATGCTGGCCGACAGCCCGTACCAGACGACGAGCGCCCACGTACCGGCCGGCACGCTCGCGTAATCGAAATGCCACAACGCCGTCGCGCCGAGCGGCAGCATCAGGCACAGGCCGAACAGGTGCGTGTATGCGCAGATGTCGATCGGCGCGAGTGTCTGCGTGAGCCGGCGCGACAGGATCACGTAGATCGATTCGCAGCACACGGCGCCGAGGATCAGCAGGTTGCCGGTCAGCGAGCCGGCCGAGGTGCCGCCGGCACCGTGCGCGGACGCGCTGCCTGCGCTGCCGTTGGCGAGGTTGATCGTCACGACGCCGGCGATCGCGAGTGCGATCGACACGAGCGCACGGCCGTTCGGTTTTTCACGCAGGATCAGCCACGCGAACAGCGCGACGATCGCCGGGATGGTGCTCGTGATCACGCCGGCCGCGACTGCGCTCGTGCGCTGCACGCCATTGAGCATCAGCAGCGTAAACATGAAGGTACCGAAGAACGCCTGCAGGAATAGGTTCAGCCATTCCGCGCGCTGGACGGCACGCATCTTCACCGGGCTGAACAGCGGCCACAGCACGGCGATCGCGATTACGAAGCGCAACGTGGCGAGGATGGCGACCGGGACGAAGACGACGATGGATTTGCCGATACCGACGTTGCTGCCGACAAACAGCATCGACAGGATGAGGAAGAGGGCGTAGCGATTCAAGCTGGAATCCGGGAGGCGAGTTCAGTTAGGATTGTAGGGTCGCGGTTGTAACAGCGTAAAGCAGACCGCAAGGCGCCGCCGCGCGGCGTGCGAAACGGCGATGTCGCGTAAGTGACGGGTAAGTTCGAGCGCTTATCGTGGATATCGCCGGGCCGTACATCCACCGTCTTGTGACGTGGTGCGGCGCAGCATCGCGCGCAGCCTTCGGGCCGCGCGCGGGTGAGTGGGAGACAGCGGCGCGCAAGCGCCGGCCAAGACGCGGCGCGCACGATCGCGCCGCCATGCAGAGGATTCATGTTCACCAAGGGGTAGTCGATGTCTGCGATTGAATCGGTTCTTCACGAAACCCGTCAGTTTGCGCCGCCCGAGGCGCTCGAGAAGGCGGCGACCATTTCCGGCATGCCGGTCTACCGCGCGCTGGCCGCCGAAGCCGAGCAGGATTACGAAGGCTTCTGGGCGCG
>NZ_LOTA01000089.1:0-289577 GCF_001521935.1 Burkholderia sp. RF7-non_BP4 | reverse complement strand
TGTGCGGCCATCACGGCCGGGCTCGTGTAGTTTTCCGACGCGATCAGCTCGATGTGCTCTTCCTGGCGGCGGTTTTCCTGCTCGATCGCTGCAAAGATTTCGGGATCGACGTTCGCGATGGTGCTTTGGGCTCTGTCAAACATACGGTTTCCGTTAAGTGTGTACAGGTTGACCGGAGTGGCCGAGTACATTGCGCTGCTGGCGGAACCAGCCCGACGTGGCGGAAGAATCCGTATGACGCGAGGCAGGACAGCCACCGGCGATGCACGCGACGGCGCACAACGGCTGCCCAGGCGAACGGCAAAAACGGCGCCCCGCGCTTCACGGTGGGATGCTCCACCTTGAACCCGAAGGGTTCTATCGCCAGTCACGCAGGGGTGATGAGCGCGTTAGTGTATTGGATGCGTCATGAATAGGCAACCGCGCGGCAGTCGCCCGGAAATAATAGGGGCCAGACTTTACGCGCCCGTGCCGACGCGCTTTGGCGCCTTGCCGCGGTGCCGCAATCTCAGTAGGCTTGCGGGATACCATCCGCTACTTTGTTACCGACCAGGAGCAGCAATGATCGTGTTCGTCACAGGCGCGTCCGCCGGCTTCGGCGCCGCCATCGCCCGTGCCTTCGTCAAGGGCGGCCACCGTGTCGTCGCAACCGCGCGCCGCAAGGATCGTCTCGATGCGCTCGCGGCCGAACTCGGCGACGCACTGCTGCCGTTCGAGCTCGACGTGCGCGACCGCGCCGCCGTCGAAGCCGTGCCGGCCGCCCTTCCCGCCGAATTCGCGGCGCTCGACGTCCTCGTCAACAACGCCGGTCTCGCGCTCGGCGTCGAGCCTGCGCACAAGGCCAGCCTCGACGAGTGGCAGACCATGATCGACACGAACTGCTCGGGCCTCGTGACCGTCACCCATGCGTTACTGCCCGGCATGATCGAGCGCGGGCGCGGTCACATCTTCAACCTGGGATCGGTGGCCGGCACCTATCCGTATCCGGGCGGGAACGTATACGGTGCGACCAAGGCTTTCGTCCGACAATTCAGCCTGAACCTGCGCGCCGACCTGATCGGCACGCCGTTGCGCGTCACCGATATCGAGCCGGGCCTGTGCGGCGGCACGGAATTCTCGAACGTCCGCTTCCGCGGCGACGATGCGAAGGCGGCGAACGTCTACCAGAACGTCCAGCCGCTCACGGCCGAGGACATCGCCGACACGATCTACTGGATCGCGACGCGCCCCGCGCACGTCAACATCAATACGATCGAAATGATGCCGGTCGCCCAAGCCCCGGCCGGCCTCGCGATCCATCGCGGCTGACACGGCGAGCGCAGCCGCGGGCCCGGTTCCGGCCGGCCCGCGGTGTGCTGCGACGTACTACATTCCGTTACGAATCGGTTACGAATCGGGCCTCGGCCTTCCGGTAAAATGCGCGCCATGACTCAGCCTACCCGCTCCCCGGACGCGCACTCCGGCTTCACCTGGCCGGTACGCGTGTACTACGAGGACACCGACGCAGGCGGCATCGTCTTCTATGCCAACTACCTGAAATTCTTCGAGCGCGCCCGCACCGAATGGCTGCGCGCGTGCGGCATCGACCAGCGTCGGCTCGCCGACGACACGGGCGCGATCTTCATCGTCCGCAGTACCTCGCTCGACTACCGCGCGCCGGCGCGACTCGACGACGCGCTGACGATCACGAGCCGGCCCGGACGCATCGGCCGCGCATCCGTGGAATTCACGCAGGAAGCCTGGCGTGGCGACTCGCTGCTCGTCGCCGGACACATCCGCCTCGGCTGCGTCGACCGAACCGGCATCCGGCCCGCGGCAATCCCGCCGGTCGTGCTCGACGCGCTGCAACGCGGGCCCGTCATCGACACCGGGCAGACTGTATTGTCAACGCAGCTCGGATGAGCACCGTTTAGACAAAACCTATGAACTTGCCTTCCTGAATCGATACTAAGCAAGGTTCGGCGCCAGGCCAGGCCGGCGCGCCGCGCCACACGCATACCGTGCCCCCTCGCCGGACACCCCCGAAGGGACGTTACTCAAACCTCTATGAACACTTCTCAAGACCTGTCGATCATTTCCCTCGTCCTCAACGCGAGCGTGCTGGCCCAGGCCGTGATGGGGCTGCTGCTGCTTCTGTCGCTGATGTCGTGGACCTTCATCTTCCGCAAGTGGTTCGCGATCCGCCGCGCACGCGCGCAGACCGAACGCTTCGAAAGAGATTTCTGGTCGGGCGGTGACCTGCAGGCGCTGTATCAGAGCGCGGCCAACAATCGCCACACGATCGGCGCGCTCGAGCGGATTTTCGAATCGGGGATGCGTGAGTTTCTGAAGGCGAAGGAAAAGCGCATCAGCGACCCGGGCCTCGTGCTCGACGGCGCGCGCCGTGCGATGCGCGCGTCGTTCCAGCGCGAAATGGACGTGCTCGAAGCGAACCTCGCGTTCCTCGCGTCGGTCGGCTCGGTCAGTCCGTACATCGGTCTGTTCGGCACCGTCTGGGGGATCATGAACTCGTTCCGCGGCCTGGCGAACGTGCAGCAGGCGACGCTCGCGAACGTCGCACCGGGCATTGCCGAGGCGCTCGTCGCCACCGCGATCGGCCTGTTCGCCGCGATTCCGGCGGTGGTTGCGTACAACCGCTACGCGCACGACATCGACCGCCTCGCGATCCGCTTCGAGACCTTCATCGAAGAGTTCTCGAACATCCTGCAGCGTCAGGCCCAGTAAGGAGCGCGCCATGGCAGGAAGTCCCATTCGATCCAGCATGCGCGGCGGCCGCTCGCGCCGCGCGATGGCCGACATCAACGTCGTGCCGTACATCGACGTGATGCTGGTGCTGCTCGTGATCTTCATGGTCACGGCACCGCTCGTCGCCCCGTCGATCATCAATCTGCCGACCGTCGGCAATGCCGCACCCCAGGAACAGACGCCGCCGGTCGTCGTCAACATCAAGGCCGACCGCACGATGAGCGTCAAGTACAAGGGCGACTCCGGCGCGACGCAGGAAGACACGATGACCAAGGCCGAGCTCGACAGCTTCATCCTGGCCCGGCAGGCGGACCATCCCGACCAGCCCGTCGTGATCGCGGCCGACAAGACCGTGCAGTACGATGCCGTCATGACCGTGATGTCGGACCTGAAGGCGCGTGGCGTCAAGCGCGTCGGCCTCCTCGTCAAATCGCAATGAACCGGCAGCAATCCACGCGCGGCAACGCCTATCCGTCTCAGCCCCCTCGCGAACGCGGCACCTGGCGCGCGTTCGCGCTCGCTGCGCTGATGCACGTGCTGCTCGCGTTGTTCCTCTATCACGGCGTGCAGTGGCAGAACAGCACGCCGGCCGGCGCCGAAGCCGAACTGTGGACCGAGGTGCCCGACGTGCCCGCGCCGCGGCCCGTCGTCACGCCGACGCCGCCCGCGAAGCTCGCTCCGCCCCCTCCCCCGGTGCGGGACGAGCAGGCGGACATCGCGCTGCAGCAGAAGAAGCGGCAACAGGAAGCGGCCGCGCGCGAAGCGCTGCTCGAGCAGCAGCGCCGCGCGCAGCAACTGAAGGCCCAGCAAGAAGAAGCGCGGCGCGAGCAGTTGGCGGCCCAGCAGGCTGCTGCCCTCGCGGCGCAGAAGGCCGCCGAGCGCGAAAAACAGAAGCAGGCGGACAAGCTCAAGCAACAACAGCTCGTGGAGCAGCAGAAGCTCGAACAGCAGAAACTCCAGCAGCAGAAACTGCAGCAACAGAAGCAGGCGCAGCTTGAAGCGCAGCAAGCGGCGAAGGCCAAGGCCGACGCGGCCGCGAAGGCGAAGGCGGAAGCCCAGGCCAAGGCGAAGGCCGAAGCGACGGCGCGCGCGAAGGCCGACGCGGCGGCGAAGGCGAAGCTCGACCGCGAGCGCAGCGCGCGTCTCGCACAGATGCAAGGCATGTCCGGGGCCGGCGAAGGCGGCGGTGAAGGCCTCGCAAAAAGCGGTACCGGGACGGGCTCCGGCGGCAACGCCGCGTCGCCCGGCTATCCCGACAAGGTGCGTCGCCGTGTGAAGCCGAACATCGTCTGGGGCGGCGAGCGCGCGGGCCTGACGACGGTCGTCGCGATCCGCTGCACGCCGTCGGGCGACGTGCTGAGCGTTTCGATCCGCCGTTCGAGCGGAAATTCGGGGTGGGATCAAGCCGTGGTCAATGCGATCCAGGCGTCGGTCCCATTGCCGCCCGATTCCAACGGTCGTACCCCGTCCGACATTACGATTACCTTCAAGGCGGCAGAGTGATCGCAAATGCGCTTACACTCCGTGCGTCGCTGCCGGACGGGAACGAATCGGGTATTTTTACTGTCTCTGCGGTTGCGCAGCGATCCAAGTCACATGGGAAGCAAGAAGCATGAGTTTGATGACGAAACTAGGTTTCAGGGCACTCGTGGCCTCGTGTCTCATTGCGGCCGGCGGCGCCGCTAACGCGCAGGTCAACGTGCTGATCACCGGCGTCGGTTCGACCCAGTTCCCCATTGCCACCGCGAACTTCGCGAACGAGGCGGGCCTGCCGCAGCAGGTCACGTCGATCGTCCGCGCCGACCTCGCCCGCAGCGGCAAATTCACCAATATCGACGCGGGCAGCACGCCCGTGCCCGAGACCGCATCGGTCGATCTCGGCGCATGGAAGGCCAAGGGCGCGAACGCGTTCGTCGCCGGCAGCGTGAACCGCGAAGCCAACGGCCAGTACAAGGTGAACTTCATCCTGTACGACACCGTGAAGCAGCAAAGCCTCGGCGGCCTGTCGCTGACGGCAGCAAACGATAGCTCGCTGCGCAAGGCCGGTCATCAGATCGCTGACTACATCTACCAGAAGCTGCTCGGCACGCGCGGCGTGTTCGCCACGCGCCTGTCGTATGTGGTCAAGATCGGCAACAAGTACAAGTTGCAGGTCTCCGATTCCGACGGCCAAAACGCCATTAGCGCACTGACCAGCAGCGAGCCGATCATCTCGCCGGCCTGGTCGCCAAACGGCACGAAGGTCGCGTACGTATCGTTCGAGCGCAAGAAGCCGATCGTCTACATCCACGACCTGCCGACCGGCCGCCGCTACATCGTCTCCGACCAGAAGGGCAACAACAGTGCGCCGGCGTGGTCGCCGGACAGCAACACGCTGGCCGTTGCGTTGTCGCTGACGGGCAATACGCAAATCTATACGGTCAATGCGAACGGCGGCGGTCTGCGCCGGCTCACGCAGAGCAGCTCGATCGATACCGAACCGTTCTACTCGCCGGACGGCCGCTGGATCTATTTCACGAGCGATCGCGGCGGCGCGCCGCAGATCTATCGGATGCCCGCGCAAGGCGAAAGCGCCGGCTCCGCGCAACGCGTGACCTTCACCGGCAGCTACAACACCAGCCCGCGCATCAGCCCGGACGGCAAGCTGCTCGCCTACATCTCCCGCACGGGTGGGGGGTTCAAGCTGTACGTTCAGGATCTGCAAACCGGCGCGGCGAACGCCATCACGAATACCAATCGCGACGAATCGCCGAGCTTCGCGGCAAACGGCCAGTACCTTCTTTACGCTACCCAATCGGGTGGTCGCAACGTGCTGGCAGCAGTGCCCTCCGACGGCAGCGCGCCGCCGCAGATCCTGTCCGTCCAGGGCGGCTCCGTTCGTGAGCCGTCGTGGGGGCCCTTCATGCAATGACCACAAGGAGAGTAACCATGATGTCGAACAAAGCTCGTCTGGCCCTGGCCGTGATGATGATCAGCGCGCTCGCAGCGTGTAAGTCGGGCGTGAAGCTCGACGACAAGGCCAACGCGGGCGCGATGAGCACGCAACCGAGCGCCGACAACGTCGCACAAGTGAACGTCGATCCGCTGAACGACCCGAACAGCCCGCTCGCGAAGCGCAGCATCTACTTCGACTTCGACAGCTATTCGGTGAAGGACGAATACCAGCCGCTGCTGCAACAACACACGCAGTACCTGAAGAGCCACCCGCAGCGCCACGTTCTGATCCAGGGCAACACCGACGAACGCGGCACGAGCGAGTACAACCTCGCGCTGGGCCAGAAGCGTGCGGAGGCTGTCCGCCGCGCGATGGCGCTGCTCGGCGTGAACGACTCGCAGATGGAAGCCGTGAGCCTCGGCAAGGAAAAGCCGCAAGCATCGGGTCACGACGAAGCATCGTGGGCGCAGAACCGTCGCGCCGACCTCGTCTACCAACAGTAAGTAACGGAAGAGTTGCCGTATGACGCACCGTGTATCCTGGCTGCGGATCACCGCAGCAATCTGCGTCGTCGGCGCGGCGTGGTCGGCCGCGCCGGCGCACGCCGGCATGTTCGACGACAACGAGGCGCGCCGCGCCGTGCTCGATCTGCGCAGCAAGAGCGACAACCTGTCCAGCCAGTTGTCGGCCGCCCAGCGTACGATCCTCGATCAATCCGGCCGTATCGACCAGCTGAACCAGCAGGTCGCGACGCTGCGCGGCGAGAACGAAGATCTGACGAACCGGCTGACGACGCTCGAGCGGCAGCAGAAGGAGTACTATCAGGATCTCGACACGCGGCTCAAGAAGTTCGAGCCGCAACAGGCGACGATCGATGGTGTCGAAGGCACCGTGCAGCCGGGTGAAACGGATGCGCTCAGCGCGGCGCAGCAGCAATTCCGCAACGGCAACTTCAAGGCTGCCGCCGCGTCGTTTCGCAGTTTCATCGCGAAGTATCCGCAGAGCCCGTACCAGCCGACCGCGCAGTACTGGCTTGGCAACGCGCAATACGCGCTACGCGACTACCGCGGCTCGACCGCGACGTGGCAAGCGATCGTGAGCAAGTATCCGCAGCATCCGCGCGCGGCCGACGCGCTCGTCGCGATCGGTACGAACCAGCTCGAGCAAGGCCAGAAGGCGGCCGCGAAGAAGACGTTCGAGCAGGTCGTGTCGCAATACGCCGGATCGAACGCTGCGCAGACGGCACAGGGCAAGATCGAAAGCATCAAATAAATCATGGTGACGGGTTGTTGACAGACCGGCGATCCGCCGCTATAATTTTTTGCTCTTTGGGTCGTTAGCTCAGTTGGTAGAGCAGCGGACTTTTAATCCGTTGGTCGCGTGTTCGAGTCACGCACGGCCTACCAAGATGTCAAGAAGGGGCTTCCGGGAAACCGGAAGCCCCTTTTTCATTGTCGTTGCCTCGCAAGCGGGTGTGCGCCGCGGCAGGCAGACACTTCTCCCCTCCTCGTTTTTCGCCAACGGTCCGTCGTCGAGCACGACGATCCCGCGGGCAACCTCACGTGCCGCGCTGCGCGCGCCGCCAGCGCCCCGGCGTCGTGCCGAGCACGGCGCGAAACGCCTTGCCGAACGCCGCCTCCGACTGATAACCGACCGCCTGCCCGATTTCCGCCTGGCCGCGCTGCGTATCCTGAAGCAGCGCGCATGCATGCATCATCCGGATCCGCGCGACGAATGCGCCGACGCTCATCCCCGCCTTCGCTCGGAAATGCCGCGCATAGGTCGCACGCGACATCGCGGATGCCGCACCGAGCGACTCGACCGTCCACGATTGCGCCGGCGCCTGCAGCACGGCCTGGACCGACGGGCCGAGCCGCGCGTCGGCGGCCAACGCGAGCCAGCCGGCCGGCACACGCGCATCGCGGCCGTACGCGCGCAACGCGTAGGCGAGCAGCGCCTGTCCGAGCGCATTCACGATTGCACGCGCACCCGGCTGCGCGTTCGATGCCTCCGCGCGCAGCACGCTCGTCAGCAGTTGCAGCGACGCAGGCCCCGACGCCTCGCGCAACCCGACATGCAGCACGCGCGGCAGCGTGCGCATCAACAAATCACCGGCACCGCGCGCGTAGATGAAGCGCCCGCAGAGCAGGTCGACACTTGCATCGGCCGGGGCCGCGGGATCGCGATTCGACTTGACCGGCAGCACTGCACCGCCGGCCGTGCCTGGCTCACGCAGCGACGCGGCCGACCGCACACCGCCGCCCTCGACATCGGACAAGTCGTGCGCGTCTCCCGCCGGCAACAGCACGAAATCGCCGTCGGACAGCCGCAGCGTACGCCCGTCGGCCGTACGCAGCTGGCACGTACCGGACAGCAGCAGGTGAAACGCCGCCTCGCCGGGCGGCAACGGATCGTGCGGCATCGCGAACGGGCCGTCGAGCAGGCAGCGCACGTCGAGTTCGACATGACTGCGCCCCAGCGACAACAGTTGACTCAACGCGTCCATGAGACGTTTGCGCTAAAAATTGACACTGTAGCGTATCGAAACCCTCAGCATAGGCGATCAGAATAAGTGCTGCATCGCCCGAGATCGCGGCATCCGCCGCCCGATCCACTTCTTCTCGAAAGGACGCATCATGCTGAACTGGAACGAATACCGGAAGGAACTCACGACGCGCATCGGCGAAATCGCGAAGCTCTCGCCCGACACGCTGGCCGGCTACAAGGCGCTGTCCGGCGCCGGTGCCAAGACGGGTCATCTCGACGCGAAGACGCGTGAACTGATCGCGCTCGCGGTGGCCGTCACGACGCGCTGCGACGGCTGTATCGCCGTGCACACGGCGGAAGCCGCGAAGCATGGCGCAACCAAGGAGGAAGTGGCCGAAGCGCTCGGTGTCGCGATCGCGCTGAATGCGGGCGCGGCGCTCGTCTACTCCGCCCGCGTGATGGACGCGCTCGGCGACTGACGCGTGCACGAAGGATGCGGCACCCGCCGCATCCTTCATCGACGTTCATCTACGTTCATCGACGATCGTCCGGCGCAGTCCGCCAACCGGCGAGCGCGCGGCAGCCGCGTATAGCGGCGCCGCGAAGTCGGCTACCATGCGCGAGAGGATTCATCGCGAAGGAGCGCTCCATGTGCCGCTGGCTCGCCTATACGGGTAATCCGATCCATCTCGAGACCGTACTGTTTCGCGCGAAGCATTCGCTGATCGACCAGAGCCTGCATTCGGAACTGGGCGCCACGACCACCAACGGCGACGGATTCGGCATCGGCTGGTACGGCCGCCCCGATGAACTGCCGTTCCGCTACCGCTCCGTGCATCCCGCATGGAACGACCGCAACCTGCGCGAAGCCGCGCGCGCGATCCGCTCGCGGATGTTCATCGCGCACATCCGTGCGGCAACCGACACGCCCGTCCAGGAAACCAACTGTCACCCGTTCCGCCATGGCCGCTGGCTGTTCGCGCACAACGGGTTGATCCGCGATTTCCACAAGCTGCGCCGCGACCTGACGATGAAGGTCGACCCGGCGCTGTTCGCTACGCTCGAAGGGTCGACCGACTCCGAGGTGATGTTCCGTCTCGCGTTGACCTACGGCCTCGAGCAGATGCCGCTGCCGGCGCTCGAACGCATGGTCGGCGTGATCGAGGACACCGCCGCGCGATACCGCGTCGCCGAGCCGCTCAACATGACGATCTGCGCGACGGACGGCGACCGGATCATCGCGGTGCGCTACTCGAGCGAACGGCAATCGCGCTCGCTGTTCCACAGCACGTCGTTCAAGCATCTGCACGAACTTTACCCACACAATCCGCGCATCGTCGAAGCGGGCGACGATGCGTTCATGGTCGTGTCGGAACCGCTCGTCGACCTGCGCAGCGCATGGGAGGAAGTGCCCGAAAGCACGGCGATCGTCGCGCATGGGGCGGATGTGCAGCAGCGGCCGTTCAATCCGCGGCACAAGTAGGCCGCGAAGGCGTTCGCGCCGTCACCCGCGACGCATGAGCCGCATGCGTACCGAATCCAGCTCCGCCGGCAACTTTCGCGAGCGCTGACGCGACCGCGTCAGCGCGACGAAGCCGAGCCGCTCGTACAGCGCGCGGGCGCGCGCGTTGCGGGTCAGCACGTCGAGCACGATGTCACGGCTGTCGTCGTCCGGCAACGCACCGCTCTCGAGCGCGTCGCGCAACAGTGCGGTGAAGATGCCCGCGCCGCGCCGCCGCTCGTCCGTCGCGCAATGCGCAATCAGGATCTGCGCGCGCTTGGGCGCCGGAATCTCCGTTTCGAGCACCAGCCCGCGCAGCAGCTGGCCGATCGTGCGGCGCACGCCGAAAAAGCGCGTCAGGGCCCACACGACGTGAACGTCGTCGAACATCGTCCGACGCCCGTCATGGATGGCCATCACGGCATGCACGGTGCCGTCGGCGCCGACCGCGACCCGATGCCTGCGCCACGAGAACCGGCCGTGACGCGACCGGAACGCCTGTTGCAGGAACGCAATGCAGCGCGCGTCGCTTTCACCGAGGAAGAAACCGAATTCGCCGACGCCGGATGCAAACACGAGCGGCGCGCATGCCGCCGCATCGTCCGCGCATGCGGCGCGAAACGGCGTCGACGCACCGGCTTGCGGCACGTCGAAGGACGGCGCGAGCGCCGCGGCGGACGTCATGCCGCCCGCCCCGCCAGGCGGGCCAGCACATCGACCGTCCGGCTGATCTGCCCGGGCTCGTGCGTCGAGCAGATGAAGAACCGCAGGCGCGCGGCCTTCTCCTCGACGGCCGGATAGAAGATCGGCTGCACGTTGATCCCTTCGTCGAACATCGCGTTGGCCCACTGCGCGGCTTTCAGCGAACTTCCGGTGATGACCGGCACGACCGCATACCCCGCGCTCGTGCCGGTGTTCAGCCCCGCCGCGCGTGCCTCGGTCAGGAACTGCCGCCCGCGCGCCTGCAGTTGCGCAACCCGCTCCGGTTCGGCCTGCAGGCGTTCGAGCGCGGCCAGCGACGCTTCGGCCAGCGTCGGCGCGAGCCCAACGCTATAGAGAAAGCCCGGCGCGAGATGGCGCAGCATGTCCACGAGCGGCTGACAGCCGGCGATGAAGCCGCCGCAACCGGCCAGCGTCTTGCTCATCGTGCCCATCCACATGTCGACCTGATCGGGCGCGACCGCGCAATGTTCGCGGATGCCCTTGCCCGTCGCGCCGAGCACGCCGAGCGAATGCGCTTCGTCGACCAGCAGGAACGCGCCGTGGCGCGTCTTCACGTCGACGAAACGCTGGAGGTCCGGGAAATCGCCATCCATGCTGTACAGCCCCTCGGTCGCGATCAGCACGTGCCGGTATTCGCGACGCACGCGTGACAGCAGTTCGTCGAGCGCCTGCCAGTCGTTGTGCGCGAAGCTCAGCCGTTTCGCACCGCTCAGCTGCGCACCCTGCACGATGCTGTTGTGCGCGAGCGCGTCGTGGACGATCAGGTCGCCGGGGCCGAACAGCGCGCCGATCACGGTCACGTTGGTCGCGTGGCCGCTCACGAACGCGACGCAATCGTCGGTCTCGTAAAACGCGGCCAGCGCCCGCTCGAGGTCGCGCTGCACCGGACGCTCGCCCGCGACCATCCGGCTCGCGGACGCCGACGTGCCATAGCGGTCGATCGCGGCCTTCGCACGCTCGGATACGGTCGGATCGCCGGCGAGGCCGAGGTAGTTGTAGTTCGCGAAGTTCACGTATTCGCGACCGCCGATCTGCGTGGTCGCGCCTGCAACGCCATCGTGCACGCGGAAGAACGGCGAGTCGACGCGCAGCTTCTCGCCCATCTCGCGCATGATCCTGACCTGCTGATATTGCGGCATCGATTCGAAACGGCTGCGCGCCGACGCGGCCTGCGCCGCCGGCGTACCGGGCACGCCGGGCGCCGCGGCGGCTTCCGTCGCGCGCTCGAGTTGCCGTTTCAGGGCTTTCGCCGCCAGTTGCTGGCGAAGGTGTTCTCCGAGTGCCATGTCTTGGGTTCCGGGCAGTCCGTCCGTTACGTCATTGCGTCCGCGTTACGCGGATACGTCGACCCATTCGTACGCGTCGGGCGTACCGAGCAACGCGCTGAGGAGTCGGTAATTCATTTCGTGGGTGGGGCGATGCGCGGTGACGCGCCCGAGCAGCGGCGAGCCCGAGAGCGCCAGATCGCCGACGAGATCGAGCACGCGGTGACGCACGAATTCGTCGGGCGCGCGCAGTCCGCCGATCACGTGATTGCCGATGATCGACGCCGTGCACGACGGCCTCGCGCCGCGCAGGATCGGCGTGCCCGTCAGGTAGCCGACGGCGATCGCCGGCACGGCCCACTTGATCCGCCCGTACGAACGCGACGACGAAATCTCGCTGGCGAACGTCCCCGGCGTGAGCTCGCCGTCCCACTGCATGTCGCCGAACCCTTTGAGATCGTCGCGCACGCTGAATTCGTATCGCTCGGCGGGCTCGACGCGCAATTCGCGCCGTGACGCGCCCTCGCCGTCGGCCACGCTTACCGGCTTCAGCACCCGGAGAAAGCGCTTCGAGCGCCGCAATTCGGCACGGCCGCCGGCCGCGATCGCGTCGATCCACGGCCGCGCGCTGCCGTCGAGAATCGGCACTTCTTCCGCATCGAGTTCGACGATCGCGTGATCGATCTCGCAGGTCAGCAGCGATGCAAGCAGGTGCTCGACCGTACGCACGCCCATGCCGTCGTCGGCACGCAGCATCGTGCAGAGCGGCTGCGCGCGACGCACCGCCGGGCCGGCGGCAAGCATCCCCAGTTGATGATCGCCGCGCATGCGGCGAAACACGATCCCGTGCCGTTCGCCCGACGGCGTCGCGGGCAGGATCCGCACCTGGACCCGGCGCCCGGTGTGCAGACCATGTCCGGTCATCGTCACCGGCCGGGCGACCGTGCCTTCGCTCGCCTGCCACCCCTGCGGTGCTTTCATCCGGCATGCACCGGCGTCGACTTGCATGTTGCTGCCCCCTGGTTTTCTTCGTGATCCTGATGACGTGCGAGCGTCGCCCGCGCCTCATCGCCCAATGCATGCCGCGCGACCAGTGCTTGCGCCAGCTCGTCCGATGCCGCGGCCTTTCCGTCGCCGTGTCGATCTTCGAGCAACTCGACGATGCGCTCGGCCAGCGTATGCACCGTCGCGCCTTCCGCGATCGCCATGATCGACAGCTTGACGCCGAAGGCCTCCTCGACGGCCATGCCGAGCTCCATGCCCATCAGCGAATCCATCCCGAGATCGAGGACCGACCGGCCGGCATCGACGCGCTCCGGCGACATGTGCAGAATCCGCGCGATCTGGCCGCGCAGCGCCGTCTCGACGAGCGCGACCGCTTCGGCAGGCGGCAGCGCACGCAACTGTTCCAGCAACACGCGATCCTCGCTCGACGTCTCGGCCGCCCCACCCGTCTGCAACGCCGTGTAACGGCGAGCGTGCGCGGCCGGCATGCCGCGCGAGATGGCGCCCCAATCGAGGCGCACGACGGCTTCGCCGGCAGTCCCTTCGGCAAGCGCGCGCTCGAGCGCGGCCATCGCTTCGTCCGACGTGATCGACGCACCGCCGATCCGCGACTGCAACGCCTCGCGCGTGCCGGCGTTGCGCGCGAGGAAGCCGACGTCCTCGATCGGCCCCCACGCCATGAACAGGCCCGGCTGGCCGGCCGCGCGACGATGCGCGACCAGCGCTTCGAGAAAGCCGTTGGCGGCGACGTACGCGCCCTGCCCCGGGTTGCCGAGACAGGTCGTCGCCGACGAATACACGACGAAGAAATCGAGCGTGCAACGCTGCGTCGCGCGATGCAGGTTCCATGCGCCCGCCACCTTCGGTTCGAGCACCGCTGCGAAGCGTGCGTCGTCGACGTTGCGCAGCAGCCCGTCGTCGATCTGCATCGCCGAATGCAGCACGCCCTTGAGCGGCGTTCCGCGACGCTCGATCTCGTCGACGAGGCGGTCGAGCGCCGCGGCGTCGGTCACGTCGCATCGCGCGACCGACACGTCGGCGCCGAGCGTGTCTCGCCAGCGGTCGACTTCGGCCTGCATTACCGCGCCCAACGCGCCGCCGCGACTCGCGAGCGTCAGGTGCCGCGCGCCGCGCTCGATCATCCGGCGCGCGGTCGCGAAGCCCAGCCCGCCGGTGCCACCGACGATCAGGTATGCCGCCTGCGGGTCGAGCCGCAGCGTCGGCACCGCGACGCCACGCGTCGGCGCCGGCGTGCCCGACGGATAGGTGACCAGCACCTTGCCGATCTGGCGCGCCTGCTGCATGTAGCGGAATGCTTCCTCCGCACGTGCGGCCGGGAACGCGCGGTATGGCAACGGATGCAGCACGCCGGCGGAGAACAGGCTCATCACTTCCTCGAACAGTCGCGTCGTCAGCGACGGCAGCACGCCCATCAGCTGATCCGCGTCGATGCCGAAATAGCTGATGTTGTTGCGGAACGGCCGCAGGCCGATCTGGCTGTTCTCGTAGAAGTCGCGCTTGCCGAGTTCGAGGAAGCGGCCGAACGGACGCAGCGTATCGATGCTTCGCACCATCGCTTCGCCCGCGAGCGAATTGAGGACGACGTCGACGCCTTCGCCGTGCGTGCGCGCACGGATCTCGTCGGCGAACGCGAGGCTGCGCGAATCGAACACGCGGTCGACGCCGAGCAGGCGAATGAACTCGCGCTTCTCGTCGCTGCCCGCAGTGGCGAAGACTTCCGCGCCGAGATGCCGCGCGATCTGGATCGCCGCGATGCCGACCCCGCCCGCGCCGCCGTGCACGAGCACGCGCTCTCCGCGTCGCAGTCGCGCCAGTTCGCACAACGCGTAGTACGCGGTGAAGAACGTCGTCGGAACCGTGGCGGCCTCCTCGAACGACATCGTGTCGGGCTTGCGTGCGATCGCGGTCGCGCGCGTGACCACGCGCGTCGCGAACGATGCCGGTGCGAAACCCAGCACCGCGTCGCCCGGTGCAAACCCTTCGACGTCCGCGCCGACCCGCGCGACGCGTCCCGACATTTCCATGCCGATCGTCGCGCCCGCGAAGCCCGTCTCGACGGCTTCGTCGGACAGCAGCCCCATCGCGTACATCACGTCGCGGAAATTGAGCCCCGTCGCCATCGGCTCGATCTCGACCTCGCCGGCGGCGAGATCGCGTGCCGGCATCGCGAACCATGCGAGGTTGCGCAACGAACCCGGCATGTCGAATGCGAGCCGCGCCCCCGTCCGATCCGATGCGCTCGACGACGCGTCGTCACGCTCGGCCGCCTGCGCGGCCGGCAGCATGCGCGGCACGTAGCGGCCCTGCGGCGCAAGCAGCACTTCTTCCTCGCCATCGTCGCCGAGCAGCGCCATCGCAAGCTGCGATGCCGGTTGTTCGACGGCGCGATCGACGTCGATCAACCGGAGCGGCAGCGTCGGATACTCGTTCGCGATCACGCGGCCGAGACCCCACAACGTTCCATGCTCGGGGTGTGACGACGTGCCTGCGGCGAACGGCGCGCCGCCACGCGTCGCGACACACAGTCGCCCGCGCTCCGTCGCGCCGGCGGCATCGAGATCTCGCACGATCGATGCCAGCGCGAGCGCGCCACCGCGCTGCGCGCGCATCATGGCCGCACCGTCGGCGGTGTCGAGCGATGCAAGCGGCGCCAAGAACACGACATGGGCCGGCTGCCCGGCCGGCTGACGCGCCGACCATGCCGCGGCGTCACGCACCGCTGCCGACTCGACGCGGCAGCCCAGCCGCTCGAGTTCGCCCGCCAGGGCGATGCCGAACGCATCGTCATCGTCCTGCACGATCAGCCAGTGCGCGCCGTCACGCTGCACCATGCGCGCTCGATCCTCGTCCCGCGATGCGCCGGCCGCCTGCTCGCGGGCAGCCGGCTTGCGCGCGACGACGAACGTCGGCATGCCCTCGAGATCGAGGCCTTGTTCGGTATCACGCACCACGTCGACCAGTCCGGCGCGTTCGCACATCGACTCGATCGCGCCCGGCGCCAGCGTGCCGTACGCGCAGGCAGCGCCCGCGCCACCCGCCGTGCCGAACACGATGTCGGAGAAGCGGCTGCGGCGCGCATCGGCGATGACGACGAGCCCGCCCGGCGCGAGCCGTTCGGCGATCGCCGTCAGCGCGGCGAGCGGATCCGGATGATCGCCCAGCATCCGGTTGACGATCACCACGTCGAACGGCGTCGTATCGCGGCATTGCGAGAACAGCGGCGCGTCGGTCGCGAACGCCAGCGTCCGTACGTGCGCATGCGCTTCCGCATCGAACCCGGCGAGCTGCTGCGCCGTACCCGCCAGCAGGTATTCGCAGCGACCGGCCGGCACGTCCACGTCGAGCGGCTGCAACACGTCGCCGCTCGCGGCGCCGAACTCCAGGACACGCAAGCGGCGTGCGTCCGGCCACACCGCGACGGCCTGCGTCACGCAGGCGGCGAGCAGCGCGCGCGCATGCGCCCAGGTCGGCGATGCATCGAAGAACTGCTCGACCAGACTGCGCCCGGTCGACGACAGCAGCGCGCCCTCGGGCGACGTGTCGCGCAGCACGCGCGGCAGCGCCGCGCCGACGTGCGCCAGCAGCGTCAACTCGGCGACATGGGCCGGCGATGCGGCCAGCACGTCGCGCCACAGCGCGTCACGCGCGGGCATCGCCGCGCAGGCTTCGTCGTCGCGAACCAGGCGATCGCCTTCGAAGCGCGCCAGCCCGTCCTCGACGACGATTTCCGCCAGTCGCGCGACCTGTTGCGAATGCGTGTTCGTCGGCAGCGCCGGCTGGGCGAACACGCCGAGCGCATCCAGCGCGTCGAGCGCATGCAGACCGGCAAGCACGTCGAGCAGCGGCAACGTTTCGGTCAGATGCTGCGTGCGGCGCGCGAGGTCCTCACGCGCCATGACTTGCGCGTTCGCACGCTCGACGAGCACGCCCGGCGGCGGCAACGCGTCGGCCGTGTAACCGGCCGGCAGCGGCCGCGCTTCGAGCACGTAGGCAAAGCGCGCGGGCGCGCCTTGACGGCGCCCGGCGAGATCGACGCGACGGAAGCGGCACGCGGAAAGGCGCGCGACGATCTTGCCGTTAGCATCGATGAATTCGAACGACGCGACGATCGAATGCGGGCTGCGGCGATGAATGCGCGCCAGCACGCGACGAATCGCTTCGCCGCTCAGGAAATCGACACGACCGATCTGCACGGGGACAAACGCCGAATGCGCATCGTCCGGCGTGACACCGGCCTGCGCCAGCACCGCGAACAGCGGATGGAAGCCGCTGTCCATCAGCGCCGGATGCAACAGATAGTCCGATCGCGCATGCTCATCGGCAAGAACCGCCGGCACATCGAGCTCGGCAAGCGCGTCGTCGCCCGACACGCGCAGCGACCGCACCCACCGGAACGCGGGCCCGTAGCTCAGGCCGATCGCCGTCGTGCCCGCATACAGCACGTCGCCGGAAAGCGCCGGACGCGACTGCAGACGGGTGACGACGGACGCATCCGGCATGCTGCACGCACCGAGCGTATTGCCGCTTTCGAGCAGGCGCCCCGTCACGTTCAGGTTCCACGGGCCGTCCGACATCCGGTCGCGCGTCTCGATCGTAAACGACGCGGTGCGCACGTCGATCGCGAACCGGAACAACTTCGCGTGCTGCGGCTGGAACACGACCGGCATGCGGATCTCGACGTTCTCGATGGCCGCATCCGGTGTGCCGAAGAACCTGCGCGCCGCCGCGAGTGCCATTTCGACATAACCGGCGCCCGGGAACGCGACGCCGCCGTCGACCACGTGATCGGCGAGCATCGGCACGCGCTGCGGATCGAGCTGGTTCTCCCACGCGAACGCATGCTCGTGCAGGCGATAGCCGAGCAGCGGATGATCGACGCGACGATTCACGAGCCCGTAGCCCTCGACGCTCGGCACGAGCCAGTAACGCTCGCGCTGCCACGGATAAGTCGGCAGCGCGGCGTGCGGGACATCGGGAACGAGGCGGTCGAGATCGACGCGCGCCCCCTGGGCGACCGCCGACAGGATCGCATGGGCGAGCATGTCCGCGCTGTCGTGCTGACGCTTGAGCGTCGGCACGACGACGCCCGGCGCGACACGTGCGGCAAGCGTCTGCTTCACGTAAGTGCGCAGGATCGAATGCGGGGCGATCTCGACGAACACGCGCACGCGGTCGTCGGCCAGGCGCGCAATGGCGTCGCCGAAACGGACCGGCTCGCGAATGTTGCGCCACCAGTAACCCGCGTCGAGCGCGGTACCCGGCAACGTGTCGCCGGTCACCGTCGACACGAATCGCGTGTGCGTATCGCGCGGCGCGAGATCGGCCAGCCCGTCGCGTACGACCGGCTCGATCGCATCCATGCGGCTGCTGTGGAACGCGTAATCGAGGCCGAGCATCTGATAGAAATGGCCGGCGTCCGCGAGCGCCGCGCCGATTGTTTCGAGCGCGGCTTGCGAACCTGCGAGCGTCACCGAGTCGGGGCTGTTGGTGCCCGCGATTTCAATGGCCGCGGCGAGATCGAGACGCGCGATCCAGTCGCGCGCCGCGGCTTCGCCGATGCCGGCCGCCGCCATCCTGCCCGCGCCGCGCGTCAGGCCCTGGGCACCGCTGCGAATCCGGATCACGCGCACGGCCTCGGCGAGCGTGAGCGCGCCCGACACCCAGGCCGCCGCGATCTCGCCGACACTGTGGCCGACCGCCGCATCGAAGCGGATGCCGCGCGCGGTCAGCACACGCGTGATGCCGACCTGCATCGCGAACAGCAGCGGCTGCGCGTTCTCGGTCGCGGCGAGCCATTCAGCGTCGACTCCTTCGCACATGACGTCGACGAGCGATGCGTTGCCGTCCGCGCGCCACAGCGCATCGACTTCGTCGAGCGCCGCGCGAAACACCGCATCCTCGGCATAGAGCCGCTTGCCCATCCCGGCCCATTGACAGCCGTTGCCCGCGTAGACGAACGCGACGGGCGCGTCGCCTTCGATGGCCTGCCCCTGCACGGCGCAGGCCGGCAGCCCGTGCTCCGACGGCTCCGCAAGCGCGGCGAGCGCCGCCAGGCCTTCAGCCTGATCCGCCGGCGCGACGACCGCGCGATGCTCGAGCCACTGGCGACGCCGTGCGGCGGCGGCCGCGAGTGCGGCCCAGTCGGCACCCGACTGCAGGCGCGCGAGATGGCGTGCGGCGACGGCTGCCAGCGCGGCCGGCGACCGCGCGGTAAGAACGAGCGGCGGCAACGGAGCATCGATCCGTGCCGCCGACTGCGCGACTGGCGCCGGCGCTGCCGCTTCGGTGACGACGACGTGCGCATTCGTGCCGCCAAAGCCGAATGAATTGATGCCGATGGTCAGCGGTGCATCGCCGCGCGCGAGCGGCGTGAACCGATCGACCACGCGCAAGCGGCCGCCTTCGAAATCGATGCCGGGGTTGGGCGTGTCGAAATGCAGCGAACGCGGCACCGCGCGGTGCTTCAGGCACAGCACGGCCTTCAGCAGACCGGCCATGCCCGATGCCGTTTCGAGGTGTCCGATATTGGTCTTGACCGAACCGATCAGCAGCGGATCGGATTCCGGCCGGCCGCCCGACACCGCGTCGATCAACGCGCGCGCCTCGATCGGATCGCCGACCGCGGTGCCCGTGCCGTGCGCCTCGAGATACGCGAGCGTGCGCGGATCGATGCCCGCGCGCCGATACACGGCGCGCAGCAGGTCCGCCTGCGTCGCGGCTGCCGGCACGTTGATGCCGCCGTGCGAATGGCCATCCGAATTCACGCCCGATCCGGCGATCACCGCGTGGATCGTATCACCGTCGGCCACCGCCTGGTCGAGCGGCTTGAGCAGCACGAACGCCCCGCCTTCGGCGCGCACGTAGCCGTCGCCGGTCGCGTCGAACGCGCGGCAGCGGCCGCGCGGCGACAGCATCGACGCCTTCGAAAAACTGACGAATCCGAACGGATGCAGCAGCAGGTTGACCCCGCCGGCAAGCGCCATCGCCGTCTCGCCGGACTGCAGCGCGCGGACCGCCTGATGCAGCGCGACGAGCGAGGACGAGCAAGCGGTGTCGACCGACATGCTCGGGCCGCGCAGGTCGAACAGGTAAGACACGCGGTTCGACGCGATGCTGAGCGTGTTGCCGGTTGCCGAATACGGATCGATCGTGTTCATGTCGTCCATATTGCGGTTGCCGTAATCCATGCCCGCCACGCCGACGAACACGCCGCAGTCGCGTCCGCGCATCGCGGCCGGACGCACGCCGGCGTCTTCGAACGCCTCCCACGCGAGTTCGAGCAGCAGCCGCTGCTGCGGATCCATTTGCGCCGCCTCGCGCGGCGAGATGCCGAAGAATTCGGCGTCGAAGCCCGCGACGTCGTCGACGACGCCCGCCGCGAACGTGTAGCTCTTTCCCGGCTCCCGTTTCGACGGGTGCCGATAGAACGCCGTGCCGAACCGGTCCGGCGGAATGGCGGTCACGGCATCGCGCTCGTCACGCAGCAGTTGCCAGAAGTCGTCGGGTCCCTCAACCCCACCGGGAAAGCGGCAAGCCATCCCAACGATTGCAATTTTCTTTTCCATCATCACGCCGGCGTCTGAAGCATCCCGGTCGGCGAAGCGGCGCGAGTGCAATCGACGTGCACCATTGCGCGCTGTATCGCGGCACCGAGACTCTCGACGCGAAGGTTTCGGTGCTCGCCGAAATCGTTCGCGAAGTTGCGCCAAATAAAGTAATCGCTATTGGTCGGTTCGGTTTCGAGCGCGTCGAACACCGAAGTCAGCGCGGGAACGTGATCGCCGTAAAAACACAGCACGGTCGGACGCTCCCGCTTGCGGAGATAATCAGTCAGCTTGCCGATCATGCCGTCGGCATTCTCGACGTGTCGAAGATAGGCGGTCAGATCGCGCCAGCGCGCGTCGTCGCCGAGCGTATGCCGCGCGTCGGATTCGCCCGGCCCGACCGGTTCCAGATGCAGCGGGCCGTGGTTCTCCATCGTGATCGCAAACGCGAACACCGGCCCGTCGCCGTGCTCCTGGAGGGCCGCGATGATGGCATCGGCCACCGGGCCGTCTCCGATATAAGGCCCGACTCGCGCGGCACCGCCGAAATCCCGAATATCCAGAAAACGGTCGAAATGCATGAACCGGAATGCCCGGTTGCGCCCGAAGAAATCGGCGTGATACGGATGAATCGCGAGCGTGCGATATCCGCCTCGCTTGAACCAGCCGGCCAGCGACGCACATGCGCGGCGCACATACATGTACGGGTAAAAGCGCGAATATCCGAGCGCCGCCGACGGCAATCCCGTCAGCATCGCGAATTCGCTGCGCATCGTATTGGCGCCCCAGGCGGGAACGTCCAGGCTGCCCTGCGTGAATGCCTCGCGGCGGGCGCGATCGAAATTCACGTACGGCTCCGCCGACACGCATGCGCCGAGGCGACGCGCGTCGAAATAGGATTCGCTCTGGATGACGATCACGTCCGGCGTGCTGTGCGGACGGCCACCGGCGAACGGCCCTGCGTCGACCGCGCGAAAGAACGCGTTGCGCTCCGCACGCCGCAGCCCGTTGACGAGGTAAGCGACGAATGCCGCGAAGAAACCCGTCCGACGCTGGTCCGCCATCGGGTCGAGCGTCAGCGGCATGCGACGCGACAGCGCGACACAGAACGGCGCGCAAGCGACCGCGATCACTGCGGCGGCGCCACGCGCCAGCATGCCGGCCGGTTGTTCGAGCAGAAACCCGACCGTCGCGACCGCCACGGCGGCAACGATACCGAACACCTTGCCCACACTCAGAAACGGCAGATAAAGACGCGGATGGGCGAAAACCTGGCTGAACAGGCTTAGGTCCGTAAAGACGAAGGGTTCACGCAGGGATTCGTATTTTGCGTTGCTGATGACGGCCAGCAACGCGATCAGCACGAGGGCGACGGATGCCGAGAAAAGCGGCCGTGCCGTCACGGCGAAAGTCGCGCCCGCCACGATCGCGAACGCGCAGACATGCAGAGCGATCGCCGCCGGCGAACGGACGAACGACGCGCGCGGATACGAGATGGCCTCTACGAGAAACGAGAGTGCGGCTGCCGCAGCCGCGAACGCGAATCCGGGCAGCACGTCACGCCTTCCCGCGCGGGAGATAGGACAGACGACCGAGAATGGCATCCGCCAGCGTGGCCGGCAGCAGGCGCAGCAACTTGATGCCGAAGGCAAGACTGAACGGAAAGGCAATTTCCACGCGGCGTCGCGCGAGGCGCTTCTTGATGTAACCGGCAGCCTTGTCCGCACTCCACATGAACGGCTTGCTGCCCGGGAAGACGTCGCTCATCGCCGTGCGGACAAAGCCCGGCATCACGACCGACAGGCCGATGCCCTCGCGTGCGAGGATCGGGCGCACGGAATCGCAGTAAGCGACCAGCGCCGCCTTGCTCGCGCAGTAGGCGGGCGAGATGGCCATACCCCGCAACGCGGCGAGCGAACTGACGACCGCGATCTGTCCGCACCGGCGCATGCGCATCCGGTCGATGGCCGGCAGCACCGCATGCAACGCGCCGTACAGGTTGGTATCGACGACATCGGCGGTGCGCGCCATGTGCTCCCAGTCGTCCGCGGACTGCAGCGTGCTGGCCACGCCTGCATTCGCAATCATCAATTCGATTGGATACCGCGTATCGAAATCGATCATCCAGTCCTGGACGGTGGCCGAGTCGCGCACGTCCATGCAGCCGGTCACGACGCGGGCGCCGCGCGCACGGCACTCCGCGGCGACGGATTCCAGCCGCGCCGAATTTCTGCCGATCAACCCCAGCGTGGTATCGGGCGCGGCATAACTCAATGCCAGCGCACGTCCAAGCCCGGCACTGCTGCCGGTTATCACGATTGCTCGTGGCCCGCTTGCGCTCACCTGCCCTCCCCGGTTGCGAATATTGCTGCTTTCCATCGTTTTAAACAGACTTTGTTTTTCAGCGGTGTCTGGTTATCGATCTTCAAGCGCGAAGCGCTGCCTGATATTTCGATCAAGCAGCAGACAACATTATCGATTTATTGCGTTCGATTATTTCGTATGATTTGACTACGTCCGCGACACATCACGCATTGGCACGGAACATCGATGTAGCGATGTGCGACCGCCCGAATCAGGGTTGCGAAAAAATGTGCGGGCCATGCAGCGAAACGACACCGCATGGAAATTTGCGCGACGCGAAAGGTTGTTGGCCACAAGCTTACAACGCGCCGACGCGATCATACATCAATATTAATATTCGAGTAATACCTTGCATGTTACGACCGCTTACGCCTCACATGCTCTCGCCGATCGGGACCATGCAAAACACGAAACTCGCATTGCTTGCAATCGTCAGGCACCGGTCGCACGCCGATCCGCGAAGTGCAAACATCGGAAAAAACTGCCGAACCATTTCACTTGACCGTCCGGTAGCGGTCCATTCGCACGACGTTTTAGTCGCGTCGAATGCCGATGATCGCGTCACCGTTCGGCCGGCTGCATGCGGCAATCCTGCAAGCCGTTGTTAAAGTTGCCTGGCCATTCGTCAGACATGAATCTCCGACTTGGCGGGTTCGATGAGAGACTGTCTGGTGGCATTCTGCCCCGTCCAATTGGGACGGACAGAATTCCTCGAATCTTCTTTGCAAATCTTGATGATCCTTCGACTCGCTTGATTCGCCGGGTCACGTATGCAAATCGTCAGGCGACACCTCCAGATCGGCGCCGGACCGGAGACGGGAGCGAAGCCAGGCGGCCGCGCCATCGGTAAAAGTGAACGCATGCCCCGATTCGATCGAGCGAGCACCGCCGGCCAACGCATCGGCGGCCTGCGGCATTCGTCGTACAACATCGCTCGTGATCTTGCGCTCCCTCGTCGTGCAAATACCTGCGTTTCTTTCGATGCTGACAATCAGCTTTACGCGGACCATATGCGAGAAAGGCAGGCACCCTTAACAAAGCGGCAATCCGCGCCCGCCATTCGGGTCGATTGGACTGCGCTCACGCGGAAATCACGATTGCACGCGGGCACGATGCTCTTGCCACGACCAAAAGAGAACCATACCGAAGCCGACGCAAACCGTTACGTTGAGCGGAATCAAAACATAGTTCTTCTTCTGAATCGCCAGAAAAACCGTCATGAGTGAATAGGCGAACGTGGCGATTTCCCCGGCCAGCAGAACTGCATTGATGCGAGGCATCGTCGAGCGATAGGCTTCCCTGCCTTTTGGCGTGCGATGAAAGCCGCTATACACGCCGAAAACCGCACGGACGCCCCCCGCGAAGTAATACCAGGCCATCGGCAAAAACATCGCGATATAAAGGTAGGTATCCCATACCGTTTTCAGAACACTCGGCTTGTCGTCGAATCTCGCGCCCTTGCGCGAACCGAACGCATTCGCAAGCGCCCAGATCGCCACCAGAACGAAAAAGGCGAATGCGCCGAGATGAATCCCCTCGCCGTCGAAATGCACCAGACAAGTCAACGGCATGCTGAGCAGTATCAGCACATAGATCGAAGCCAGCAGCACGGACGAGAACATCACCGAGATCGCGTGCATCCGCTTCATCAGCGGCATGCTTTGCGACAGCATTTGTCCGACATGCTTGAACCCGCTGTGGATCAGGCCGCGCCCCCAGCGTTCGCGCT
This sequence comes from Burkholderia sp. RF7-non_BP4, assembly GCF_001521935.1. Taxonomy (NCBI): domain Bacteria; kingdom Pseudomonadati; phylum Pseudomonadota; class Betaproteobacteria; order Burkholderiales; family Burkholderiaceae; genus Burkholderia; species Burkholderia sp. RF7-non_BP4. The sequence continues at coordinate 265,258 of NZ_LOTA01000089.1, read as the reverse complement.
GAATGCGAAACGCGCTGATGGTCTCCGGCAGCACTGACATGGAAACGACCTCTCGCAGATACGCATACTTCCATTCGCCGAACTGCGCGCGATAGCCCAGGTCCACGTCTTCGGTGACCGTCGACGCATTCCAGCCGCCCAGCGCATCGACGCACTCCTTGCGCCACACACACGAGCTGCCGCTCAGCGACGCCATGTCGCCGTCCTCGCTCAGCCCCACCGTCACGTACTGCTGATGGCCCATTTCCATGGCCTGAAAGCGTGTCAGGAACGACGCGTCGCGATTCTCGTGGCCGATGCCGGTCTGAAGGAAGCCGAGCTTCGGATCGGTGAAACACGGAATGGTCTTCAGCAGGAAATCCGCAGGCGGCACGAAGTCCGCATCGAAGATCGCAAAGAACTCGCCGGACGACTGCTGGATGCCGTTGACCAGGTTGCCGGCCTTGTAGCCCGTTCGCGACTGACGCTTGATGAGCCGGATGTCGATTCCGTCGGCGGCGTAGCGATCGACCTTCGCCCGCGCGAGCTTCGTCGTCGCATCCGACGAGTCGTCGAGCACCAGGATCTCGATCTCGTTGGACGGATAGGTCAGGCGGCAGGCCGCATCGATGAGCCGCTCGACCATCTCGGACTCGTTGCAGATCGGCAGCAGCACGCTGACCCGAGGATGAAAGCCATCTTCGGAGATCCGGACGGGCTGCGCCAGGTCGGTCAGCTTGCGCCGTTCGACCTTGCGGGAAATCAGCAGCACGCGCAATTCGAGCAGCACGTACAGCGCAAAGTAGAGCACCACCAGCAGGAAGACCAGTTGGGCAGCGTAGGAAAGCAGCGCGAGCATCGTGGCCACTTCCTCTCAGATCTTCACGACGGCGCAGATTTCTTCCAGCCGGTGCGCCCACGTATGGTTCTGCCGTACGTAGCGTGCGCCTGCCTCGGCCCGGTCCAGATCATCCTGCGACGGGCCATGCCGAAGCCGCGAAAACAACTCCCGCGCCTCGTCATGCGTATCGATCACGTGGCAGAACTCACGGAAATACCGGTCGACCGCGCAGCTCGCGTTGGTCACCGCGATGCCGCCACACGCGAGAATCTCGAGCAGGCGTCGCGAGAACATCGTCTCGGAGCCCGTCACCGAATTCACGTTGATCGAGATCGCATGCGACTTGTACACCTGCGCGGTTTCCCGATGCGGCACCTTGCCGTGCACGCGCAGCCCGTTCCGCTTCGGATAGCGGAACTCGAAAAAGCGCGACAGGCGATCGTGATTGCGATCGAATACGTTGAGCTGCAGATCGCTCTGCTCGCAGGTGTCGAACACCATGTCGAGAAAACGGCGGCGTTCGTTCAGGATGCGCCGGTAATAGCTGCCCGTGAAGCACGCTTCGTTGCGAACGAAATTGAAGCCCGAGAAATTGTGCGACGCCGGCTGATACGGCATCACCAGCGTGTTGACCGGCACGTGCGCGGGCACCTGCTGCCGATATCGGGCAAGACATGCCTCGTCGGTCGTGAACACGTAGTCGAACACCTTCGCCACGTCGATGAACGTGTCGAAGAACGCGCCGTCGTCCTTGTTCCAGAATACGGTCGGAACGCCCGCGCGCCCGGCGAAGTCGACCAGGCGAAAGATCGCCGTCGGCTTGCTCAGCCGCATCGGCGGCGACTGTCGCGCCAGCTCGTAGCGCCAGCTCCCGTCGACGCCGTGAAACGCCGATTCCACGAGCACGAGATCCGGTTTCCAGTTGCCGATCACGTCCGCGTAGTTGGCAGGCGTCATGGTGCGCACGCGACATTCCGCCGACAGGCAGTCCGCCGTGAAGTAATCGGTGACGAGCGCGATCTTCAGGCGCCCGAAGCGTCCGGCCTGCTCCACATCCTCCGCAACCGTCGGATAGTCGTAGACCAACGAACCCAGTTTTCTAATGACCCTGCCGACCATTTAACCCCTCACCCTGCGACATTGGCAGTGCGTTCATGACAAATTCGCGCCAGCGGCGCTGTGTGGCCGCGTATTCTCTCGCCTGGCCACGGAGCGCCGCGAGCGTACCGCGATCGGACAGCGCCGCATCGATCACCCGTGCCAGGTCGACCGCATCGCCGGCCTTGAAAAACCAGCCAGCCGGACTCGGACCCATTTCATCGCGAAACACCGGCAGATCCGGCACGATCACCGGCTTGCCCATCGCGAGCGCTTCCACGAGCTTGATCGGCGGCACGATCTCGCAAACCTTGAACGGCTTGCGCGGGATGCACACCAGTGCGCAACGACCGAGCGTCCGGCGCGCCTGCTCGGGCGAGGTCCGGCCCAGAAAGCGAATCTGCTCCGACAATCCGAGGCGCCGGACCTGCGCCTCCAGCGCCGGCCGTGCCTCGCCTTCTCCGACGATCTCGACCCGCACCGCGCGCCCTTGCCCGCTCAACCGGCCGACCGCATCGATCAACGTATCGAGTCCTTCATAGCCGATCAGCGAGCCTGCATATCCAATCGTGTCGGCGTCGATCTCCTCGGGCGCCGAAGGTGTAAACCGTTCGGGATCCACACAATTCGGCAGCAGATGCATCCGCTCGCCGGCAATCCCCCAGCGATCGCGCGCGAACCGGCCCAGTTGCGCCGAGATCACGAACAGCTTGTCCGCGTGCCGGGCCACCAGCCCCTCCAGCTGCAGCCCCTGCGTGAACCCCTGCCGCCTTTCGTATTCCGGCATGCGCGAGATGCGCGTCAACTCCCACAACCCGCGCATCTCGTACTGGAACGGAATGCCCAGTTGCCGCGCCGCCAGCAGGGCCGGCAGCGCGTTCACGTGATTCGACGCCGCGTGGATCACCGACGCGCGATGCTGCATGGCCACGCACGCGATGACGGGCGCCGCCTGCAACGCATACATCAGCACCGGCCGGTTGTTGAACGGCGCGCTCGCATGCAGATACCGGACCTCGCTCACCTGCGTCTCGCTGCCGGCGGCGTCGGTCAGGCGATCCGCGCGATCGCCGGGATAGCCGGGCCGCGTCAGCGGATGCACGCGACCGCCCGCAGCCACCAATGCGCGCACGACTTCGTGCGTGCGCGTCGTATAGCCGCTCGTGTGATACGGCAATGCGCTCGCCGCCACGTACAGCATGCTGTCCGGATCGCCGACGAACGGCACGCCGTGCGAACGCTGCTTCAGCTTGCGCTCGAGCACATGCGCCGTCAGTCGACGGCTCATCGCGAGCAGCGGCTCGGTCAACGCCGTCTGCAACGAATCGAGCATCGTACTCATGCTTTCGCCACCCCGGCCGCCTTCAGTTCGGCACGGGCGAGATCGGTCGTATGCGTGGTCCGGATCCTGCCGCGGGCCTGCAAGTCCAGGAATTCCGACGTCGTGATCACGTCGTAGTCCTTCGTCAGGCGCGCCAGGAGTTTCCGGTAGCCTTCGACACGCTGGTCGTCCCGATAGGTCGCATGCCCGTTCTCGTCCCAATACAGCAGCGACCACGAATGAAGCAGGAAAATCGAGAACGTCGGACTGCCGCTGAACGCGTCGAGCAGCAGCTTGCCCCACCACGGACGAAACCGGAAATACGGCGATTCAGGATAAGTCAGGCGTGCCCACCATTCTTCCTTGCCGACCTTCGGCAGGATCTTCTTTTCCGTCATCGGCACTTCGATCACGCCGTTCGACCACTGGAACGGCAGATTCGTGGGCTCGCTGTAGTTGCACTGCCCGGCATGGACCGCGCACAGGGAATTGTTGAACGACAGTTGTACGCCGGTGGACTTCAGCGCCCGGATCGTCGACGCGTTCCAGCGAAACGAACCGGCACGGTGCGCCAGCACCGGCTTGCCCGTTTCCGCCGAAATCAGCCCGCCGAAGTGACGAATCACGAACTCCGCGCGCGCATCGTCCGTGTATTGATTCATGTATTGCGGCCGTCGCGCGAGGCCGTGCTCGGCCCAGAACGAGTCCGGCAGGTATTCCGGATGCGTATGCAGTTGAACGTCCTGCCCCGCGGCATCCAGCCGGCGCACGACCTCCTTCGTTTCGTCGAGGTACGCATACGCGCCGCACTGGTCCACGAAGAACACGTGCTTGACGCCGAACTCGTCGCCGATGGAAGCCATTTCGGCAACCCCTGCCCGCCCCTTCTCGTGCACACCCCACATCAGCCGTTTGACGTGATCCTCCGTGGCGCGCTTGGGCAGCGCCTCGGTATCCACCGTCAACATGGCATAGCGATTTCTATCCATCATGTTCAGTTCACTTCCACCAATGCCTTCCAGTCGGCGTCGCTGGCCTGCGCCGCGGCCGGCGGCACGATCCGCGCATCGCGATAACGCCACGCGAGATAGGCGCGCTTTCTTTCGCGATACGAACGATCGTCGCCGCTCAATTCCGGCAGGTATTCCACCAGCCAGCCCAGTCGCGAATAGAAGGCGAAATCGGCCACGTCGGTCACCAGTACCGGTGCCAGCGCATCGTTGCCTTTCAGTCGCGCGGAAAAGCCTTCGCACGCATGGCGCAGTGCATCGCGCTCCGTACCCGGCGCCCAAATCAGCAATGTGTCCGCTTCGGCCGAAACCGGCGCGTGCTTCAGGGTCGGCAGCCACGGATAGTTCGTCACGTGAGGCGTAATCACACCCAACGTGGCCAGCACGCGCCTGATGCCGCGCCACGCGCGCTCCTTCAGCGTGGCAGGCGGCTTCCCGGCGAGCAGGTCATGGCGCGTCAGCAACGTCCAGTCGGGCTTCGCCGCCAGCATGCGCAATTCGTGCCTCAAGGCCCGGGTTTGGTCGATGATGCTCAATGCGTTCGCCTCTTGTCAGCAATCCTGGCCATGATCTCGTCCGCCGCAAGCGACGCGCCGTTCATCGGCACCGCGCACCGCGCGGGCGCCGCCTCGGGCAACATGCCCAGCAGCGCATCGACGGCCGCGTTGCGTTCCTGCTCGGTCTCGCAAGCCGACACGACGGCCGGCATCGCGTCGGCGACCATCCGCGCGCGGCGAACCTGATCGTCCACCAGTTGCGCGTTGGGCACCAGCAGCGCGGGCACGCCCGACTGCACCAGTTCGCAGCAGGTGTTGTAGCCCGCGGCGCCGACAAAGGCATCGAACGCACGCAGATAGCGCGCCAACGGGTAGACCGAGATCGGCAGCACACCGGCCGGCAATTCGACGTCGCGCACCGAAATGGGCGCCCGCGCCCAGACTACCTGGAATCCGGCCGCCTCGAACGCGGCGATCAGTCCGTGCCCGATGCCGGCAACATCCTTCAGGTTGCCCGGGCCAAGAGAAAAGAGGACGAAGCGGCCGGCCTGCGGCAGGCCGAGTGCGTTTCTCGCCGCTGCGCGGTCGAGCAACTCGTCGTCCTCCAGCAGGCAGACCGGTGGCACCGACAGCCGCGTGCCGCCGTTCGTCAGCGACGCGCGTGCTTCGGTCGCGCCCAGTTCACCCGGCCGGATCACGAGATCGAACAGCGCTTCGTCCACCGGCACCGTCTTGGTATCGGCCTTGAGCAGCCCGCGATTGGACCACACGAGGACGGGCGATCCATACATTTCGCATGCCGTCAGCAAACCCTTGAAGGGCCACGTTCCGTCGAATACGACCGCATCCGGGCGAACCCGCTCCAGCATCAGGCCCAGCCGCACGGCCAGTTCGCTGTTCCAGCCGAACGTCGAGCTCGACGACCAGTAATGGGAAACGAAATAGTCCGCCTCGAATCCCATCTCCTCGATGATCTCGATCGCCGACGCCAGCGAAAAGAAGAACGGGCGCGCGCGGCCCCGCAGGCGACGCGCGTACGCGAGGCAACGGTTCAGATGGCCCATGCCCGAGCCGTTCACGTTGAAGAACAGGATGCGCGGCAACGCGCTCGCCGCGCGCGCCGGGTGACCGGACTCCTGGCCGATCATGCGTCCCCGCCGAACAGGTCGCGCGTGTAGACCTTGCCTGTGACGTCGGTCAGATCGTCGGTCAGGCGGTTGGCAACGATCACGTCGGCGGAGCGCTTGAATTCAGCCAGATCGTGGACGACCGACGAGTTGAAGAACGTCGATTCGTGCAATGCCGGCTCGTAGACGATGACCTCGACGCCCTTGGCCTTGATGCGCTTCATGACGCCCTGGATGCTGGACGCGCGGAAATTGTCGGACCCGGCCTTCATCACGAGGCGGTAAATGCCGACGACCTTCGGCTTGCGCTTGAGAATGCTCTCGGCGATGAAGTCCTTGCGCGTGCTGTTCGACTCGACGATCGCACGAATCAGGTTCTGCGGGACGTCGCGATAGTTGGCCAGCAGCTGCTTCGTATCCTTGGGCAGACAGTAGCCGCCGTAGCCGAAGCTCGGGTTGTTGTAGTGCGCGCCGATGCGTGGATCGAGACATACGCCGTCGACGATCTGGTGCGTGTCGAGACCGTGCTGCGCGGCATAGGTGTCCAGTTCGTTGAAATAGGCCACGCGCATCGCCAGGTACGTATTCGCGAAGAGCTTGATCGCCTCGGCTTCCGTGCTGCCCGTGAACAGCGTCGGAATATCCTGCTTGATCGCCCCCTGCTTCAGCAGGCCGGCAAACGCTTCGGCTCGCTCGGAACGTTCGCCGATCACGATCCGCGAAGGGTGCAGGTTGTCGTACAGCGCCCGGCCTTCGCGAAGGAATTCGGGAGAGAAGATCAGGTTGTCGGTGCCGAGTGCCGCGCGCGTACGCTCGGTGTAGCCGACCGGAATGGTCGACTTGATCACCATCACCGCCCGCGGGTTGATCGCCATCACGTCGCGGATGACGACCTCGATCGAGCGGGTGTTGAAGTAGTTCGTATCCGGATCGTAGTCGGTCGGCGTGGCGATCACCACGTAGTCGGCGCCGGCGTACGCGTCTTCCTTGTCCAGCGTCGCGCGGAAGTTCAGGTTCTTGTGGCGCAGGTAGTCCTCGATCTCGGCATCCTCGATCGGCGACTCCTTGCGGTTGAGCATCGCCACCTTCTCGGGGACGATGTCGAGAGCCACGACTTCATTGTGCTGCGACAGCAGGACGGCGTTGGACAGGCCGACGTAGCCTGTGCCGGCGATAGCGATTTTCATGCAGTTCCCTATAAAACATGTCAAAACCGGTCAGGCTGCGGACGGCGGCATCTGGCTTGCACCAAAGGCGACGCGGGACGACGGCGGCCGGCGCTACACCCCGCCCTTGCGTGCGCGGTCGCACAGCATCAACACGATCGGCTTTACTCGACTGTTGACCTGCCTTCGGTATACAGCAAGCGTCGAACGTCGAAGTGCATCATGACCACGGCAGCAACAGCAACGATCTCGCACGGGGCGGCCAAGCCTCTCTTGCGGTGATATCTCCCGCGCTTGATCATTTACTTGCCGATCCTTATCGAATTCAGCACGCTCTGCCAATCGACAAATCTCTTGTGCGGCTCGCCGCACCATACTTTGACCGCGAGCGCCTCAGCATCGGGATCCATACAGCTGGCCTGCGAAAATACCGGACCCGCGTCGCAAGTCCTCCACATATGCGGTGCATATTCACTTTGCCCCGCCTGGGCCCGAGCTTTGTCGAAAGCAACCGACGAGTCTGCAAATTCCAGGTGCTTTTCCTGTCCGAAGGCAAACGGCTTGATGAAATCCACTGACTGCTTGAGAGATGCTCCGGATGAAGCCCGGTAGTCATACCAGTCGTGCTTGCGTTGATGCGCAACGCATGCCAACGTCAGCAAAGGAGCAACGCTGTACAAGTGATAATGCAACGCGTCCCGTTGAACGAAGTCGATGCTTTCTCCGTTGGCCCTGAAGCTTTGGTCCATCTGTCTTTCGAACCCTTTTTCCACAGTTTTCCAAAGGGCGTCATCTTTCAGCACGGTCGCAATAAGACCAACAATTTTCAGGCGATGACTTTGCCAGTTTCCGGTTCGATGCCTCGGGTCATTCCAAACGGTAACGGCCCGCCCCCTCAACCAATCGTCGACAAGCCCGGCATTATCAGGAGAAAACCGAGGTCGCAGAATATCATATGCGACGATCAACGGCTCCAGCTTCGTTTCATTAATAGGATCGCCGTCAGTGCGATTCACCTTGGCCCATGCCAAAATATAATCAACACCTTTTTCAGCATATTTTTCGTCCTCGGAAACCAGCCACACCCACGCCAGCGCGGATATTTTCTGCATATCGCGAAGCGAGTCGTCTGATTTTATTTTACCGGAATTCGAATTCAGCTTACCCTCGCCAACGAGAATCGGAGCGGGTTGCGGCGTGTCGTCCAGCGCAGTATTTGCGTTTTTGTACAAGGAATTGTACAGCGACCTCGCTTCACCGTCGTTTTTCAGCAATTGGCGCAAACTCGCCACCTGTCCGGCATCCAGACTCACCGGCCCAGCCCAAGCCGAACTCAGCAACAGCGAGCAAAGGCACAACAAAAATCCAATATACCGCCCGGCCATATTGCCTCCTTGACTGCGTCGATTTGTACAATCTCGCCAATTACGAATAACGCGAACCGCGCGAGAAACGATGCTTCGACACGCAGTTACCGTGACACTCCACTCAATCCGCACTCGATTCGTTGACGTATGCGTCGACGTAACTTCTGCTCCAGCCGCAATTTCTCCTGATAATCTTTGCGGGCACACCCGCAAGCACGACATTTTCCTCGTGGAAAACTTTTGCCACCAGAGAGCGCGACCCGACAATAACATTATTTGGAATAACTGAACCCTTCATAATGACCGCCTCCGAGCCGATCCAGCAGTTGTCGCCAATGGAAATCGGTTTTGATTTATTCAGCAACTCTCCGGTGGAAACATCAAAAATGGCGTGACCGTCGGTTGCACGGAAAGTAATTCCCGAGCTGAGCATGCAACCCTTTCCGATTTCGACGATCAAGTTACTTTCGTTAGACATGGCAAATCGAGCACTCTCAATAGACGTACCGGATTTGATGATCAATCTTTTCCTCACGCCGATTCCTGACATGTCAACGACTGTATTTATCAACCCACGCTTGTGAGTTGACTGAATCTCCACCTTGCAATCGCGGCCAAGCGTAAACCTGCAATTTCTGAACAAGGCCCCCTCATGCACGATGACTTCGGAACCGTCGGAACGGAAGTCAACTGTCAGACCATCGATCGATGGATTTTCAACGAGCGATCCATCCAGCAATTTCAATCTATATAAATTCATCGAATTACCGTCCATTACTCACAGGATTCACCTGCCACAACTGCACTTCCGCCATGACAAGCGAATCATCTCGCACGGGCGAGCGTCAAGAAAGCGCCCTGTATTTTGCAAAGGCCGAGCCGATCACCTGATGCATGTCGTAGTATTTGTACTCGGAAAGCCGCCCGCCAAAAATGACATTAACTTCCCGTTCTGCGAGATCCCGATACTTCGAATACCTCGATGAATTTTCCTCATCCCCGACCGGATAGTACGGAATTTTCGTACTGGACCAAGCAGACGGAATTTCCTTGGTAACCACGGTTTTCGGGCTTCGATTACCTGGAGTAAAGTGTTTGTGTTCGATGATGCGCGTCCATGGCACGTCCTGATCACCATAATTGATGACAGCATTGCCCTGGTAATTTTCCGTATCCTCGACCCAGGTATCAAATTCCAGCGTCCTATATTCGAGCTCGCCGTATATGCCGCCGAAATAATCGTCAATTTTTCCGGTAAAAACAATCGTTTTAGCTTTGCCACTCCAGGCGCCCTTGTCCGCCAGATAGTCGATGCCAAGTTGCACATCGATTCCCTCGAGCATATTTTCGAACAGGGCGGTATAGCCGTCTTGCGGAACCCCCTGGTATTTATCGTTAAAGTAGTTATTATCCCAAGTCAACCGCACCGGCAACCGCTTGATGATGGAGGCAGGCAAATTTTTTGGATCGCGCTGCCACTGCTTCGCGGTATAACCGCGAATCAGCTTCTCGTATATGTCAGTTCCGACCTGGGAAAGAGCTTGCTCCTCCAGGTTTTCCGGCTCACGGTCATTCAGTCGCAATTTCTGCGATTCAATAACCTGCATTGCCTCTTGAGGAGTCGTCACACCCCACATATGGTTGAACGTATACATATTGAACGGGAGAGAATACACCTTTCCGCCCGAAATCGAAATCGGTTGATTTCTGAAATTATTAAAACCAGCAAATCGATTTACAAATTCCCATATCTTTTCATCGTTACAATGGAAAATATGAGGGCCATATTTATGCACATCGATGCCCTCTTGTTTTTCCGTATAACAATTTCCCGCAATGTGGTCTCGCTTGTCGATAACGAGACACTTCTTTCCATCGTCCGTCGCCAGGCGTGCAAAGGTGGCGCCGAACATACCGGCTCCGACGATCAAGTAATCATACATTGTGAGCTTTCTCCTCTCGCTGACTTGCCAACAGATCCATCAATTTAGTTTTTCTCGCCTCATAAACAGGCAAAAGACTCTCGGGAACCCGATCCTTGACCCACCTTACGAGGGTGCTCGCAAACTCAACCCAGATATCAACCAGACATTCTCCGTTGGGGTGTTTTGAAATTCGATGATGCGTAAACTCCAATGCATCAAATGCAGTCAAACGCCGGTGATCGGAGATATTGGTGACTTGAAAACGCGATTCGAATTTCCGGTGAGTGCAAACAACATCATCGCCATACCCAATACTATTAGACGCCAATAGACTATCCCAATGAAATGCAATGTCGTTATGCACCATAGTTGGCCCAAAGAAAATATTGGCGTCGTGCAGCAGATCTGTTTTGATAATCCTATTCCACGGATAGTTAATCAAAGCCGCCGCAATACGCCGCCGCTGATTATTATCGGCCGCCTCGGAAAACTTTTTCCACAGCGCATTGTCGGCATTAAACATATCCCGAACTTGAGATTTTTCGTGAAATTCAATCCTGTATTTCACAAAGTACAGATCGTTATCTTGATTCTTCGCATGCATCACGGCCGCGGCAAGTGCCTCACCGTCGATGACATCATCAGAATCAAGAAAAAATGTGTAACGGCCAGTGCAGAGCGGAATAATCGCATTCCGAGCACGACCGGCACCCCGATTCTTCTGCTGAAAGAAATGAAGATTATCGTGCTGCTGCTCCAGGGCGCGACAGATATCGGCGGTTCGATCCTCGGAACCGTCGTCAATAACCAGCACATTTGCCTTGATGCCCGGAACGTTCAACGCGTATCCCAACGTTTCCGCGATGAAATTTTCACAGTTGTAGGTCGGAATAACGATCGTCAGATCGTAGTCTGGATATCCGTTGAAAAAATCCTTTATGCGATTATTGAAATTTCCTCGCACACTCTTGGCAGGAATTGTTTCTTGATTACGATTTACAACGGCCGCGATTCGCTTGCCTATGAGCGCCTTGACCTCTTCCCGCTCCTGACGTTGCGAAACCCAACTGCTTCGATAGCAATAATCGTAGAACTCGTCGACAACGATCTGATCTTTCGACAAATCCACGTGTTTCCGTAGAAAGCAGCCGATCGTATTGATGTGATTGCACATGGCAGCGAGCTTGTAGTCGGCCGCGCCCATCGTCTGCCCTTCACGAGCCATACGGTGATAGCTGATTATTTCATCGATCTTTACCAGCTTACTGTGGGACGCCAGCACGAACCAGTGCAATGGATTATCCTCATAGAAATAATCCCCTTCTGGATATCTAATTTGATTCTCTTCGAGGAAGCTTCGCCGATAAAGTTTTCGCCACGGAACGGGCGACGTGCGAAATACCTCTGGATATTCTTTTGCAGTGAACGCCTCGTCCGTAGGAATTTTTTCAAATGCCTGCAAATCATAGGCTTCCGCGTAGGAGCGACTTTGCTCCACGAACGTTCTGAATCCGCCAATGACGACGTCCGCCTGGTGACGCTCGGCTGCCGCCACCATTCTCTCGAAGGCTGTTTCAGTGATCCAATCGTCGCTATCGACAAAACCGACATACACCCCTGTCGCGGCATCTATTCCGATGTTACTGGGAATACCGGCGCCACCGAGAGTATTATGATCCAGGCCAATTACGCGAATTCGGCTATCCAGTTCGGCATGCATTCGGATAATTTCTTTTCCATTATCGGTCGACGAATCGTCGACGATAATAAGTTCGAAATTCTTGTAGGTTTGATACCGAACGGAAAGGATACAAGCGTCCAGATATGGACCGACGTTAAACACCGGCATCACGATCGAAATCTTCGGACCATGTCCCGCGACGGCCCCCGTAAACCCGTGATACTCCGCTTTACCCTGTTCGCTGCGCTTCAGTTTTCTTTCGGCCCACTCGATATTGAACCGAGCAAACCGATACAGTGGGTCATCACTGGATATCTTATTGTATTCGGCGATTGCACCAACGAAATCGCCACGCTTGATTAAGTCATTCCCCCGTTTGATACTCATCAATCGCCTCTCTGAATAGATATCTTGTTGAATTTTGATTAACAGGCGCTGCGGCAGCCGCAAGCATTTGAGCTCATTTCACTGCTGCAACGTTCTTTGCACCACCGCCATCCGCCTGGAATTCATTGAGTTTATTCTTCAACACCCGCAACTCCCGCATCAAGGTGACCGGATGCGCCGTTGCAAATCTTTCGCTCATATACGCAACATTAGCCCGCCGCAGCAGAGGCGAGTCGCTCATCCATTCTTCCTTTTGCTCATAGATGCGCATCACGCGGTAGCCGAGCGGCTGAAGGAATTGATCTATTTCCGGGAAATACGTTTGCTGAGTGCCCGATTGATTGAATCCGACTTCGATATACAGAATATCTACGCCCTGCGTAGAGAGCAGTTGCTTCGCGCTGTTCAAAACTGCAAGCTCCCGTCCCTCTACATCGATCTTCAGCAGATTGATCCTGCCGTCGGTGAAGATGGGGCGATGACTATCCAGGCTTACTTGGTTGACTGTGAAAACGTCACCCGGAGCATCGACGGTCCGCAGATTTCCAGGCAGAGCCTTTGTCATACTCCGGGCGTGGATGAATTGACTGGTCCCGTCTGCGTCACCGACCGCTACGTTATACGCATGCACGATCGGACCACCCTTTCCGGATGTCCTGTCAAGCAACTGTGCATAGCTGGTCGGGTTCGGCTCAAACAGGTGTGCTTCATGGACACGGAACTTCTTTGCCGTCTGCTTGATTTTTAGAAAAACATCCCCGACATACGCGCCGACGTCGACATAAACGATTGCCTTCCCGTTGAAAAACAGCTCAAGGTCGCCGATGAGGTCGTCGATATCGGCATCGCCTCTATTGCCTGCATTTTTCGAGACTTGACTCTTCAGTGCGGCAAGCTCCTGTTCCAGGCGCGTCTTCGCACGCGTCAGCGTTTCGACTTCCCGCCCGCGCTCGTCAGCCGCCGCAGACCGGGCTTCGTGCGCAAGCATCAGTTCGCGCTTCTCATTCTCCAGCTGACCTCGTGCCAGCTTCAAAGATTCGATCTTCTGTCCACGATCTTCGGCGACGCGGAGTTGCGTTTCCAGCTCGACTTCAAGCTTGCGCCTGTCGTGTTCCAATTCTGCTTTCGCTCCCCGCAGCACCTTCATTTCACGATCACGCTCGTCCGCCACTTTCGCCTGCAATCGGCATTCGACTACCAGGCTCTGCTTTTCCTGTTCGAGTTCGGCTTTGCCCTGTTTCAATATGTCGACTTCCCGTGCGCGCTCTTCGGTCACCCGCGACAGCATTTCACGCTCGGCAACCAAAGCCGCTCGCTCCTGCTCCAGTTGCGTTTTTGCCTGCGTCAATGCATCAACCGCGCGTATGTGCTCCCCGATGGCACGTGACTGCACCTCACCCTCGATCGCCAGAGCCTGCTGTTTCCGCTCGAGCTGTGCTTTTGCCTCTTTCAACGCAGCAACTTCGCGTGCGCGCTCCTCCGCAAGCATCGACTTGGCTTCGCTGGCGACCAATGACTGCTGGTGCAATTGCCCCAGTCGCGCACTCTCCTCCTTTGCCGCAGCCAGTTCGCGCGCGCGCTCCTCCCCGATTCGCAACTGCACTTCCTGCTCGACTGCAAGAATCTGCCGTTCGTATTCAGCTTGCGCCTTCATCTGCTTCAGCGCACCGATCTCCCGCTCGCGATCTTCTGCCACTTTCCGATGCGACTCGCATTCGTTTGCCAACGCCTGAATCTCAACCTCAAGGCCCGCTCGGATTTCCCTCAACGTAGCCAATGCGACACCAAGCTCGTTTGCCGACGCGGATCGGGATTCGAGTTCAACCGCAAGATGCTGTACGTCAAGGCGCAATTGCTCATTGGATTGCTCGAGCTCTCGTCTCCTGTCGAACGCTTCCTCCAACTCATCCTGAAGCTGATACACGTTATCCAGCAACAACCGGATTTCCTCGTCCTTTCGGAAGCATGCGTCCATGCCGTCCTTCACCTGACGCTCAAGTTGTTCCCGCGACGTCACCCACGTCGCTTGCCCCGCCTCAAATCGATCATTGAGCAGTTTCAGCGCGTCGATCTTCCGGTCACCTTCAACCAACAGCGCCGATTGCGTCTCGTACCGAGCTGTCAGCGCCCGTTGCTCGCGCTCCAGTCGCGCGTTCGCTTTCAATAGCTCTGCAAGCTCCTGACTACGCTCGATCAACAGCTTCGACTGCTGATCCCTGTCCTGAACGACGCCGTTCAATTGCTGCTCAAATGCGGCACGTCGCTCAGCAAAGGCTGTTCGCTGTTTTGCGTCGCGCTGACGCGCAACCTTCGCCGCGGTTCGCAGTTGCAGAGCCTGACGGCTTTCCGAATCGCTGAAGCTCGTCTCGGGCGGCACGATGCCCAGCATTGCCTCTGCTTCGATCAGACTGCCGGCCTCGTGAAGTCGGAAGGCCAGCCATTTCAAACGGAAAGGTTTAGGATCCGCATCGTAAGCATGCCGCGCGGCTTCCGCCGCGGCGGTGCGGTCCTGCTTCATCAAGTGCCGGGCCAAAGCCGTATACGCGTTAGCCAGCATGGCTGGCGAAAGCGATACCTTGGCAACGAGTTGTTCGACTGCAACAAAACCACCGGAGCCGTACGCCGCAATGATTTTTTCGAAATTCTTTCCGCCCAATGCTTCGGGTGGATTCCGACGGCCGGACTGGCGCCAGATTTTCACGAGTTTGCCCGGCACCGACAGCAACGACGCCGGCGCATCTGCTCCCTGAATCAGGATGTCGCCCAGCTTCGCGTTAAGCGCGTTCCGCGATTCCACTTGATGAATGCTTCGTTGTGACTCGACGAGAGCCTGCAGCCGCAAATTTTCGGCCAAAATCTCGGGCAGCTCGTCATCGAGCCAACTATTGGCACCTGCGACACCGCTTCGTGCGACGATGCCCAACCCGGCTTCCCGTCCGAGATTCTTGAGACGCAGCTCAAGCTCCTCCTGAGTCTGCAAGAGCTGATGAAGCAACGTGACGTTTTCCTCCTCTGCCCTGGTGAGACGGGATTCAGTCGAATCGTGATCGTTTGCCTTATTTGCCATTTCTCTTCTCCCAGATTCCGCGGGCATCGATAAGCGCTCTTTTTCCGGTGATATTTGGGGAAACGTCTTTGAACTGGGAGTGGTCAACCAGCACGACAAGGATATTTGCCCACTCCATCGCCGTGTTCAAATCCATTTTTAATACGTGACGACCGGCCAGACTTTCGGGCATCACCTCAAGATTCGGCTCAACTACGCCAATCTTCCCGGAATAGCGATTGATTAATTCCGTTACGATCTGCAACGCGGGGCTTTCACGCAGATCATCGATATCGGGCTTGAAGGTAAGACCGAAGCACGCGATACGGACATCGGTTGCGGCTATGCCTTTCGTGCCTAGCTCTTCGATGGCCCGTTCGATTTTTCGAAGAATCCACTCCGGCTTTGCATCATTGACTTGCCGCGCGGTCGTGATCAAACGCGCGCTCTTCGGCGCACTGTTTACGATGAACCACGGATCAACGGCGATGCAATGCCCACCGACGCCGCATCCAGGTTGCAGGATGTCGACGCGCGGATGCCGATTCGCCAGTCGAATCAATTCCCAAACATCGACACCCTGCTCCTCGCAAATCATCGACAGCTCGTTTGCGAATGCAATATTGACGTCCCGAAAACTGTTCTCGGTCAATTTGCACATCTCGGCCGTGCGAACGTCCGTGATGATGCAATCCCCCTGAACAAACAATTTATAGAGTGCTGCCGAACGTTCCGAACATCTGGATGTCATGCCGCCAATCACGCGATCGTTGACCACCAGTTCATGAACGATGCGACCGGGCAAAACCCGTTCAGGACAATGTGCGATACGGATATCAGATGCATCGCCAGCTTGCTGTGGAAAGCTCAGATCCGAACGCATTTCGGCGAGCCAGTCGGCCAGCAGCTCGGTCGTACCGACGGGAGACGTAGATTCGAGAATGACCAAATTGCCGCGTGCAAGGACAGGGGCGATCGACTTTGCCGCGGACTCGATGCAACTCAAATCCGGCTTGTAATCGCCGGTCAATGGCGTCGGCACCGCGATGACGAACGCATCAGCCGGCTCGACACATGTCGTTGCCCGCAGATAGCCGGCTCCGACCGCGGCACGAACCAGAATATCGAGTTCCGGTTCGACGATATGAATATCACCACGGTTGATTGTATCGACGACATACGGCGATACATCGACGCCAATTACCCGTCGCTTGCGTGACGCAAACAGCGTGGCGGTAGGCAAACCGATGTAACCGAGGCCAATTATCGAGATCGTGTTCAACATTCACCCACTAAGATATCGCGGATACGCTGTGCCGCTTTACCGTCACCGTACGGATTGGTCGCGCAAGCCATGACGGCATACCCCTCTGGATCATCGAGCAGTCGGTTCGTTTCTGCGACGATGGCTGCCTCATCAGTACCGACAA
The DNA here is from genome assembly GCF_001521935.1 of Burkholderia sp. RF7-non_BP4. Classification (NCBI taxonomy): domain Bacteria; kingdom Pseudomonadati; phylum Pseudomonadota; class Betaproteobacteria; order Burkholderiales; family Burkholderiaceae; genus Burkholderia; species Burkholderia sp. RF7-non_BP4. The sequence continues at coordinate 248,383 of NZ_LOTA01000089.1, read as the reverse complement.
TCCTGACCGTTCCGGCGGCCACCGCTTCAGGCCGCTCGGTTGTATCGCGTGTCACCAGCACGGGCTTGCCCAGCGCCGGAGCCTCCTCCTGAATTCCGCCGGAATCGCTGATTAACAGGGCGGCTCGATCCATCAAGTAAACGAAAGGCAAGTAGTCCTGTGGTTCGATGAGGAATATTCCGGGAACATTTCCGAGAAGACGATGAACCGGTTGCTTTACTTTCGGATTGAGATGTACCGGGAAAACGATCTCGACATCGCTTCGTCGTGCAATTTTCAGCAAGGCGCGACAAACAGCCTCGTGACCACTGCCAAGATTCTCCCGGCGATGTCCGGTGACGAGGATCAGTCGCTTCCTTGAATTCAGGAATGCGAATCGCTCTTCCATCTGCTTGCGTTGTACCGGGTCCTCACGCACGCGGGCAATCGTATCCAATAGCGCGTCGACAACCGTATTGCCTGTCACATGGATATCAATTCCCGATACTCCCTCCCGCAGCAAATTGTCGCGAGCAAGACTCGTCGGGGCAAAGTGATATTTGGCCAGCACGCTCGTCAGCCGTCGGTTCGCTTCCTCTGGCCAAGGAGCGGACAAATCCCCGGTACGAAGGCCCGCCTCCACATGACCAACACCAATCTGTCGATAGTGCGCGGACAATGCAGCTGCGAGCGTCGTCGACGTATCGCCCTGCACCAGCACGAGGTCCGGACGTGCATCGCTCAATACGGAGTCGAGACCCGCCAGTGCTCGGCTTGTCATGCCCAGCAATGACTGATCGGGCGCCATGACGTCGAGATCGTAGTCCGGTCGAATACCAAAAAAGCCGAGCATCGAATCAAGCATCTGTCGATGCTGCGCGGTCACACAGACCCTCGTCTCGATTCCAGGCTCACCTGCCAGCACATTGACCAGCGGCGCCATCTTGATGGCTTCTGGTCGGGTTCCAAGGACAATCAGGGCTCTCATTGCTTTCCCCAATTCAATCCACGTGATCCAGAATGATGCTTTCCAGCAGCTTTATGACACCGATCATCGCGGCGGCAATCAAAAGCGTCACCAGCGTGTTGTAAATTCTCCCCGGCTCCAGTGGATAGCTCGGCTTGGTCGGCGCCTGCAATGTCGAGACCATCTTGAGCGTGCGCGCGGCGTCCATCCGTCCTGTCTCCAGCGCAGAAAGAGCCGTCTTGTAAAGATCCTGTGCGAATCCCGTTTGCATTTGCAGACGCTGAAATTCCTCGACCGTGTAGTTGAGGGTTTTTCGGGACGGTGATGCCAGGTCAGCCCGCTTCTGGGCAATCTGCCGCTCAAGCGCGTTCAGATTGTTTCTGAGCATCACGACGGTCGGCTGGTCCGGGCTCAGCGTCGACGGCAAGGATGCCAGTTGCGTCTGGACATCGGTCTTTTGCGCCTCGAGCTTGTCGATAATGGCGTTGAGACTGTCTACAGTCACTTGCGGAGCGGTCAAACCTTTCTGATTCTGAAAATCAATCAGCGCTTGCGTCGCATCCAGCAGTCGGTCGTGTGCAAACGTCACCTGCTTGGACAGAAAGTCGACTTGCGATTGTGCGAGCGCGTGACCGATCTGGTTCATATGCGCTTCGCCTTCCTTGACCATCATGTTCACGATAGCTTGTGCCGTCTCCGGGTCGTATGCCTGGGCGCTGATTCGCAGCACACCGCTGTAGGTGTCGTATTGAACGTCGATACGAGACAGCCAATACCGATAGAACCATTCGGTAGGCGCGCTCTTAAACCACATGCGTGAAATGATGTCTCGATGCCAATTGCTGTAATGCGAACGCAGATCAAGAGAAGCATCGAGTTTCTTCAGCATATCGACGGACAACAGGTATTCGCGAAGCAACAGCTGATCGCTACTGTTGGGGCCGGCTACAGCCCCCATGATCGCGGGAATGGCCGGCGTCGAGCCATTGATTTGATCGGTGCGCTGAATGACTACTGTGGCGTCGGAAACGTAACGATCGGATGCCAGAAGCAACCAATATGGGATCGAGAGAATTGCATACGCAATGATCACCCATATGATCAACTTGAACACCTTGACGGAAGACAGCCGTCCCCTTCCGCTCTCGTAGATCGCAGACAGTCGTGCAACCACGCCCCAGTTTTTGGTGACCGATGATTCGTTCATAGGAAAAGTTTGTTCTTGTATGCCTTCAACGCCTCATCGAGGTCGTCAAACCAATATGCCTGACCCTCGTTGATCCAGATGCCAGACTGACAAAATTGCTTTAAAGTGCCTTCATCATGCGAAACCATGATTACACTCGCCCTGCTCGTCATTCCTTTAAATGCATCGGCAGCTTTTTTTCTAAATTTTGCATCACCCGCAGCAGTAACTTCATCCGAAATATATACGTCGAAATCAAAGGCCAATGACAAAGCAAACTGCAGACGAGATCTCATCCCCGATGAATACGTTCGCACCGGTTCATCAAAAGCATCACCTAGTTCGGCAAAACCCTGGATAAATTCCAAACGGTCTCTCAACTCGTCCTGATGGCCATGCACTCGGCAAACGAACTTTGCGTTCTGACGCCCAGTCAGGGTTCCTTCAAGTCCTCCCCCACCCATGGGCCAGGAGACCCGGCATCGCCGATCCACTTTCCCCTTGGTCGGGAAATCGATTCCACCGATGATCCGCAATAACGTCGATTTCCCTGCTCCGTTATGTCCGATCAGGGCAACGCTCTGCTTCGGAGGGATAACCATGTTGATGCCACACAGCACCCATCTCCCGACGCCATGATCGGTCATGTAGCGCTTATGAACGTCTTCGATCACTATCACCGCATCACCAGTTTTCTGGAAAAACGTTTGTACAATGCCAGTCCGACAAGCATGAATCCCAGCGCCCATGCATATAAATAGGCGAGGCTTACGCCGGCAAGCGGGTAATACGATGGCAGGAATCCTTGCCGCACCAACTCAATTCCATTGACAACCGGGTTGAGCACGAACAGATACTGATACGGAAGCGGAACGTACAATGAAAGCGGAAGCAATGCCCCCGATATGTAATAGAGCGGTAAATACAATATCTTGAATATGTGATCGAGCTCCGGCACAAAATTCATCGCCACCGACGTTATCAGACCGAAACCCATTCCGAATAACCACAACCCGATGACGCTCAATATCACAAGCAATGGATCGGCCGGCAGCCACACCGGATTGAGCAAATCAACCGTCATTGCGTGGCCGGCGAAAACGGCAAGCATGAGAATGATGATTGAAATCGGGATCATCAAAAACAGCTCCAGTACTGCCCGCACCAGAGCAACGTCAAACGGCTTGACCTGTCGATACGCAAAAAACGCCCGATTGCAATCGATCCCATGCAGCACTTGAGTCCAGGTGCGGCGCCAGAGAAGAAATCCGATAAACCCCGCGATAATCCACATGTTTATCGCCATTCCGCCCACTTCGTGAACGTGGAACGTCTCCAATCCGAAGGCGTGCAGGGAGATATAAATAATCGGCTCGACCAACAGCCACAACCAGGCAGCCCGCGCCTCGAACAGACGATCGAGCGCCTCGCGCAGGAACATCGCGCGCCAGACGGAATATGTCACCTCGAACGGGGTACGTATTTTCTCTGCCATGATTCGTTACTGCAGCTCTCGATTCAGTGTGGCCGTGGGATCCGCCACCATCACGATGAACGACAGGAATTTCTTGAACTCCGCCCCCGGCGAGTTCGAGACATAAATCACATCGCGATTCTGAATCGGGAAGTTTTGCGTCACGAAAAACGCCGCCGGGTCACGCAGGTCGATCTCGTACACGACGGGCACCGTCCCGTTGACAGACTTTGCGGCCGGCTCCGTCAGATCGACCAGCTTCGGATCCTCGAAGCGGAACACGAAGACGCCACGCGCATCCGCGCGTGCGTCATTAAGGCCGCCGGATCGGGCCAACGCCTGTGCGAGGGAAATACCTTGGGCCTCGAACGGAATTTCGTCGTTCTTGCCCGTCGCCCCCAGCACCGAAAACGTCTGCGGCTGATAAAGCGCCGTCACGACATCGGCAGGTCTGAGCACAATGTTCTGCCGGGGATCTCGAATAATCGCGTCGAGCGGCATGGTGGCAGTGACGTCGCCTCGCGAAAGCTGCACCGCCATGCGGCTGACCGACTGCTTCACCCCCCCGGCAAATGCCAGCGCGTCCAGCAACCGCTCGCCCTTGGGCGTCAGCGGCATCATTGCGCTGGTATTGACCTCGCCGACGACGGTCACATTCGACGCGTTGTTCTTGGTCACGTTGACCAGCACCTGAGGAAGATTCGCCTTCCCCTTGAGGTGGCCGACGATGTTCGTCTCGATCTGCTCCGTAGTACGCCCCTTGACGCGCACCCGCCCTGCGAAGGGAATGGTGATCGTGCCGTCCGAGGCCACCATCTGCGCCGGCAAAGTAACGCCATTCGCCGTATTGGCATTGGCCGTCATCGGCGTTGCTGGTGTCAGGGTGCTGAACAGCATCGCAGGGGGCGCCTCCCAGATCGTCACTTCGATGACGTCCCCCGGACCAATCTGATAGGTATTGCCAGCCCCATTCGGGAACAAGCTCGAGAACTGCCCCAGCTTCTTGCTCTCGGCCAGTTTTCTCGCCAGCGCATCGTTGACATCAACCAGTTGGATGCCTTCGATTCGGCCACTGGTTTCGCGCTCTTCCTGAACCTGCTGACGAGAAACGCCCGAGCCCGGCAGCCAGCCTGGAAATGTCCCACACCCCGAAAGCGCCAAAGCGGCAAGGACGGAGATTGCCAATAAACTCTTTTTCATGGATCTTGAGGTCAAGACTTTTTACTATTGATTTGCCAGCGTCATTTCCCGGGCGTTCAATCAACGCATCCCCCCGAACACCCGGCCGCTTTTTCATCAGTCGATTGGCTCGATCAGGCCATCGACCTCTCAAAAATTCTTCACTTAAATTTGCATTCTTTCGGCCATTGGCGACCGAAAAAGCAACAAACCCACCCTCTGTGACAGCAGAAGAAATGGTTACTGCATGTCAATTTCCGCCACGGATTCAGGTTCGATGGCGAACGAACTTCAGAAATTCATGGGAAATAACCGAAACGACGGCACGTCTTAAAACCGCGCCCGGCCTTGCCAGCCGGCCGTCTGCGCCTGTTATCGGGGTGGTCGATCCCGCTCCGGCAATCGCACTGTCCGCTCAGGTTCTCGCAACTTACAGCGCAGGTCTCCCAAACGCCGGCATTATCGCATGGAAGTAGGACATGTCCGAATTCAGTCCGAAAACCATAGGATCAGTCCGCATCCGCGATCTCACGGTAATAAGCGGTAATTAACTCCGATTGCACTCCGGAATTAACAATGCCCGTGTCGGGGAAAACGGCGTGCGTCGCGCTGATTGAAACGTTTTCGATACCGGCGTCCAGGCAGGCGCGGCGGTTGTCTCGGTCTCACAGGTCGGTTATAACCGTGCGACGAATATCGGCCGCAGGCCGTTCTTTAAACCCGTCTTGGAGCCCTCATGCCGAACCTGGAATCCGCCCAGCAATTCCTGATGACCCGCGGCCTCGACTTTGGCCTCAATCTCCTCGCCGCGATCGTGTTGTGGTTCGTCGGCCGCTGGGCGATCCGCATCGCCACGCGCCTGCTCGGCAAGGTCGTGCGCCGCAGCGGCAAGGTCGACCCGACGCTCACCGACTATCTGACCTCGGTCGTCAGCGTGCTGCTGACGATCCTGCTGATCCTCGCGATCCTGCAGATCTTCGGCGTGCAGACCACGTCGTTCGCCGCGCTGCTCGCCGGCCTCGGCCTCGCGATCGGCACCGCCTGGGGCGGCCTGCTCGCCCACTTCGCCGCCGGCGTGTTCATGCAGGTGCTGCGGCCGTTCAAGATCGGCGACGTGGTCAGCGCGGGCGGCGTCACCGGCACGGTGAAGGAACTCGGTCTGTTCGGCACGACGATCATCACCGCCGACAACATCGTGACGATCGTCGGCAACAACAAGATCTTCTCGGACAACATCTCGAACTACAGCGCGACGCCGCATCGCCGCGTCGACCTGACCGCCAAGATCGCGAACGGCGTGGATGCGGTCGATGCGATCAACCGCCTGAAGTCGCAGATCCAGCAGATCCCGAACGTGCTGCCTCAGCCGGCGCCTGACGTCGGCGTGCTGCAGTTCACGCCGGAAGGCCCGCTGCTGTTCGTGCGTCCGTCGACGCAGCCGGAGAACTACTGGCAGGTGTACTGCGATACCAATCGCGTGATTCTCGAGACGTTCCGCGACGCGCAATACCCGACGCCCGAAACGCCGATCTTTCATCGCACGACCTGACGGAACGATGGCGCCCGACGGCCCGCCGGATTCTGGCTGAAGCAGCCTGCGTCGAGCAGCCGGAACGGCCGACACCGCCACTCGGCAATCGGCCGGACCGCACGGACGAAAAAAAAGCGTGGCAGCCGCCACGCTTTTTTATTGCGCCGAAGCGAAAACGTTCGGCTCAGTGGCCGCCCGTGTTCGGCGTACCGCCCGATCGCCGTCCGCGCACCAGCTTCCACAGCGCGCCCAGCGCAACCGGCACGATCGCCGCACCGATCCCGGCCAACACGATCACGTTCAGATACTGGCGGATGAACGGAATATTGCCGAAGAAGTAGCCGAGCAGCACCAGCAGCAGCACCCAGACCAGCGCGCCGATCACGTTGAACAACTGGAAGCGCGCGACGCTCATCGACGACGCGCCGGCGACGAACGGCGCGAACGTGCGCACGACCGGGATGAAGCGCGCGAGCACGATCGTCTTGCCGCCGTGCTTGTCGTAGAACGTGTGGGTCTTCTGCAGCGCCGCGCGATCGAGGAAACGCTCGAGCACCGGGATATGCGTATTGAACACCTTCGGCCCGATCCAGCGGCCGATCAGGTAGTTGACGGTATTGCCGGCAATTGCCGCGACCAGCAGCAGCACGATCAGCCCGCCGACGTTCATGTCGCCCGTCGCCGCGAACGCGCCGCCGATGAACAGCAGCGAATCGCCCGGCAGGAACGGCAGCACGACGAGCCCCGTCTCGCAGAACACGATCAGGAACAGCACCAGATACACCCACGCACCGTACTGCCGGATGAAGTCGCCGAGGAACGCGTCGATATGCAGGACCAGGTTGACGAAATGAAGCAGCGTATCCAAATGCGATTCCTCGAAGGCGAAAGGGCCGGAACGGCCGAAAAAGCGGAAGTGCCCGCCGGACAAGGCGGCGCGCGGAACGGAGCCATCATACCGAAACTACCTTAAGGCTCCGTGAAAAAACGTAACCGGCCGCTGCCCGGCACGCCCCCGCCGCCTCGCTATAATTCGGCCATGTCCGAAATCACCGAAACGGCCGCGGGCGCCGCGCCCGCCCCTGCTCCGCGCCCGCTGCGCGCGATCCAGCCCCTGCCCGACCAGCTGATCAGCCAGATCGCGGCCGGCGAGGTCGTCGAACGCCCGGCGTCGGTCGTCAAGGAGCTGCTCGAAAACGCGATGGACGCCGGCGCGACGACGCTGCGCATCGTGCTCGAGGAAGGCGGCGTCAAGCGCATCTCGATCACCGACGACGGCTGCGGAATACCGCCCGACGAACTGCCGCTCGCGCTGATGCGTCACGCGACGAGCAAGATCCGCTCGCTCGAGGAGCTCGAGGCGGTCGCGACGCTGGGTTTTCGCGGCGAAGCCCTCGCGTCGATCGCGTCGGTCGCCGAAATGTCGATCACGAGCCGCACGGCCGACGTCGCGCATGCGACGAAGATCGACGCGACCACGGGCGCGCTGTCGCCGGCCGCCGGCGCGGTCGGCACGACGATCGAGGTTCGCGAGCTGTACTTCAACACGCCCGCGCGCCGCAAGTTCCTGAAAAGCGAGCAGACCGAGTTCGGCCACTGCCTCGAAATGATCCGCCGCGCGGCGCTCGCGCGGCCGGACGTCGCGATCTCGGTGCTGCACAACGGCAAGGCCGTCGAGCACTGGAACGCGACCGAGCCCGCACTGCGGGTCGCGAAGATTCTCGGCGACGGCTTCGCGACCGCGCACCTGCCGCTCGACGAGCAGGCCGGGCCGCTTGCCGTCTACGGCTGCGCGGGCCTGCCGACCGCGAGCCGCGGCCGCGCCGACCAGCAATACTTCTTCGTCAACGGCCGCTTCGTGCGCGACAAGTTGCTCACGCACGCGGTGCGCGCGGCGTACGAGGACGTCCTCCACGGCGATCGCTACCCGTCGTACGTGCTGTTCCTCGACCTGCCGCCGGAAGCCGTCGACGTCAACGTGCATCCGTCGAAGATCGAGGTGCGGTTCCGCGATTCGCGCTCGATCCACCAGTACGTGTTCCACGCGGTGCAACGCGCACTCGCGCGCCACGCAGGCGCGTCGCCGGAAACCACCGCGGGCGGCCATGCCGCGCAACTCTCGCCGGCGCCGAGCGGCCCCGCGTCGTTCCTGAATACGCCGCTCGGCCAGGGCGCGGCCACCGGCACGGGCGGCAGCGGCTTCTCGGCGCCGCCGTCATCGTCGTCGTCGGGCAACACGTGGATGCGCCAGGCGCGCATGACGCAGGGCACGCTGCCGGTCGCGCAACCGCTCGCGCTCTACGATGCGCTGTTCGGCCGCAAGGACACGGGTGCGGGCACACCGGACGGCACGACGATCGTCGCCCGCGATTCGGCCGATGCGGCCAATGCGCCAGTCGCGCCGCTGCCGGGCTTCGCCGCGTCGTCGCTTAGCGCCGCCGTACACGACGAGCAGCCGCTCGGCTTCGCGCTCGGCCAGATCCACGGGATTTACGTGCTCGCGCAGAACGCGCACGGCCTCGTGATCGTCGACATGCACGCGGCGCACGAACGGATCCTCTACGAACAGTTCAAGAACGCGCTCGCCGACCGCACGGTCGCGGTGCAATCGCTGCTGCTGCCGATATCGATGACGGCGACGCCGGTCGAGATCGGCACGGTCGAGGAAGAACGCGACACGCTCGAATCGCTCGGCTTCGACCTCGCGGTGCTGTCGCCGACGACGCTCGCGATCCGCGCGGTGCCCGCGCTGCTGAAGGACGCCGACTTGCAGTCGCTCGCGCGCGCGGTGCTCGCCGACCTGCACGCGTTCGGCGGCTCGCGCGTGCTCACCGAGCGTCAGCACGAGCTGCTCGGCACGCTCGCGTGTCACCACGCGGTGCGCGCGAACCGGCGCCTGACGCTCGACGAGATGAACGCGCTGCTGCGCCAGATGGAAGCGACCGAACGCGCGGACCAGTGCAATCACGGCCGGCCGACGTGGTATCAGCTCACGCTGAACGATCTCGACCGTCTCTTCATGCGCGGCCAATGAACGCTTCACCGCAGTCCCGCCCAACGACGATCGCCTGCCTGCTCGGTCCCACCGCATCGGGCAAGACGGCCGCGGCGCTGGCGCTTGCCGCGCGCCGTCCGATCGAGATCGTCAGCGTCGATTCGGCGCTCGTCTACCGCGACATGGATATCGGCACCGCCAAACCGACGCGCGACGAGCGCGCGAGCGTGCCGCACCACCTGATCGACATCATCGACCCGGCCGACGCCTATTCGGCGGCCGAATTCCGCGCGGACGCGCTGCGCGTGATCGGCGAGATCGCCGCGCGCGGCCGCACGCCGCTGCTCGCGGGCGGCACGATGCTGTACTACAAGGCGCTGACGCAGGGCCTCAACGATCTGCCGACCGCCGATCCGGCCGTGCGCGCGAAGCTCGATGCCGACGCCGCGCGCGACGGCTGGCCGGCACTCCATGCGCGGCTCGCGCAGGTCGACCCGGCGACGGCCGCACGGCTCGCGCCAAACGATTCGCAGCGGATCCAGCGCGCGCTCGAAGTGTTCCTGCTGAGCGGGCAGCCGATGTCGGCGCTGCTCGCCGCACCGCGCCGCGCGGACGATGCAGCCGCCGCGTACCGCTTCGTCCCGGTGGCGCTCGAGCCGTCGGACCGCGCGGTGCTGCACGCGCGCATCGCGCAACGTTTCGACGCGATGCTCGACGCGGGCTTCATCGACGAAGTCGAACGGCTGCGCCGCCGCGAGGATCTGCATCTCGGCCTGCCGTCGATGCGCTGCGTCGGCTACCGACAGGCATGGGAATTCCTCGACGGCGACACCGATTACCGGACCATGCGCGACAAAGGCATCTTCGCGACGCGCCAGCTGTGCAAACGGCAGATCACTTGGCTGCGCGCGATGCCGGAGCGGATCGTCGTCGACTGCGTCGCGCCGGATTCGACCGACCGCGCGGTTGACGCGCTCGAGCGCGTGCTGGACGGCCGTATCGAGGATCGCTAACGGGGCCCCATCGGCCCGCATCGCCCCCGCCCCGGAAAGAAGCTCTTCGCGGAATTTCGTGAACCGATGACGATGCGTGTGCCTCTGGCCGCGAAGATCCCGGCTCTGTCGCCGCGATGACCGCAGTCATCCGTTGTGGGCGAATGCCAGCACGATCGCGTTGCCCAGTTCATCAACAACCCGGTCCGACGCACCGGGGGCCGCGAACATCGTGAACTCGACATCGGGCAGGGCCGGCAGGCCGGCATCCGGGGGGATCGCACGCAAGCCGTGCGACAGTTGTGTATGCACGATTGGCGTCACCGCAAAGCCCGCGTGCGCGGCGGCGCACAGGCCGGCGCCACTCGGGCACACGAGCACGATCCGGTAATCCACGCCCGCGCGGGCCAGTGCTGCCAGCGAGGCCTCACGATACGGGCACGGTTCCGGCAGCAGCGCGATCGGCACCGGTACGCCAGGCGTGAGCGGCGCCCAATCCGCACCGGCCCACACAAGCGGCTCGCGCCAGAGCACGCGTCCGGTGGGCCCGCCGTGGCAGCGTCCACCCATCACCACATCCAGCTCGCCGTGATCCAGCGCCTGGAGCAGTTCGCCCGGGATACCGACTCTGATGCTGAACGCGATGCGCGGGTACCGCGCGGCAAACGCCTGCATCACGTGCATCAGCCTGACATTGGCGAGGTCTTCCGACAGACCCACGCGGATCGTGCCCGCACTCGGTTCGCGCAGCAGTTGCGCCCGCGCGTCCTGATTGAGCGCGAGGATGGCGCGCGCGTAACCCAGCAGCAGTTCGCCGTCCACCGTGAGCGTGACCGAGCGCGTGGTGCGCACGAGCAGGTCACGGCCGATCTGTTTTTCCAGGCGCCGAAGATGCGCGCTGACGGCGGACTGCGTCAGATTCAGACGGGCCGCGGCATGCGTGAATCCGCCTTCCTGGACGACGGCCACGAAAGAGCGCAACAAAACGGTATCGAACATGAGATGTCCCGCAATACAGTGCGAATGCTACTGAATAGCGCGATGATACTTCGTTTATATTTCGAATCGAACTATGTTCTGATGAGGGCCGTCAACCCGTCAGGAGTCGTTCCATGTCGACCTTGCTGCATATCGAATCTTCTCCGCGCAAGTCGCGGTCCGCATCACGCGACGTTGCGCACGCGTATCTGGAAGCCTGGCGCGACGCGCATCCGGAGCATCGGGTCGACGTGCTCGACCTCTGGGCGACGCCATTGCCGGAACTCGACGGCGATGCGCTCGATGCCAAATACGCGGACTTGAGCGGCACGCCGCTCAGTGAAGGCCAGCAACAAGCGTGGGCAGGGTTCCGGCAGCTCGCGCAGCGGCTACACGACGCGGATACGCTGCTGTTCTCCGTGCCGCTGTGGAATTTTTCCATCCCATACAAGCTCAAGCATTTCATCGACGCCGTGTCCCACCGCGGCCTGCTCTTCTCATTCGACGAGCGTGGGTTAGCGGGATTGCTGAACGGCAAGAAAGCAGTCGTGATCTACGCGAGAGGCCTCGACTATTCGAGGCAATCGAGCACGCCCGCCGAGTCGTTCGACTTTCAGCGGCCGTTTCTTGAAGCGTGGCTGCGCTTCATCGGTATCACCGACATCGAATCGATCATCGTCGAGAAAACGCTGTTTGGACCTGAAGTCGATCACGCGGGCAGAGAGGCTGCGCGCGAACAGGCAGTGACGCTGGCACACGCAGCTTCATCATCCGCTTCGGCTTCGGTTGATGGCTGAACTGGCCATGGCCGGAAGCATCAACAGCGCCGTCAAGGTCATCGAGCGTCGGGCTTAAGGGTATCCGGACGGGGAGTCCTTCTCCCCGGAGATTCGCGTCGCGTCCTCCGGTATTCCTCGAAGAACCGAAAAAAAAGCCGCCCGGATCGACTCCGGGCGGCTTTCCTTGCTGCATCTTGCGTGCGGTGCGTCAGACCACGACCGTCTGCGCCTCGCCTTCACGGCTTGCACGCACGGTGCCGATCTTCCATACCTGCTCGCCGGCGGCCGTCAGGTCGGCGATCGCTGCGGCGGCATCGGCCGCCGCGACGATCACGGCCATCCCGATCCCGCAGTTGAACACGCGGTGCATTTCGGCGTCGGCGACGCCGCCGTGCTCCTGCAGCCACTTGAACAGCGGCGGCAGCGGCCACGCGTTCTGGTCGAGCTCGGCCGTGAGGCCTTCGCGCAGCACGCGCGGAATGTTCTCGACGAGGCCGCCACCGGTGATGTGGGCCATGCCCTTCACCGATAGCTTCTGCATCAGCGCGAGCAGCGGCTTCACGTAGATGCGCGTGGGCGCCATCAGCGTGTCGGCCAGCGAACGGCCGTGGAAATCGGCGGACAGGTCGGGGTTCGCGCGCTCGATGATCTTGCGCACGAGCGAGAAGCCGTTCGAGTGGATGCCGCTCGAGGCAAGGCCGAGCACCACGTCGCCTTCGGCGATCGTGCTGCCGTCGATGATCTTGCTCTTCTCGACCGCGCCGACCGCGAAACCGGCCAGATCGTATTCGCCGTCCGGGTACATGCCCGGCATTTCGGCCGTCTCGCCGCCGATCAGCGCGCAGCCCGACAGTTCGCAGCCGTGCGCGATGCCCTTGACGACCGTTGCGGCCGTGTCGACATCGAGCTTGCCGCACGCGAAGTAGTCGAGGAAGAACAGCGGCTCGGCACCCTGCACGAGGATGTCGTTCACGCTCATCGCCACCAGGTCCTGGCCGACGGTGTCGTGTTTGTTCAGATGAAAGGCCAGCTTGAGCTTGGTGCCCACGCCGTCGGTGCCCGACACGAGCACGGGCTCCTTGTACTTCTTCGGCACTTCGAACAGCGCGCCGAACCCGCCGATGCCGCCGAGCACGCCGTCGCGCAGGGTTTTCTTCGCAAAAGGCTTGATCTTGTCGATGAGCGCGTCGCCTGCGTCGATGTCGACGCCTGCGTCGCGGTAGGACAGACCCTGAGCGTCGGGAGCGGATTTCGGAGGATTCATGGGGGAATGCGAGAAGGTCGGTAAAATGCGATTTTACCCGAAGCCGGCCCGTTGGCCGGAATTCCCAGCACCGAATCGTCAGGGATTGCATCTTGGTCGACACGTCCCCGTTTTCATCGCCACGCGAGCCGCGCCGAAACCCGCGCGCCGCGGTGCGTGCGGCCGCGTGTGCAGGCACCGGAGCAGCCCCCCGCGCGTGCCCGGCGTACGGCGCGCGTTTCATCAACCGACCCGCATTGTGACTGTTGTGTCCCGTCAACTGACGCTCGATCTCGGCACGCCGCCGCCCGCCACGTTCGACAACTTCATCATGAATGAAGAGAACGACGAGCTCATCTCGCGGCTCCAGAAGCTCGACCTCGCGCTCGCGGCAGGGCCCGTGCCGGACCGGTCGTTCTATATCTGGGGCGAGCCCGGCAGCGGCCGCACCCACCTGCTGCAGGCGCTCGTGAGCGACGCGTCGTACGGCTACGCGCGCTACCTGACGCCGCAAAGCCCGCTCGGCGCGTTCACGTTCGACCCGCGCATCGGCATCTACGCGATCGACGACTGCGACCGGATGAGCGACACGCAACAGGTCGCGCTGTTCAACCTGTTCAACGAGGTCCGCGCGCACCCGTCGAGCGCGTTCGTCGCGGCGGGTCCCGCGGCGCCGCTCGCGCTCGACGTGCGCGAGGATCTGCGCACGCGCCTCGGCTGGGGGCTCGTGTTTCACCTGTCGCCGCCGTCCGATGCCGGCAAGATCGCCGTGCTGAAGCTCGCGGCGAAGGAGCGCGGGATCGCGCTCACCGACGACATCGCCGCCTACCTGCTGACCCATTTCCGCCGCGACATGCCGAGCCTGATGGCGCTGCTCGACGCGCTCGACCGCTTCTCGCTCGAGCAGAAGCGCGCCGTCACGCTGCCCCTGCTGCGCCGGATGCTGGCCCGCCCCGGCGACGACATCGCACCACCGGGCACAGGCCCGAACCGCTTCGAGTAAAATGCGCATCCATGACTAATCTGGCACTCTTTGACCTCGATCACACGCTGATCCCGACCGATAGCGACCACGAATGGGGCCGCTTCATGGTGAAGCTCGGCATCGTCGACGCGGAAAGCTTCTCGCGTCAGAACGATCAGTTCTTCGCCGACTACAAGGCCGGCAAGCTCGACATCCATGCGTACCTGTGCGCGATGCTCACGCCGCTCGCGAAGTATTCGCGCGCGCAGCTCGCCGAATGGCACGAGCAGTACATGCACGAGGTGATCCGCCCCGCGATGACGCCCGCCGCGCTCGAACTCGTGCGCAAGCACATCGATGCCGGCGACCTGTGCTGCGTCGTGACCGCGACCAACGAGTTCATCACGCGTCCGATCGCGACCGCGTTCGGCGTCGACACGCTGATCGCGTGCGAGGTCGAAACGACCGACGGGCACCCCGATTCGCCGTACACGGGCCGGCCGACCGGCACGCCGAGCTATCGCGAAGGCAAGATCGTGCGCACCGAAGCGTGGCTCGCGTCGCTCGGCAAGCACTGGGACGACTTCGAACACAGCTACTTCTACAGCGACTCGCACAACGACATCCCGTTGCTCGAGAAAGTCACCGACCCGATCGCGACCAACCCCGACGACACGCTGCGTGCGCATGCAAGCGACCGCGGCTGGCGCATCCTCGATCTCTTCTGAACGTCGTGATCAAAAAATTCATTCGCAAGCTGCTCGGCCAGGACGGCGCCGAACAAACGTCGCCCGTCGAGGCGCCCGCCGCCGACACGGCCCCTGCCCAGCGCCCCGCGAAGGGTAGCCGCGGCAGCACCGCCAGGAAGCCGCGCAGCAATCACGAACCGACCGTCGTGCCGGCCAGCGTGCATCAGATCGATCCGTCGCTGATCTCGCGCAATGCCGTACGCGTGACCGACACGCTGCAGCAGGCGGGCTTTCGCGCGTTCATCGTCGGCGGCGCGGTGCGCGACCTGCTGCTCGGCATCGCACCGAAGGACTTCGACGTCGCGACCGACGCGACGCCGACCGAGGTGCAGCGCCTGTTCCGCCGCGCGCGCCTGATCGGCCGCCGCTTCCAGATCGTCCACGTGCAGTTCGGCCAGGAACTGATCGAGGTGTCGACGTTCCGCGCCCTGGTCGACGCCCCGCCCGAAGCCGCCGCGGCCGAGCCGCCGAAGCGCCTGAAGCGCGACGAACTCGATCGCCGCACGCATGCGGTGGACGCCAGCGGCCGCGTGCTGCGCGACAACGTGTGGGGCGAACAGCACGAAGACGCCGCGCGCCGCGACTTCACGATCAACGCGATGTATTACGACCCGTCGACGCAGACCGTGCTCGACTACCACGACGGGATGGCCGACATGCGCGCCCGTCTGCTGCGGATGATCGGCGACCCGGCCACGCGCTATCGCGAGGATCCGGTGCGGATGCTGCGCGTCGTGCGTTTCGCGGCGAAGCTCGGCTTCGAGATCGAGCCGCACACGCGCGAGCCGATCAACGCGCTCGCCGACCTGATCAACAACGTGCCGGCCGCGCGCCTGTTCGACGAAATGCTGAAGCTGCTGCTGTCGGGCCACGCGCTCGCATGCCTGAAGCAGCTGCGCAAGGAAGGCCTGCACCATGGGCTGCTGCCGCTCCTCGACGTCGTGCTCGAACAACCGCAGGGCGAGAAGTTCATCACGCTCGCGCTGAACAACACCGACGCGCGCGTGCGCGCCGGCAAGACGGTGTCGCCGGGCTTCCTGTTCGCGACGCTGCTGTGGCACGACATGCGCCAGCGCTTCGAGCAATACTCGGCGGAAGGCGAATTCCCGGTGCCGGCGCTCCATCGCGCGATGGACGACGTGATCGACATGCAGACCGAGAAACTCGCGATCCACAAGCGCTACTCGGCCGACATGCGCGAGATCTGGGGCCTGCAGCTGCGCCTCGAAAAACGCTCGGGCCGCAGCGCGATGCGGCTGCTGGAACACCAAAGGTTTAGAGCGGGGTATGATTTCCTCCTGTTACGCTGCGAATCCGGCGAGCTCGATGCGGAAGTCGGACAGTGGTGGACGGATTTCATCGAAGGCGACGCGGCCGCGCGCGAGGCACTCCTCACGCAGGGCGGCTCGAAGGAAAAATCGCCCCGCAAGCGGCGCCGCCGCGGCGGTGCGCGAAACCGCAAGCCGGGCGAAGGCGCCGCCGAGCAGGCGCCGGACACCGCGGGCGGTTCCGACGACTGACGCGCTCGCCGGCGAACGACGTAGGAAGTGATGCCATGACGGTTGCATATATCGGACTGGGGGCGAATCTCGGCGATGCGCGCCAGACCCTGAAGGACGCGGTGGTGTGCCTCGCGCAGCAGCGCACCATCTCGATCCTCGGCAAATCGAGCCTGTATCGCACGGCGCCCTTCGAAGCGGGCGGCGACGATTACTACAATTGCGTCGTCAAGCTCGACACGACGCTGTCGGCCCGTGAGTTGCTCGCGCTCTGCCAGAAGATCGAACATCACTTCGGGCGCGAGCGCCCGTATCGCAACGCGCCGCGCACGCTCGACCTCGACATTCTGCTGTTCGGCACGGATTCGATCGACGAACCCGACCTGATCGTCCCGCATCCGCGCCTCACCGATCGCGCATTCGCGCTCGTGCCGCTCGTCGAGATCGAGCCCGCGCTCGACATCCCCGCGCGCGGCCGCGCCGATGCGTACCTCGCCTCCGTCGCGGATCAGCGCGTCGAGAAGGTGCAGACCTGTCAGTGCCTGATGCAGAAGGCCCTTGCCGCCGGCGCTGACGCCGACAAGAACCGCTGCCGATGAACATCACTCCGCTGACCGTCACCGCGCCCGACCTGCGCGCCCCGCATCGCTATCTGGTGATCGAAGGGCCGATCGGCGTCGGCAAGACGACGCTCGCGCGCCTGTTCGCCGAGCGCTGGTCGATGCAGACGCTGCTCGAGCGCCCGCAGGACAACCCGTTCCTCGAACGCTTCTATCGCGACACCGCGCGCTACGCGCTGCCCGCGCAGCTGTCGTTCGCGCTGCAGCGCGCGCAGCAGGCGCGCGAACTGATCGGCGCACTCGATACGGGCCGGCCCGTCGTCGCCGATTTCATGCCGCAGAAGAACGACATCTTCGCGCGGCTGAACCTGCCGGAAGACGAATGGCAGTTGTACCGGTCGATCGCGACGCACCTCGACGTTCCGCAGGCCCCCGCGCCCGATCTCGTCGTCTACCTGCAGGCGAGCCCCGAAGTGCTGTTCTCGCGCATCCAGAAGCGCGGGCTGCCGATGGAGCTGCAGATCAGCGACGCGTACCTGCGCTCGCTGGTCGATGCGTACAACGAATTCTTCTATCACTACGACCGCACGCCGGTGCTCACGGTCGCAGCCGAACACCTGAACCCGCAAGATTCCCCCGAAGACCTCGCGCTGCTGATCGAGCGCATCGACACGATGCGCGGCCGCAAGGAATTCTTCGTCAAGGGCGAAACGACGCGCTGACGCGTCCTCGCCCGTCGTTCCTCCCCCATCGAACCGGATTTCCCATGACCTATCTCCAGGAATCGAGCCGGCCTGCCGTCACTGTGCCCAAGCTGCAGGCAATGCGCGAAGCCGGCGAGAAGATCGCGATGCTCACCTGCTACGACGCGAGCTTTTCCGCGCTGCTCGATCGCGCCGGCACCGACGTGCTGCTGATCGGCGACTCGCTCGGCAACGTGCTGCAGGGCCACACCACCACGCTCCCCGTGTCGATCGACGACATCGCGTACCACACCGCATGCGTCGCGCGTGCGCAGCCGCGCGCGCTCGTCGTTGCCGATCTGCCGTTCGGCACGTACGGCACGCCGGCAGAGGCGTTCGCAAACGCGGTCACGCTGATGCGCGCCGGCGCGCAGATGGTCAAGCTCGAAGGCGGCGAATGGCTCGCCGACACGATCCGCTTCCTCGTCGAACGCTCGGTGCCGGTGTGCGCGCACCTCGGCCTCACGCCGCAGTCGGTTCACGCGTTCGGCGGCTTCAAGGTGCAGGGCCGCACGGAAGCCGGCGCCGCGCAGCTGCTGCGCGATGCGCGCGCGGTCGAGGACGCGGGCGCGCAGCTCGTGGTGCTCGAAGCGGTGCCGACGCTCGTCGCGTCCGAAGTCACGCACATGCTGAAGATCCCGACGATCGGCATCGGCGCGGGCCTCGAATGCTCGGGCCAGGTGCTGGTGCTGCACGACATGCTCGGTATTTTCCCCGGCAAGCGCCCGCGTTTCGTGAAGGATTTCATGCAGGGCCAGCCGAACATCCAGGCGGCCGTCGAGGCGTACGTGAGCGCGGTGAAGGACGGCACGTTCCCGGGCCCGGAACACTCGTTCTGACGCGCGGCCGGCGCCCGTTCGATACGAAAAAAGCGCGGCACCCTTGGCGGGGCGCCGCGCTTTTTCTTTGGATGCCGTGTTGCCGAAGGTCAGTGGTGCCGGTTCTTCCGGCACGCGGCCCCGTCGTTCATCGCGTCATTTCAATACCGCATCGAGCGCGCCACGCAGTGCATTGGTCAGCAGCAGCGCCTCGGCGCGCGCCAGATCGTCGAGCGTGACGACGCGCTCCTCGGCGCCGAACGTGCGGTCGTCGAGCAGCACGCCGCGCATCACGCCCGGCAGCACGCCGCTCGACAGCGGCGGGGTCACCCACTGGCCGCCGAGCTTCACGAACAGGTTCGAGCGCCCGCCTTCCGTCACCTCGCCGCGCTCGTTGACGAACAGCATGTCGAAGCCGCCAAGCGCCTCCGCCGCCTGCCATGCGCGGTCGTATTCGGCGCGGCGCGTCGTCTTGTGCAGCAGCAGCGCGTCGTCCGTGCGGGTCGGTGCGAAGCCGTGCGCGCACGCGAGCATCACGCCGACCGGCCCGGCGGGCAGCGGTTTCAGCGTCGCGGTCGTGATGTCGACCGTGCCATCCTTCGCGAGCGCGAGCTTCATCCGGTACGGACCGTCGCCGTCGAGCGCCGCGCAGCGCGCGTCGATCTCGCGGCGCAACGCATCGGCGTCGAGGCGGAAGCCGAATGCGTCCGCGCTGCGCCGCAGCCGCGCGAGATGGCGCTCGAGATGCCGGATGCCGTCCGCACGCGTCGCGGCGGTGGTTTCGAACAACTGGAAGCCGGGATCGGCGTCGGTCAGGAATCGCGCTTTCAATTCGCACTCCGCATATTCGTCGGCGGCGACGCTGTCGAGCACGATGCCCGCGCCGACCCCCATCGTGCCGCGCCGCCGGCCGCCGCCGGCCGTTGCCGCGTCACGCGTGTCGATCGTTGCGGCGGCATCGACATCGACCGTCTCGAGCGTCAGCGTCCGGATCGCGACCGACAGGCAGAAATCGCCGCAGCCGGCCGCATCGTCGGGCGACGCATCGCCTGCCGATGCGCGTTCCGTCGGTGCGTCGAGCCAGCCGATCGCGCCCGTATAGAGCCCGCGCGGCGTCGACTCGATCGCGTCGATCAGTTCCATCGTCTTGTGCTTCGGCGCCCCGGTGATCGATCCGCACGGAAACAGCGCGCGCAGCATCTGCGCGAACGTGGTGCCGTCGCGCCAGCCGGCTTCGACCGTCGACGTCATCTGCCATACCGACGCGTACGGCTCGACCGAGAACAGCGCCGGCACCCTGACCGTGCCCGTGCGCGCGATCCGCGACACGTCGTTGCGCAGCAGGTCGACGATCATCACGTTTTCCGCGCGGTTCTTCGGATCGTTCGCGAGGAACGCGGCGGCCGCCGCGTCGTCGCGCGGATCGGCCGAGCGCGGCGCCGTGCCTTTCATCGGCCGCGCGCGCAGCACATCGCCGTGCCTCTCGACGAACAGCTCCGGCGAGCACGACACGACCCACGCACCGTCGGGCAGTGCGATCAGCGCGCCATAACGCACGGGCTGACGCGCGCGCAGCCGCCGGTACAGCGCGAGCGGCGTGCCGAACATGTCGAAATTCAGCCGGTACGTGTAGTTGATCTGGTACGAATCGCCCGCGCGCAGCGCGTCGTGCACCGCGGCGATCGCCGCGTCGAACGCGTCGCGCGACACGCTCTTCGCAACATGCGCGACGCCCGCGATCGACGGCGGGCCGCCGCCGTCCTGCTGCGCGAGCCACGCGTCGACTTCGTCGTGCGACAGGCGCTCGCAGCGCGCATACAGCAAAAAGCGCAGCGGGGCATGGCCCGGCTGCGCTCTTTCGAGGTTGCGTCCAAATTCGTAATCGCTGACGACGACCGCATGCAGCCCGTCGCGCAGATCCTGCGCCACTGCCGCATCGAGCTCGTCGAGCCGTGCCGGATCCGTGCACACGCGTTCGCGCACGAAACCGGAATACAAACGACTCGACCGCGCGGACGCGGTCGAGTCGCAATCGTCCAAGAGCGCGAACGACGCGCTCTCGTTGCCTTCAGTCATGCCGTTACTCGAAGAAGCTCTTCACCCGGTCGAACCAGCTCTTGCTCTGCGGGCTGTGACGCGCACCGCCCTCGGCCAGCGACTTCTCGAACTGCTTGAGCAGGTCGCGCTGCTGGTCGGTCAGCTTCACGGGCGTCTCGACCTGCACGTGTACGTACAGATCGCCCGCGATGCTCGAACGCAAACCCTTGATCCCCTTGCCGCGCAGGCGGAACGTCTTGCCCGACTGCGTGCCTTCCGGCACCGGGAACGTCGCACGGCCGGCCAGCGTCGGCACCTCGATCTCGCCGCCGAGTGCGGCGGTCGTGAACGGAATCGGCATCTGGCAGTGGAGATCGTCGCCGTCGCGCTCGAACACCGAGTGCGGCTTGATGTGGATCTCGACGTACAGGTCGCCCGGCGGCCCGCCGTTGATGCCCGGCTCGCCGTTGCCGGCCGAGCGGATCCGCATCCCGTCGTCGATGCCGGCCGGGATCTTCACTTCGAGCGTCTTGGTTTCCTTCACCTTGCCCGACCCGTGGCAGTGCGCGCACGGTTCGGGAATGTAGGTGCCGGTGCCGTGACACTTCGGGCAGGTCTGCTGGATGCTGAAGAAGCCCTGCGACATGCGCACCGTGCCCTGGCCGTGGCAAGTCGGGCAGGTTTCCGGCTTCGTGCCGGGCTTCGCGCCCGACCCGTGACAGACTTCGCACGACACCCAGCTCGGCACGCGGATCTGCGTGTCGTAGCCGTGCGCGGCCTGCTCGAGCGTGATTTCCATGCTGTAGCGCAGGTCGGCACCGCGATACACCTGCGGACCGCCGCGGCCGCCACGCGCGGCACCGCCCGCGGCCTGACCGAAGATGTCGCCGAAGATGTCGCCGAACGCATCCGCGAAGCCGCCGAAACCCTGTCCGCCCGCACCACCCATGTTCGGATCGACGCCCGCGTGGCCGTACTGGTCGTACGCCGCGCGCTTCTGGTCGTCCGACAGCATTTCATAGGCTTCCTTCGCTTCCTTGAAATGCTCTTCCGCATCCTTGCTGTCCGGATTGCGGTCAGGGTGATACTTCATCGCAAGCTTGCGATACGCCTTCTTGATTTCGTCGTCGCTCGCATTCTTCGCGACGCCCAGAACCTCGTAGTAATCCCGTTTCGCCATATCGATTCGCTGTGCCGTCGCGCGTCACGCACGCGGCGGCTCCTTTCGCCCGCAGTAAAGTCTCTCGACTCGTCTGGCGCTGCGCCGTCCGCGGACGGCTCGCGCAGCACCCGCCAAAAAACAAATGTGCCCGGAGGGCCGCGAAGCCCGCCAGGCGTGGAGTCGATCCGGCCATCCGGAAGGAAAGACAGACCGCTGTTCAGCCGCGCCGCGCGCGTGTCGCGCGCGGCGTGCGGTGCCATGGCAACCCGGCTTAGTCCTTCTTCACTTCCTTGAACTCGGCGTCGACGACGTCGTCCGCAGCCTGCTGCGCACCCCCCGCGTGGGCCGCGCCTTCCGCTGCACCCGCCGCGCCGGCCGCACCGGCCTGCTGCGCCTGCATGTCGGCGTACATCTTTTCGCCGAGCTTCTGCGAAGCCTGACCGAGTTCCTCGACCTTCGCGTCGATCGCCGCCTTGTCGGCCGACGTATCCTTCAGCACGTCCTCGAGCGACTTCAGCGCCGCTTCGATCTTTTCCTTCTCGCCCGCGTCCAGCTTGTCGCCGTACTCGGTGAGCGCCTTCTTCGTGCTGTGGACCAGCGCGTCGCCCTGGTTGCGCGAATCGGCCAGCTCGCGCAGCTTGTGGTCTTCCGCTGCGTTCGCTTCCGCGTCCTTGATCATCTGGTCGATTTCAGCGTCGGACAGGCCCGAGTTCGCCTTGATCGTGATCTTGTTTTCCTTGCCGGTCGCCTTGTCCTTCGCGCCGACGTGCAGGATGCCGTTCGCGTCGATGTCGAAGGTCACTTCGATCTGCGGCACGCCGCGCGGCGACGGCGGGATGCCTTCGAGGTTGAACTCGCCGAGCAGCTTGTTGCCTGCCGCCATCTCGCGTTCGCCCTGGAACACCTTGATCGTCACGGCCGACTGGTTGTCGTCCGCCGTCGAATACACCTGTGCGTGCTTCGTCGGGATCGTCGTGTTCTTGTTGATCATCTTCGTCATCACGCCGCCGAGCGTCTCGATGCCGAGCGACAGCGGGGTCACGTCGAGCAGCAGGACGTCCTTGCGGTCGCCCGACAGGACCTGGCCCTGGATCGCCGCGCCGACTGCGACGGCTTCGTCCGGGTTCACGTCGCGGCGCGGATCCTTGCCGAAGAACTCCTTCACCTTCTCCTGCACCTTCGGCATGCGGGTCTGGCCGCCGACCAGGATCACGTCGTCGATGTCCGACACCTTGACACCGGCGTCCTTGATCGCGATACGGCACGGTTCGATCGTGCGCTCGACCAGATCCTCGACCAGCGCTTCCAGCTTCGCGCGGGTGATCTTCAGGTTCAAGTGCTTCGGACCCGATGCGTCTGCCGTGATGTACGGCAGGTTGATTTCGGTCTGCTGGCTCGACGACAGCTCGATCTTCGCCTTTTCAGCGGCTTCCTTCAGGCGCTGCAGCGCGAGCACGTCCTTCGACAGGTCGACGCCCTGCTCCTTCTTGAACTCGCCGATGATGTAATCGATGATGCGCTGGTCGAAGTCCTCGCCGCCGAGGAACGTGTCGCCGTTGGTCGACAGCACTTCGAACTGCATTTCGCCGTCGACGTCCGCGATCTCGATGATCGACACGTCGAACGTGCCGCCGCCGAGGTCATACACGGCGATCTTGCGGTCGCCCTTCTCGGCCTTGTCGAGGCCGAACGCGAGCGCGGCCGCGGTCGGCTCGTTGATGATCCGCTTGACTTCGAGGCCTGCGATACGGCCGGCGTCCTTGGTTGCCTGACGCTGGCTGTCGTTGAAGTACGCCGGCACCGTGATCACGGCTTCGGTGACCGGCTCGCCGAGGTAGTCTTCGGCCGTCTTCTTCATCTTGCGCAGCACTTCCGCCGAAACCTGCGGCGGCGCCAGCTTCTCGCCGTGCGCTTCGACCCATGCGTCACCGTTGTCGGCCTTGATGATCGCGTACGGCATCAGGCCGATGTCCTTCTGGACTTCCTTCTCTTCGAAACGGCGGCCGATCAGGCGCTTCACCGCGAACAGCGTGTTCTTCGGGTTGGTCACGGACTGACGCTTAGCCGGTGCGCCGACGAGCACTTCGTTATCGTCCATGTAGGCGATGATCGACGGCGTCGTGCGCGTGCCTTCCGAGTTCTCGATGACCTTGACCTGGTTGCCTTCCATGATGGCGACGCACGAGTTCGTGGTGCCGAGGTCAATACCGATGATCTTTCCCATTTTTCCTAATCTCCAGAAATGCCTGTTTGCTGCGCGAAACCCCGCGTTTTTGGGCAGTTTCGCGCGCCAGAATTCAACTCTGTTCCCGAAATGCGTCCGGCCGATCCGTTTTCAAGACCCGCCGAGCGATGCGGATATTAAATTTTTTCAATCGACGCCGGTAGCTGGATCGTGCGGACCATCGTCGCGGTCCGACGGCGCGCCGGCCGCCGCGGCGATCTTCGCGCGCGCCGCCGACACCGCCGCCTGGAACTGCGCGAGGCCATGCCAGCCGGTCGCGCGGCCGAGCCGCTTGCCGCGGTGGAAAAAGACCCACGTCGGCACGCCGTGCAGGCCGAAGCGGCGCCCCAGCTCATGATGTTCGTACACGTTGCAATGGAACCACTTCAGGTCCAGCGCGCGGATCGCGTCCGGCTGGGCGAGCATCGCCTTCTTCGCGATCTCGCAGTTGAAGCAGTCGACGCCCCAGAAGAACATCACCGCGAGCGCATCGCCGGCGCCGGCGATCCCGGCGTCGAACGTGTCGGCCGCCAGCGCCTGCATGTCGAACGCTTCGAACGCGGCCGGATCGACGCCGGCGGGAACCATCGCGGCAGCCTTACTTCGGCTGGGCGACCGTGACGAGCGCCGGGCGCAGCACGCGGTCCGCGATCGTGTAGCCCTTTTGGAGGACGGTCACGACGGTATTCGGCTCCTGATCGGCCGGCACCATCGAAATCGCCTGGTGCTGGTGCGGATCGAACTTCTCGCCGACCGGGTTGATCGCGACGACGCGGCCCTTCTCGAGCGCGCTCGTCAACTGGCGCAGCGTCAGCTCGACGCCTTCGCGCACCTTCGTGATGTCGCCGGACGTGTCGCTGACGGCGGCCTCGAGGCTGTCCAGCACGGGCAGCAGATGCTCCGCGAAGCCTTCGATCGCAAACTTGTGCGCCTTCGAGACATCTTCCTGCGCACGGCGGCGGACGTTCTCGGTCTCGGCCTTCGCCCGGAGGAAGCTCTCCTGCAGCTCGGCGACCTTGGCTTGAGCCTCCGCGAGCGCCGCGTCGGCTGCTTCGGCGGCGGGAGCAGCGCCTTGCGCCGCCTGCTTCTCGCTGCCGATGTCTTCGGCCGATTGGGTAGCCGGGTTCTCTTGCGTGTTTTCCATGTCGCTGAAAGTCGATTAGAGGTTGAAGCCAAATCGGCAACCGCCGGACCGTATGCCGGCGGCACCGCACATTGTTGGTGCAAATAAGGGCGAAAACTGCGATTTCAAGAGGGTTATTCGCCGGCATTCGCCAATACCGCGAAACAACCGCGCTGCGCGTCGCCCGATTGCGCGCATTTGTCGCCAGATTGGACGAAACGGCCTGTAACAACGCTTACCAGGCAAGTACTAGCCCGGCACAGGGGGCTGCACTACACTCCACTCAAGCGTCGAGAAAGCGCGTTTACCCTAGCTTACCGCCGCCTGACATCCACCTGGCGCTGCATTCACCGTCCCATCGAGGCGAGTACCGTGAAACTGACCTTTGCCATATCGGTGGTCGCGCTGGTACTGATTGCCGGCACCACCACCATCTGCCTGTCCGGAGCCGTGACCGACCGCACGACCGAATACGGAAGCGCGCGGGCGACGTTCGACCAGATGTTCAGCTCCCACCAGAAAATCTGTCGATGATGCGCCGGTCGCGCTTGGTCGGCCGGCCGTGCAGTTCCGCCGCCGGCTCGCGATACGTGCGGCGCCGCTCCAGTTCGGCGAGCCGCGCGACGCGCCCCGCTTCCGTTTCCTCGTAAAGCGTCTGCGCGATGCTCGCGGGCCCGCGCACGTCGCAAATGCCCAGCACGGCAATGTGCCAGACGACACCGTCGATCGCAATCTCGACCTCGTCGCCGACGCGCACGTCCTTCGCCGGCTTGACCGCCGCGCCGCCGATCTTCACGTGGCCCTTGTCGACCGCGTCGGACGCGAGCGAGCGCGTCTTGAAGAAGCGCGCTGCCCATAGCCATTTGTCGATGCGCAGCTTCGCGCCGGGTTCCGTCGAAATCTTGTAGTTCATCGCGCTCAACTCACCGTTTCGGGCTGTGCGGCCTTCACCGGCCAGCCCTGCAGATTCTCGGCTACGATTTCGCCCACCGCGCCGATCCACGCGGGCGCGCCGTTCAGGCACGGAATCCGGTGGAAGGCCTGGCCGCCGCCTGCGATGAATTCGTCGCGCACCTCCATCCCGATCTCCTCGATCGTCTCCAGACAATCGGCCGTAAAACCGGGACAGAACACGTCCGCTCGCCGCACGCCGGCCTCACCGAGTTCGCGCAGCGTCGGCGCCGTGTACGGCTGCAGCCACTCGGCCTTGCCGAAGCGCGACTGGAACGTCACGCGGCACTCGAGCGTCGACAGCCCGAGCGCGGCCATCAGCAGCGCGCCCGTCTGCTGGCACTGTTCATGATAGGGGTCGCCCAGGTCGAGCGTGCGTTTCGGCACCCCGTGAAAGCTCAGCACGAGCTTGTCGCCGGCCGCGAAGTCGGGCCGGCCGTGCTGCGCCCAGTACTGGCGCACCTGCTCGGCGAGCGCATGGATGTAGGCGGGATGGTCGGCATATTGCCGCACCGTGCGCACTTCCGGCTGGTTGCGCATCCGCGCGAGCGCGGCGAATGCGGCATCGAACGCGGTCGCGGTGGTGGACGCCGAATATTGCGGATACATCGGCATCAGCAGCACGCGCTCGACGCCCGCGCGCTTGAACTGCGCGAGTGCCTGCGCAATGCCCGGGCTGCCGTAGCGCATCGCGTAGTCGACCGTCACCTGGTAGTCGTTCGATGCGAGCAGGTGGCGCACGCCTTCGGTCTGGCGCTCGGTGTACACGCGCAGCGGCGAGCCCTCGGGCATCCAGACGGCCGCATATTTCTTCGCGGACGCGCGGCCGCGCAGCGGCAGGATCAGCGTGCGCAGCAGCACCTGCCAGACGACCTGCGGGATTTCGACGACGCGGGGATCCGACAGGAATTCGGCCAGATAGCGCCGCACCGCGCGCGGCGTCGGAGCGTCGGGCGTGCCGAGATTGATCAGCAGCACGCCGATGCGATGGGCGGCCGCAACGCTCGAAGGCGGTTCAAGATCGAAACGCATGGGCAGGAACGTGCTCGGGGCACGCAGTCGGACGGCCCTCAATTATAGCGGGCCGCCTCGCTGGGGTCGGCTGGCCGTTCGGCCGACTGGCGGCGCACGCGGCGTCGCGGCACGATGGCGGAACGGTATCGGTTCGGGTTATTGCTGGCTCAGCGTGAGCGACAGCAGCCGCGCCGTGATGTCGACGATCGGGATCACGCGGTTGTACGCCATGCGGGTCGGGCCGATCACGCCGAGCGTGCCGACGATCTGGCCGTTCACCTCGTAGGGCGCGGTCACGACGCTCATTTCCTCGATCGGCACCAGCGTCGATTCGCCGCCGATGAAGATCTGCACGCCCTGGGCGTGGCTCGACACGTCGAGCAATTGCAGGAGGCCCGTCTTTTGGTCAAACACGTCGAACAGCTTGCGCAGCCGCGCCATGTCGGACGACAGATCCGCCACTTCGAGCAGGTTGCGCTCGCCGGAAATGAGCACGGTGTCCTCGGTGTCGGGCACCTCGGTGCTGGCCGTCACGGCCGCATGCATCAGCGTGGTCATGTCGCCGCGCAGCTGGTCGATCTCGTCACGCAGGCGGCGGCGCACCTCGTCGAACGACAGCCCGGCGAAATGCGCATTGATGTAGTTGGACGCCTCGGTGAGCTGCGACGGCGAATAGTCGCGCGGCGTCGCGAGCATCCGGTTCTGCACGTCGCCCTCGGGCGTGACGATGATCAGCAGGATGCGCTTGTCCGACAGCCGCATGAACTCGATCTGCTTGAACACGTGGCTGCGGCGCGGCGTCAGCACGACACCCGCGAACTGCGACAGGTTAGACAGCACGCTCGCCGCGGCTGCCACCACCCGCTGCTGCGGTTCGCCGGCCTGCAGCGTGTTCTGCACCTGGCGCGCGACGGCCTCGGCATCGATCGGCGCCTCGACCGTCAGCATCGTGTCGACGAACAGGCGATAGCCGCGCGGCGTCGGCACGCGGCCGGCCGACGTGTGTGGGCTCGACACGAGGCCGAGCTCCTCCAGGTCGGACATCACGTTGCGGATCGTTGCCGGGCTCAGCTCGAGCCCCGAGTAACGGGACAACGTGCGCGAGCCGACCGGCTGACCGTCGGCGATATACCGTTCGATCAGGGTTTTCAGGAGGGTTCGTGCGCGAGGATCTAGCATGGTGGAAAATTTTAGCGCAACCGCGCGAGCACGGCGAGTGGCCGCGGCCACTGTCGCGCGGGCTGACCGATCCGGCCCCGTCTTCACACAGCCGGTTCTTTTCGTCAACGAGCTATGGTGTAATGCCGGCATGAAAACCGGTAATCAGTTCAATACTGTCGCGCTCGTGGGCCGGAGCAACACGCCCGGCATCGCCGAGCCGCTCGCCACGCTGGCTGGCTGCATCGCGAAGCTCGGCTTCGAGGTCGTGTTCGAAGCCGAAACCGCGCGCGAGATCGGCATCTCCGGCTATCCGGCGCTCACTCCGGCGGAAATCGGCGCGCGCGCGGACGTGGCGGTCGTGCTCGGCGGCGACGGCACGATGCTCGGCATCGGCCGCCAGCTCGCGCCGTACAAGACACCGCTGATCGGGATCAACCACGGGCGGCTCGGCTTCATTACGGACATCGCGGCGGCCGACATGCAGGCGCGCGTCCCGGTGATCCTGTCGGGCAAGTTCGAGCGCGAGGAGCGCTCGCTGCTCGAGGCCCGGATCGTGCGCGACGGCGAACCGATCTACCACGCACTCGCGTTCAACGACGTCGTCGTGAACCGCAGCGGCTTTTCCGGGATGGTCGAATTGCGTGCGTCGGTCGACGGCCGGTACATGTACAACCAGCGTTCGGACGGCCTGATCGTCGCCACGCCGACCGGCTCGACCGCGTACGCGCTGTCGTCCGCCGGGCCGATCCTGCACCCGCAACTCCAGGGCATCGTGCTCGTGCCGATCGCGCCGCATGCGCTGTCGAACCGGCCGATCGTGCTGCCCGACGATTCGAAGATCGCAATCCAGATCGTCGGCGGCCGCGACGTCAACGTGAACTTCGACATGCAGTCGTTTACCGCACTGGAGCTGAACGACACGATCGAGGTGCGCCGCTCGAAGCACACGGTGCCGTTCCTGCATCCGGTGGGCTACAGCTATTACGCGACGCTGCGCAAGAAGCTGCACTGGAACGAACACGCATCGAACGAAGACGACAAGGCGTCCTGACGCACCCGAGCCCGACACCATGCTTCGCCACCTCTCGATTCGCGACTTCGTCATCGTCGCCGCGCTCGATCTCGAATTCGACAGCGGCTTCACCGTCTTTTCCGGCGAAACCGGCGCCGGCAAATCGATCCTGATCGACGCCCTCGCCCTCGCGCTCGGCGAACGCGCCGACGCGAGCGTCGTGCGCGCCGGCTGCGGCCGCGCCGACATCACCGCCGAATTCACGCCGCACGACCGCGTCGCGCGCTGGCTGGACGAACACGCGTTCGACGCCGAGGACACCGTGATGCTGCGCCGCGTGATCGACGCGAACGGCCGCTCGCGCGCATTCATCAACGGCACCAGCGCGACGCTCGCGCAGCTGCGCGAGCTCGGCGAGATGCTGGTCGACATCCACGGCCAGCACGCGCACCAGCTGCTGATGCGCCCCGATGCGCAGCGCGAGCTGTTCGACACGCACGCGGGGCTCGTCGCCGATGCCGCGAACGTCGCACGCGCGTGGCGCGTCTGGCGCGACGCGACGCAGGCGATCGACGCCGCGAAGGCGCACGAGCGCGAACTGCAGCTCGAACGCGAGAAGCTCGCCTGGCAGCTCGCCGAGCTCGACAAGCTCGCACCGCAACCGGGCGAATGGGACGAAGTCGGCAGCGAGCACAAGCGCCTGTCGCATTCGGCGAACCTGATCGCCGGCGTGCAGGGTGCGCTCAACGCGCTGTCCGAGGCCGACGACGCGATGCTCCCGCAGCTCGGCGCGATCGTGTCGAAACTACGCAGCCTGGCCGACTACGACTCGGGGCTCGGCGACGCGCTCGCATCGCTCGAACCGGCCGAGATCCAGCTGCAGGAAGCCGTCTATTCACTGTCGCACTACGCGCAGCGCCTCGATCTCGACCCGGCCCGGCTCGCGCAGGTCGAGACGCGCCTCGACGCGCTGCACTCGACCGCCCGCAAATTCCGGCTGCCGCCCGACACGCTGCACGAGGAACATGCGGCACGCCGCGCGCAGCTCGCCGCGCTCGACGCAGCCGCCGATCTCGGCGCGCTCGAAGCCGCGCAGGCCAAGGCATGGGAAGCCTATCTCACCGACGCGAAACACCTGTCGAAGGCGCGCGCGCAGGCCGCGAAGGCGCTCGGCACGGCCGTCACGGCGGGCATGCAGGAACTGTCGATGGCGGGCGGCAGCTTCGAAGTCGCGCTCGTGCCGCTCGCCGACGGCGGCCCGCACGGGCTCGAGCAGGTCGAATTCCGGGTCGCCGGACACCCCGGCGTGCCGCTGCGGCCGCTCGCGAAAGTCGCGTCGGGCGGCGAACTCGCACGGATCAGCCTTGCGCTCGCTGTGATCGCGAGCGCCGCCAGCCCGACGCCGACGCTGATTTTCGACGAAGTCGACACGGGCATCGGCGGCGGCGTCGCCGAGGTGGTCGGCCGCCTGCTGCATCAGCTCGGGCGTGACCGCCAGGTACTGTGCGTGACGCACCTGCCGCAGGTCGCCGCGCGCGGCGACCATCACTTCCAGGTCGCGAAGGGTGCCGACGACCGCGGCGGCACCGTCTCGTCGGTCGTCCCGCTCGACAAGGCGAGCCGGGTCGAGGAAGTCGCCCGCATGCTCGGTGGGCTCGAGATCACCGCGACGACGCGCAAGCACGCGAAGGAAATGCTGGCGGCCTGACGCGAGCACCCGGTTCGCGAATGAAACAAGACCGGCGCATGCGCCGGTCTTGTTTCATCGGCAGCAGCGGCCGCCCGATCGCGCCCGCCCTGCCCCAATAATCCGAACGCTCGATTCGAACGCCCGACTCAAACACCCGTTTCGACCGCGCCGAACACCCGCTCCCACAACGCCGTCACGGCCGCCCGCTCGTCGGCCACCAGCGCCGGATCGACCCGCGCCTTTTCCATCCCGTCGAGCCGCAGCTTGTGCTGCAGCTTCCGGTACTTGCGGTAGGCGGCGCCGACACGTTCGGCTTCGTCCTCGCCCATCAGCCCGAACCGGGCGACCTCGCGCAGCAGCGCGATGTTGCCGGTGTTGCGGATCAGCTCGGCATCGCTCGACGCATGCAGCAGCACCCAGTACTGGACGATGAATTCGATGTCGACCATCCCGCCGCGATCGTGCTTCAGGTCGAACAGGTCCGTCTGGTTCGGGTGGCCGGCGAACACCTTGCCGCGCATGTCGACGATCTCCTTCGCGAGCACCGCCCCGTCGCGCGGCGTCGTCAGCACCTGCTGGCGGATCGCCTCGAAGTCCGCGCCGATCTGCGTGTCGCCCGCGCTGTAGCGGGCACGCGTCAGCGCCTGGTGCTCCCACACCCACGCGGTGTTCGCGGCGTCGCCCTCGCGCAGCTGGTAGCGGCGGAACGCGTCGAGATCGGTCACGAGCAGTCCGGCCTCGCCGTTCGGCCGGAGCCGCAGGTCGATGTCGAACAGCGCGCCTGCGCCGGTCGCGGTCGTGAGCCACGTGATCAGCCGTCGCGTGAACGTCGTGTAGACGTCCGCCGAGCGCTCGTCGGGGTCGTCGTACAGGAAGATCAGGTCGAGATCCGACGCGTAGCCGAGCTCCTTGCCGCCGAGCTTGCCGTACGCGATCACCGCGAACTTCGGCACGTCGCGGTGGCGCTTCGCGAGCTGCGACCAGACCACCTCGATCGTCACGTCGAGCACCGCGTCGGCGAGCTCCGACAGACGATCGCTCACGTGCTCGACCGACAGCTGGCCCGCCAGATCGATCAGCAGGATGCGGAACACCTCCGCGTGCTGCGCATGCCGCAGCAGGTCCATCTGCTGCTCGGGGCCGTCGGCGGCCGCCAGGCGCGCACGCAATGCGTCCTTGAACGCCGGCCAGTCGAACGGGCTCGCGATCGCTTCGTCGTCGAGCAGTTCGTCGAGCAGTTGTGGATGGCGGATCAGGTAGCCGCCGCCCCAGCGCGTCGCGCCGAGCACCGACAGCACGCGATCGAGCGCGGCCGGATACTCGGTCAGCAGCGCGAGATAGACGCCGCGCCGGCTGACCGTCTCGAGCAGGTCGAACAGCCGCACGATGGTGTCGTCGCGGCGCGCGGCGTCGATCCGCGGCGCGGCCTCGAGCGCGCGCTGCGCGACGCTGTCGAAGCGTTGCCGGCTCTTTTCCGGCAGGCCCGCGTAGCGCGACGACTGCCAGATCGCGCGCAGCCGCGCGAGCACGGTCGCCGGATCGCTGAAGCCGAGGCCGTCGAGGCGCGCGCGCAGCGCGTCGTCTTCGCCGTCGTCGGCGAGCGCCCCGCTCCAGATCCACGATGCGGTGGTGTCCTCGCCCGCCGCGCAGGGGCCGCCGTTCGCCTTGTCGGCAAAGATCTGGTCGAACTGCGCCTCGACGAAGGTGCGGTAGCCGTCGAGCACCGTCATCAGCGCCGCGTAGTCGGCAAAGCCGAGCGACGCGGCCAACGCCGCGCGCTCGTTCGGATCGACCGGCATCGCGTGCGTCTGCGCGTCGTCGCGGTACTGCAGCCGATGCTCGAGCGTGCGCAGGAAGTTGTAGGCGTCGGTCAGGCGCTCGCGCACGTCCTCGCCGATCAGCCCGCGCGCCTGCGCATGGCGCAGCACCGCGAGCGTCGGCCGCACGCGGAATTCCGCATCCTGGCCGCCGCGGATCAGCTGGAACACCTGCGCGCTGAATTCGATCTCGCGGATCCCGCCGCGCCCGAGCTTGATGTCGTCGGCCTTGTCGGGCCGCATCGACGCGCGGCGCGCGGCTTCCTGGCGAATCTGCTGGTGCAGCGAACGGATCGCGCCGATCACGCCGAAGTCGAGATAGCGGCGGTACACGAACGGCTTGACGATCGATTCGAGCTGCGACTCGAGCCGCCGCGCCGCGTCGCTGTCGCCTTCCGACACGAGCCGCCCCTTGATCCACGCGTAGCGCTCCCATTCGCGCCCCTGCACGTAGAAATATTCCTCGAGCATCCCGAGGCTGCACACGAGCGGCCCCGAATCGCCGTTCGGGCGCAGCCGCATGTCGACGCGAAACACGTAGCCGTCGGCCGTGACTTCGGACAGCACGCCGATCAGGCGCCGGCCGAGCCGCGTGAAGTATTCCTGGGTGGACAGCGGCGAGCGCGTGCCGCCGGCCGTCTCGCCGTCGTCCTCGTAGACGAAGATCAGGTCGATGTCGGACGACACGTTCAGCTCGCGGCCGCCGAGCTTGCCCATCCCGACCACGCCCAGCACGACGCGCTGGCCGTCGGCGCCGCGCGGCTCGCCGTACATCGCCTCGAGTTCGGCCGACAGCAGCGCGAGCGAGCGCTGCACGGCCACCTCGGCGAGATCGGTCATCGCGGACGTCACCTCGGCGACATTCGCGACGCCGCGCAGGTCGCGCTCCGCGACCGCGCCGAACACCTCGACACGCAACTGCCGCAGCGCGCGCTTCAGTTGCTCGTCGCCCGGCGCGGCCGCGCCGGCCGGCGAAGCGAGCAGTTCGGTCAGGCGCGCGTCGAGTTGCGCGCGGGCGAGCGGCGCGGCGGCCCACGCGGCGATCTGGTCGGACAGCGCGGGACGCGCGGCCACCGCGCGGGCGATATAGCGGGAGTAGGACGGGCTGATCAGGGCGGAAGCGTCGGTCATCGAAAAGCGGGCCTGGCGGTAAGGCCCGCCGCCGCGGGAGAACGCTTGCGCGCCCCGCCGCCGACAGGCCCCGTGGACTCGGCGCGGTGTCGCGACGCGGATGCGCCGCCGCGAAAACCGCGCGCCGGAAAGCCCGTGCCGCGCCGCCGCAACGGCCGCCGGCACGAACCCCTGTGATACATTTCAACGTCAGTCTGCAAAACTACCATATCGCCGCCCTTCCGCCGCATGTCCGACCGTCAGGAATCCGCCTTAGCTGAGCCCGAAGCGGGACCTCCGAAGCACGATCATCCAGTCCTGCGTCGCGTGTTCAGGGTGACGCTGGCGGTCGGGATCGGCACGTACTTCGTCGCGGCCGGCGCGTTCCTCGGGCTGCGCTACGTGGTGCTGCCGCGCATCGACGAATTTCGCCCGCGCATCGAGCGCGCGGTGTCCGACAAGCTCCACGCGCAGCTTTCGATCGGCAAACTGTCTCCCCACTGGTCCGGCATGCAGCCGGGCGTCGAAGTCGCCAACCTCACCATTCGCGGCCGTGACGGCCAGATCGCGTTGTCGGTCCCGCACGCGACGGCCGCGTTGTCGTGGATGTCGCTGCTGCGGCTGTCGCCCGCGCTGTCGAGCCTGATCGTCGACCATCCGGACCTCGTCGTCGCGCGCGCGGCCGACGGCTCGCTGAGCATCGCGGGCGTCGGCGTCGCGACCACCCATGGCGGCAACGACACGTTCAGCACCTGGCTGCTGAAGCAGGAAGCGATCGTGCTGCGCAACGGCACGCTGCGCTGGCGCGACGCGCAGCACGACGCACCGGAGCTCGCGCTGTCCGGCATCCGCCTCGCGGTGCTCAACCACGGCCGCGAGCACAAGGCCGCGCTGCAGGCGCCCGCGAACGGCACCCTGCTGCTCGGTCCGCTCGATTTCCGCGCGCGTTTCCGGCACAAGCCGCTCGCGCCGATCGGCAAGCCGACGAACTGGACCGGCGACGCGTATCTGTCGACCGGCCCCGTCGACCTGCAGACGCTCGGCCGCTATCTCGACATCCCGCTCACGATGCACGCGGGCCGGATCGACAATGCAATCTGGGCGACTTTCGAGAACGGCCACCTGCGCTCCGCCGGCGGCGATCTGCAGGGCGCCGACGTCGTGCTGCGCGTTCGGCCGACCCAGCCGCGCCTCGACGTGCCGACGGTCGGCTTCGGCTGGGACATGGCGCTCGACACCGGCCGCGACTACACGCTGCACCTGACGCGCTTCAACGCCGAGCTCGGCCAGCCGCCGCTGCCGGACGGCACGCCGCTCGCCCGCTCGCTCGCGCTGTCGACGCTGACCGCCCGCTACCGCGTGCCGGCCGCCGACCAGGGGCAGTTGCTGAGCGTCGTCGGCGACCGCGTCGATCTCGGCATCCTCAGCGAGTTCATCCGCGGGCTGCCGCTGCCCGCGCGGCTGCGCAACGAACTGATCAAGCTCGACCCGCGCGGAATGGTGTCGAATTATCACATCGAGGTCGAACGCGCGAAGCCGGCGCGGGCCGAGCTCGCCGACGAAGAGCGTCGCACCGGCGCCGCGCCGATCGTCCGCTACCGCTTCCTCGGCGACCTGCAGGGCATCAGCTTCGCCGCGCAGGAGCCGCCCCCCGGCCTCTCGCCGCGCGGCCATCCGCGCGCCGGCTGGCCGGGCGTCGAAAACCTGTGGGGCCGCGTCGACGCGAACGAGACGGGCGGCGCCGCGCACTTCGATACCGTCAACGCGGCGGTCACGGTGCCGGGCGAATTCGACGAGCCGCGCCTCACCTTCGACCGGCTGCGCGGCAACGCGAAATGGGTGATCACGCCGGCGCCGGGCGAAAAGCACGCGCGCGTCGACGTGACGCTGCCCGACCTGTTCGTCGCGAACCCGGATGCGGAAATCGCTGTGTCGGGCTCGTACACGAACCCCGGCCACGGCCGCGGCTCGCTCGACCTGCGCGCGGATTTCGCGCGCGCGTCGGTGGCGCGCATTCCGCGCTACCTGCCGACCGGGATGTCCGAGCACCTGCGCGACTATCTCGGCCATGCGCTGCAGGACGGCCAGGTGACCAAGGGCGCGTCGATCGTCGCCCGCGGCCCGCTCGAAAAATTCCCGTTCGAACACGAGCCGGACGCCGGCGTGTTCCATATCGTCGCGCCGTTCACCGGCGGGCGCTTCGAGCCGACGCCGTACCCGCCGCGCAAGCTCGCGAACGGCACGCCGAGCGTCTGGCCCGCACTCGACGGGATCGACGGCGTGTTCGAGCTCGCG
Organism: Burkholderia sp. RF7-non_BP4; assembly: GCF_001521935.1. Classification (NCBI taxonomy): domain Bacteria; kingdom Pseudomonadati; phylum Pseudomonadota; class Betaproteobacteria; order Burkholderiales; family Burkholderiaceae; genus Burkholderia; species Burkholderia sp. RF7-non_BP4. The sequence goes on along the minus strand of NZ_LOTA01000089.1, from coordinate 212,151 downwards.
CAGAACAAGCTGCGTTTCGACATCGCGCGCGCGCACTACAAACGCGTCGCGCTGACGAAGGTTGCCGGCCGGATCGACGATCTCGGCAACCCGTCGAAGTCGCCGCTCATCATCGACGGCCATGCGCAAGGCCCGCTCGCGGACCTGATCGATTACGCGGACAACAGCTCGCTCGGCGCGATGAGCGGGCACATCGGCCGGCGGATCGATGCGCAGGGGCCCGCGGCGCTCGCGCTGAAGATCACGATTCCGCAACACGTTCCGCATCCGCATACCCATGTCGAAGGCGCACTCGCGTTCGGCGGCAACACGCTGTCGACCGACGGCGTGCCGCCGCTGTCCGCGCTGCGCGGCAGCGTGCGTTTTTCCGAGACCGGCGCGTCGCTGCAGGGCCTGTCGGGGCGCTTCCTCGGCGGCCCGGTGCGCGCGAACGGCAACTTCCAGTCGCACGGCCCGTACGCGGTGGACGTCGACGGCAAGCTCGCGCTCGACGCCGCGCGCGGCCTGAACCTGCGCGGCACGGCCGCGGCGCTGCTCGAGCACGTGGTCGGCGACGCACCGTACCAGCTCGCCGTGCGCGGCGCGCCGGGCCGTCTGCCGGAGGTCACCGCGCGTTCCGACCTGACGGGCGTCGCGCTCAACTTCCCGGCGCCGTTCGCGAAACCGGCCGGCACGCCGATGCCGTTCCGCTTCACGCTGCAGCCGGCCGCCCAGGCGGGCGGCAAGCGCCTCGAGCATGCCGACCTGACGCTCGGCCCCGTGGCCGCGACCTACCTGCTCGACGCGACGCCCGGCCAGCCGCTGCGCGCGGTGCGCGGCGCGATGGGCATCCACCGGATGCCCGATCTGCCGCAGGACGGGGTGAGCGCCGCCGTCGACGTCGACGAACTCGATGCCGACGCCTGGCTCGCGCTGGCCCGCACGCTGCAGCACGACGCGCCGCGCGCGCCGGAACCGCAAACCGCACCGCGCCTCGACGTCGCGAGCTTCACGCCGAAGCGCTTCGCGCTCCACTTCGGCACGCTGAAGCTGCTCAAGCGCAACTGGGAAAACGTGATCATCGGCGCGTCGCACATCGACGAGCTGTGGCAGGCGAACATCGCGTCGAACCAGGTCTCCGGCTACCTGTCGTGGGCGCCGGGCGGCGGCCACAACGGCGCGGGCGTGCTGAATGCGCGGCTCGCGAAGCTCGTGATTCCGCAGAGCGCGCAGCACGACCTCGTCGGCCGCGCGATGAACCTGCCGACGCCGACCGACCGGCCGATGCCGTCGGTCGACCTGATCGTCGACCAGGTCGTCGCACGCGATCACGACATCGGCCGGCTCGTCGTCAATGCGCGCAACATCGAGGAAGACGGCGCGCCGGTGTGGCAGCTCGACAAGCTCGAGCTGGCGAACCCGGCCGCGAAGCTGACGGCGACCGGCAACTGGCGCACGTCGCGCCGCGCGCTGGCCCGCGGCGTCGACGAGAACGATGCACCGCGCCGCAGCGTGTTCGACTTCAAGCTCGACGTCGGCAACGCGGGCGCGCTGCTCGACCTCGTCGGCCTGCCGCGCACGCTGGCGGACGGCCACGGCACGGTGACCGGCAAGGTCGGCTGGCGCGGCGGCCCGACCGCGGTCGATCTGCCGTCGCTCGGCGGCCAAATCGCGCTCGACCTGGAGCACGGCCAGATCCTGAAGGTCGATCCGGGCGCCGCGAAACTGCTCGGCGTGCTGAGCCTGCAGAGTCTCGCGCGCTTCCTGACGCTGAATTTCCGCGACGTGATCGGCAAGGGACTGCCGTTCGACAAGATCACGGGCACCAGCCGGATCTCGAACGGGATCGCACGCACCGACGACTTCTCGATGACGACTGCGCCGGCCAACGTGACCGTGCGCGGCGCGGTCGACCTCGGCACCGAGACGCAGGACCTGCACGCGCACGTCGCGCCGAAGATCGGCGCCGGCACGGCCGCGATCGCCGCCGCGATCATCAATCCGCTGCTCGGCGTCGGCGTGCTGGCGGCGAACTACGCGCTGTCGGAGACGCTGTCGCACGCGTTCGCGCTCGACTATGCGATCACCGGCTCGTGGGCGCATCCGCACATCGAGCGGGTGCGGGGCGATCAGGGTAAGATGAATCACGGTCCGGCCGATGCGGCGAGCCACTGACGCGCGCAAGGTGCCGGGCCGCACCCCATTTATGATGCAACCGATCCAGCGATGACCGATCACACCCGTTCCGCCACGCCCTTTCGGGTCGCCGCGCTGCAGATGGTGAGCACGCCGGACGTCGCACGCAATCTCGCCGAAGCCGGCCGCCTGATCGCGGAAGCGGCCGGCGACGGCGCGCAGCTCGTGCTGCTGCCCGAGTATTTCTGCTTCATGGGCCATCGCGACACCGACAAGCTCGCGCTCGCCGAACCCTACCGCGACGGTCCGATTCAGCGCTTCCTTTCGGAGGCGGCGCACCGTCACGGCGTCTGGGTGATCGGCGGCACGCTGCCGCTGAAGGCGCCCGAACCCGATCGCGTGCTGAACACGACGCTCGTGTTCGACCCGAGCGGTCACGAAGCGGCCCGCTACGACAAGATCCACCTGTTCAACTTCGAGAAAGGCGACGAATCGTTCGACGAGGCGCGCACGATCCGCGCGGGCGACACGGTCGTCGCGTTCGACGCGCCGTTCGGGCGGGTCGGCCTGTCGGTCTGTTACGATCTGCGCTTTCCGGAGCTGTATCGCAGGATGGGCGACTGCGCGCTGATCGTCGTGCCGTCGGCGTTTACGTATACGACGGGCCGCGCGCACTGGGAAATGCTGCTGCGCGCGCGGGCCGTCGAGAACCAGTGTTACGTGCTCGCGGCCGCGCAAGGCGGCAAGCACGAGAACGGCCGGCGCACCTGGGGCCACAGCATGCTGATCGACCCGTGGGGCGAAATCGTCGCGGTCCGCGACGAAGGCGCGAGCGTCGTGACCGGCGCGCTCGATCCGCAGCGCATCGCCGACGTGCGCCAGAGCCTGCCCGCGTGGCGGCATCGCGTGCTGGCCTGAACATCCGATCCGCCCTGGCGCTTGAAACGCCGCCCGGCCAACCCATTTGCCCAGCACGCACCCGACAACTTTTTGAGAACCCTCGATACCCGCATGAACATCATCGAACCCGGCATCCGCAATCTTGCGCTGGCGAAGGACATCCTCCTCACGCCGTACGGCCTCGACGAGAGCCTGCTCACGCGCACGATCGCCGACATCTTCACGCATCGCGTCGACTACGCGGACCTGTACTTCCAGGCCACCCGCAGCGAAGCGTGGAGCCTCGAGGAAGGCATCGTGAAGTCGGGCAGCTTCAGCATCGACCAGGGCGTCGGCGTGCGCGCGGTCGCGGGCGACCGCACCGCGTTCGCCTACTCGGACGACCTGTCGCCGGAAGCCATCGCCCAGGCGGCCGCGGCCACCAAGGCGATCGCGGCGGCCGGCGGCGGCCGCCAGAAGATCAAGGCGGCGACGTCGCTGAAGGGCATCTCGGGCCGCGACCTGTACCTGCCGTCCGATCCGCTCGCGTCGCTCGACGCGACGGCCAAGGTCAAGCTGCTCGAGCGCATCGAGCAGATGGCGCGCGGTCGCGACCCGCGCGTCACGCAGGTGATGGCGGGGCTCGCCGGCGAATACGACGTCGTGCTGGTCGCGCGCAGCGACGGCGCGCTCGCCGCCGACATCCGCCCGCTCGTGCGCGTGTCGGTCACGGTGATCGCCGAACAGAACGGCCGCCGCGAAATCGGCTCCGGCGGCGGCGGTGGCCGCTTCGACTACGGCTACTTCACCGACGAAGTGCTGTCCCGCTACGTCGACGACGCCGTGCACGCGGCGCTCGTGAACCTCGACGCGCGCCCCGCCCCGGCCGGCGCGATGACGGTCGTGCTCGGGCCGGGCTGGCCGGGCGTGCTGCTGCACGAGGCGATCGGCCACGGCCTCGAGGGCGACTTCAACCGCAAGGGTTCGTCGGCATTCGCCGGCCGGATCGGCGAGCAGGTCGCCGCGAAGGGCGTGACGGTGGTCGACGACGGCACGCTGCCGAATCGCCGCGGCTCGCTGAACATCGACGACGAAGGCAACCCGACACAGTGCACGACGCTGATCGAGGACGGCATCCTGAAGGGCTACATCCAGGACACGCTGAACGCGCGCCTGATGAAGATGCCCGTCACCGGCAACGCGCGGCGCGAGTCGTATGCGGCGCTGCCGATGCCGCGCATGACCAACACGTACATGCTGAACGGCGACAAGGATCCGCAGGAAATCATCGCGTCGGTCAAGAACGGCCTGTACGCGGTGAACTTCGGCGGCGGCCAGGTCGACATCACGAACGGCAAGTTCGTGTTTTCGGCGTCCGAGGCGTACATGATCGAGAACGGCAAGATCACCTACCCGGTGAAGGGCGCGACGCTGATCGGCAGCGGCCCGGAATCGCTGAAGTACGTGAGCATGATCGGCAACGACATGTCGCTCGACTCGGGCGTCGGCGTGTGCGGCAAGGAAGGCCAGAGCGTGCCGGTCGGCGTCGGCCAGCCGACCCTGCGGATCGACAAGATGACGGTCGGCGGTACGGCATAACCGCATCGCGGCGCAGACAATCCGCGCATTTTGACGAAAGCGCGCGGATTGTCCGCATTTTCGAGCGTCCCCGGTTGCCAGCGGCCCGGCGACCGGGTATAAATTCCGAATCAACTTTTTTGACGAACCGAATCTCCGTCATGTCCGCCAAGTTTTATTTTTACTTTTTTTGGCATCTCAGACCGCTGGCGGATCGAGAGGGTTGATGGCGCGTAAAGCGCAACCGAAATTCCCGAAAAAACCGCCGGCGAACCCGGCGGTTTTTTTTCGCCCTTCGCCACCCGGTCGCCGCCGCAGCGCATCCCCCGGCCCCGACCGAAATCACTGAATCGCTTGAATTGATGAATCTGCCGCACGCGCACTGACCGAACGGCGCCCGCAAAATTAGGAGAAACAGCATGCCCCCGCACAACACCGACGACGTCCGCATTCGCGAACTCAAGGAACTGACGCCGCCCGCCCACCTGATCCGCGAATTCGCGTGCTCCGAGGCCGCGTCCGAGCTGATCTACAACTCGCGCCAGTCGATGCACCGCATCCTGCACGGGATGGACGACCGGCTGATCGTCGTGATCGGGCCGTGTTCGATCCACGATACGAAGGCGGCGATCGAGTACGCGGGGCGGCTCGTGAAGGAGCGCGAGCGCTTCAAGGGCGAGCTGGAAATCGTGATGCGGGTGTACTTCGAGAAGCCGCGCACGACGGTCGGCTGGAAGGGGCTCATCAACGATCCGCACCTCGACAACAGCTTCAAGATCAACGAAGGGCTGCGCACCGCGCGCGAACTGCTGCTGCAGATCAACGAGATGGGGCTGCCGGCCGCGACCGAATACCTCGACATGATCAGCCCGCAGTACATCGCCGACCTGATCTCGTGGGGCGCGATCGGCGCGCGCACGACCGAGTCGCAGGTGCACCGCGAGCTCGCGTCGGGGCTGTCGTGCCCGGTCGGTTTCAAGAACGGCACCGACGGCAACGTGAAGATCGCGGTCGACGCGATCAAGGCCGCATCGCAGCCGCACCATTTCCTGTCGGTGACCAAGGGCGGCCACTCGGCGATCGTGTCGACGGCCGGCAACGAGGACTGCCACGTGATCCTGCGCGGCGGCAAGGCGCCGAACTACGACGCGGACAGCGTGAACGCCGCGTGCGCGGACATCGGCAAGGCCGGCCTCGCCGCACGCCTGATGATCGACGCGAGCCACGCGAACAGCTCGAAGAAGCACGAGAACCAGATTCCCGTGTGCGCGGACATCGGCCGCCAGGTGGCGGCCGGCGACGAGCGCATCGTCGGCGTGATGATCGAGTCGCACCTCGTCGAGGGGCGCCAGGACCTGAAGGAAGGCTGCCCGCTGACCTACGGCCAGAGCATCACCGACGCGTGCATCGCGTGGGACGACAGCGTGAAGGTGCTCGAAGGTCTCGCGGAATCGGTGAAGGCACGGCGCGTCGCGCGCGGCAGCGGCAACTGATCGCCGACAGGCCCGAGGCGGCGCGTGCCGCCCGCGCCGCAAGAAAAAGCCCGGCTCGCGCCGGGCTTTTTCGTTGGCGGGCAGCCGCCGTCAGGATCTCACTCGAGCGCGCCCGAGCCGAAGATCTCGGTATTGATGCGCGCCGGCGCGACGCCGAGCGCGACCAGCGCGTCGCGCTGCGCCTTCATGAACGCGATCGGGCCGCAGACGTAGTAGTCGGCATCCGGCACCAGTGCGTATTGCTTCACGCGTTCCGGCGTCAGGCGCCCTTCGAGGTCGTGATCGACGCCGCCCCGGTCGTTCGGGCCGACCAGCTCGTACAGCACGGTGCGCTTCACGTTCGCGTGTTCGCGCACCGTATCGTTCAGCCAGTCGCGGAACGCATGCACCGCGCCCGACCGGCATGCGTGGACGAACCGCACCTCGCGCGCACTGCCTTCGCCGACCAGCGTCGATGCCATCGACACCATCGGCGTCAGGCCGACGCCGCCGGAGATCAGCACGACCGGCGTATCGACGCCGCGCTTCAGCGAGAATTCGCCCATCGGCGCGGTCACTTCGACGATCGCGCCCTCCTCCACGCCGTCATGCAGCAGCGTCGACACCTTGCCGGCCGGGATCGCTTCCGGCTGGCCGGCCTCGCGCTTCACCGAGATGCGCAGCCACTTGCCGTGCGGCGCGTCGGACAGGCTGTACTGGCGCGGCTGGTCGACGCCGAGGTCGCCGACGAAACGCTTCACCGTGACGTACTGGCCCGGCGCGAAGGTCGGCGCCTCGCCGCCGTCGGCGGGCGTCAGGTAGAACGACGTGATCTCGTCGCTTTCACGCACCTTGCGGGCGACCTTGAACGGACGGAAGCCGCTCCACGCGGCGCCCGCGTACAGATCGGCCTCGGCGCCGATCAGGATCTGCGCGAGCTGGCCGTACGCGACACGCCATGCCTCGAGCGTCTGAGCATCGACCGCGTCGCCCAGCACTTCGACGATCGACGCAAGCAGGTTCTCGCCGACGATCGGGTAATGCTCCGGACGGATGTTCAGGCTCGCGTGCTTGTGCGCGATATGCGACACCGCGCCGCCGAGCGCGCCGAGGTTGTCGATGTTCGCCGCATATGCATAGACCGCCTTCGCGAGCGTTTCCGGCTGGCTGCCGGTCTTCTGGTGCGTCTGGTTGAACAGGTTCTTCAGTTCCGGATGGCGCGCGAACATGCGCTGGTAGAAGTGCTTCGTGATCGTCGCGCCGTGCACGGCGAGGACAGGGGCAGTGGCCTTCACACGAGCCATCTGGTCAGCAGTGATGTGGGTCATGTTCGTATTCTCCGTTAAACATGCTCATACGATACATCTTTAAAAATCGACGGCCCCCCGGGCAAATTGTCGCAGTGCGCAAGAACGCTGCCGCGCGTCAGCGAACGCGCCCGCGCTCCCACAGCACGTCCGAACCGCCACCCGCGCGATTCAGCACGCGCGCCAGCACGAACAGCAGGTCCGACAGCCGGTTCACGTAACGCCGCGGCGCATCATTGAGCGCATCGTTCCGCCCGAGCGCGACGATCGAACGCTCCGCGCGGCGGCACACCGTCCGGCATACGTGCGCGAGCGACGCCGCGCGCGAGCCGGCCGGCAGGATGAATTCCTTCAGCGGCGGCAGCGTCGCGTTGTAGTCGGCGAGCCACCGGTCGAGGCGCGCGAGGTGCGTGTCGTCGAGCACCGCATGGCCGGGAATGCACAGCTCGCCGCCGAGATCGAACAGATCGTGCTGGATCGTGACGAGCGCGGTGCGCACGTCGTCCGGCAGCGGCTCGGCGAGCAGCACGCCGAGGTTCGAGTTCAGTTCGTCGACGTCGCCGATCGCGGCGATCCGCGCGTCGTCCTTGCCGATGCGCCGTCCGTCGCCGAGGCCCGTGGTGCCGTCGTCGCCCGTGCGCGTCGCGATCTTGCTCAAGCGGTTACCCATGCGAATGTCCTCTCGTGCGCGGCCGCGATGCGGCCCGGTTGCCCAGGAACGCGATTATCGCAGCCCGCGGCGGCGGGCGCAGCGGGCGTTACAGCGTAGAATGGGCCGAAAGTTTGACAAGCAGTCGTCAGGAGACATTCGTGAATCACCCTGCCCCGCCGGCCACCGCGCGCCGCCCGCTGCCCTCCGCCATGCTCGATGCGCTGCGCGCCGCCTTCGGCGAGCGCGTGTCGACTGCCGACGCCGTCCGCGCCCATCACGGCCGCGACGAATCGCCGTTCGATCCGCAACTGCCCGACGCCGTCGTATTCGCCCACAACGCCGATGAAGTTCGCGAAGTCGTGTCGCTGTGCGCGCTCTACGGCGTGCCGCTGATCCCGTACGGCGCCGGCTCGTCGCTCGAAGGCCACCTGCTCGCCGTGCGCGGCGGCGTCTCGCTCGACTTGTCGGAAATGAACCGCGTGCTGTCGATCAACGCGGAAGACCTGACCGTCACGGTCGAGCCGGGCATCACGCGCAAGGCGCTCAACGAAGCGCTGCGCGACACCGGCCTGTTCTTCCCGATCGATCCGGGCGCCGACGCCAGCATCGGCGGCATGACCGCGACCCGCGCATCGGGCACCAACGCCGTGCGCTACGGAACCATGCGCGAGAACGTGCTCGGCCTCACCGCCGTGCTCGCCGACGGCCGTGTCGTGAAGACGGGCTCGCGCGCGCGCAAGTCGTCGGCCGGCTACGACCTCACGCGGCTGTTCGTCGGCTCCGAAGGCACGCTCGGCGTGATCACCGAGATCACGCTGCGCCTGCATCCGCTGCCCGAAGCCGTGTCGGCCGCGATCTGCACGTTCCCGTCGATGGGCGACGCGGTGCGCACCGTGATCGAGACGATCCAGATCGGCGTGCCGATCGCGCGCGTCGAGTTCGTCGACTCGCTCGCGGTGCGCTCGATCAACCGCCACTCGAACCTGACGCTCGCCGAAGCGCCGACGCTGTTCTTCGAATTCCACGGCACCGAAGCCGGCGTGAAGGAACAGGCCGAGCTCGTGCAGACGCTCGCGGGCCAGAACAACGGCCAGGGCTTCGAATGGGCGACCCGCCCCGAGGATCGCACGCGGCTCTGGGCCGCGCGCCACAACGCGTACTTCGCGATGCTGCAGCTGAAACCCGGCTGCCGCGCGGTGACGACCGACGTGTGCGTGCCGATCTCGCAACTCGCCGCGTGCGTCGAGGAAACCGAAGTCGACCTGCGCGCGTCGTCGCTGCCCTGCCCGATCGTCGGCCACGTCGGCGACGGCAATTTCCACGTCGCGATCCTGATCGATCCCGACAAGCCCGAGGAAATCGACGAAGCCGAACGCATCAACGACCGGATCGTCGAACGCGCGCTGCGCCTCGGCGGCACCTGCACCGGCGAGCATGGCGTCGGCCTGCACAAGATGCGCTTCCTGCCGAAAGAGCACGGCGACAATGCGATCGACGCGATGCGCGCGATCAAGCTCGCGCTCGATCCGCGCAATCTGATGAATCCCGGCAAGATCTTCACGTGCTGACATGGCGGCGCGCCGCCGCGCCGCCCGCAGGAGACCCGATGAACGCTTCCGTCGAACTGTCGAGCGCGACCCGCGCGCAGCGCCAGCGCGAAGTCGTGCAGGCGCTGATGGCCGTGCTGCCGACGCATTGCCTGCTGTTCCGCGACGAAGACACCGCGCCGTACGAATGCGACGGCCTGTCGGCGTACCGCCGGCTGCCGCTCGCGGTCGCGCTGCCCGAAACCGAATCGCAGGTGCAGCGGATCGTGCAGATCTGCCGCCGCATGGAGGTGCCGATCGTGCCGCGCGGCGCGGGCACGAGCCTGTCCGGCGGCGCGCTGCCGATCGCGAACGGCGTCGTGCTGTCGCTCGCGCGCTTCACGCGCATCGTCGAGGTCGATCCGTACGCGCGCACGGCCACCGTGCAGCCCGGCGTGCGCAACCTCGCGATTTCCGAAGCCGCCGCGCCGTACGGGCTGTACTACGCGCCCGATCCTTCGTCGCAGATCGCCTGCACGATCGGCGGCAACGTGGCGGAGAATTCCGGCGGCGTCCACTGCCTGAAATACGGGCTGACGGTGCACAACGTGATGCGCGTGCGCGCGGTCACGATCGACGGCGAGATCGTCGAATTCGGCTCGCTCGGCCTCGACACGCCGGGCCTCGACCTGCTCGCGGTGATGATCGGCAGCGAAGGGATGTTCGCGATCGTCACCGAGATCACGGTGAAGCTGATCCCGAAACCGCAGACCGCGCAGCTCGTGATGGCGAGCTTCGACGATGTCGTGAAGGGCGGCGAGGCGGTCGCCGCGATCATCGCGTCGGGCATCATCCCGGCCGGGCTGGAGATGATGGACAAGCCGGCCACCCAGGCCGTCGAGGCGTTCACGCATGCGGGCTACGACCTCGACGCGAAGGCGATCCTGCTGTGCGAATCGGACGGCACGCCCGAGGAAGTCGCGGAGGAAATCGTCCGCATGACGGCCGTGCTGCGCGAACATGGCGCAACGCGGATCCAGGTATCGCGCAACGAAAGCGAGCGGCTGCGCTTCTGGTCCGGCCGCAAGAACGCGTTTCCGGCCGCCGGGCGCATTTCCGCCGACTATTACTGCATGGACGGCACCGTGCCGCGCCGCGCGATCGGCCCCTTGCTCGCGCGCATCGAGCAACTCGAGACGCGCTACGGGCTGCGCTGCATCAACGTGTTCCACGCCGGCGACGGCAACATGCATCCGCTGATCCTCTACAACGCGAACGATCCGGACGAGCTGCACCGCGCCGAACAGTTCGGCGCGGAAATCCTCGAATGCTGCGTGGAATTCGGCGGCAGCGTGACGGGCGAGCACGGCGTCGGCATCGAAAAGCTCAATTCGATGTGCGTACAGTTCTCGCCGCAGGAGCGCGATGCGTTCTTCGCGGTCAAGCGCGCGTTCGATCCGGCCGGGCTGCTCAATCCCGACAAGGGCATCCCGACCCGCGCGCGTTGCGCCGAGTACGGCCGCCAGCACGTGCGCGGGGGGCTGCTGCCGCACCCCGACCTGCCGCGCTTCTGAGCGCCGCGCAGTCGCGCGGCCCGTGCCGGCCGCGCGCGTGGCGGCGGCATGCCTTCGTCAGACGGGGCTTAGGGATAGTCGCGATGTGGATTCGCGCCACCCCGGTACAATCGACCGGACAACAACGAGGCAGCAACAGAACATGGAAGAGGACGACATCGTCGCCGGATGGGCCGAGCGCATCCGTGCCGCCAGCGCCGACGGCCGGCCGCTGCGGATTCGCGGCGGCGGCACCAAGGACTGGTACGGCCAGGCGCTGGACGGCGAAATACTCGACACGCGCTCGTTTCAGGGCATCGTGTCGTACGACCCGGCCGAGCTCGTCGTCACGGTTCGCGCGGGCACGCCGCTCGCGCAGCTTGAAACCGTCCTCGCCGAGCGCGGCCAGATGCTGGCGTTCGAGCCGCCGCATTTCGGCCGCGCGGCCACCGTCGGCGGCTGCATCGCGGCGGGCCTCGCCGGCCCGCGCCGCGCGACCTGCGGCGCGCCGCGCGATTTCGTGCTCGGCGTCACGCTGATGAACGGGCGCGGCGAAGTGCTGCGCTTCGGCGGGCAGGTCGTGAAGAACGTCGCCGGCTACGACGTGTCGCGGCTGATGGCCGGCTCGCTCGGCACGCTCGGGCTGATGCTCGACCTGTCGATCAAGGTGCTGCCGGTGCCGGTCGCCGAAGTCACGCTGAAGTTCGAGATGACCGCGACCGACGCGGTGCGCAAGCTCAACGAATGGGGCGGCCATCCGCTGCCCGTCAGCGCGAGCGCGTGGCGCAACGGCACGCTGGTGCTGCGGCTGTCGGGCGCCGAGGCCGCCGTGAAATCGGCGAAGACGCTGCTCGGCGGCGAAGTCGTCGACGCGGTCGAGGCCGAGCGCTTCTGGGCCGGCCTGCGCGAGCACACCGATCCGTTCTTCAACGGCATTCCGCCCGGCTATGCGCTGTGGCGCCTCGCGCTGCCGTCGATCACCGAACCGATGCACCTGCCCGGCACCCAGCTGATGGAATGGGGCGGTGCGCAGCGCTGGTGGATCACCGACGCCGACGCGCAGACGGTGCGCATGAGCGCGAAGCAGGCCGGCGGCCATGCGACGCTGTTCCGCGCGGGCGAATCCTACGACCGCAGCGCGGGCGTGTTCACGCCACTGCCCGCGCCGCTGATGAAGATTCACCGCGGGCTGAAGACGGCGTTCGATCCCGCGCGCATCTTCAACCGCGACCGGCTCTACCCCGATCTCTGAGGGCTCGATGCAAACGAACCTCGCCGATTTCATCCGCAATACGCCCGACGGCGACGAGGCCGACGCAATCCTGCGCAAATGCGTGCATTGCGGCTTCTGCACCGCGACGTGCCCGACCTACCAGCTGCTCGGCGACGAACTCGACGGACCGCGCGGCCGCATCTACCTGATCAAGCAGATGGTCGAAGGCGCGCCCGTCACGCGCAGCACGCAGCAGCACCTCGACCGCTGCCTCACCTGCCGCAGCTGCGAAACGACCTGCCCGTCGGGTGTCCAGTACGGCCGGCTCGTCGAGATCGGCCGCAAACACGTCGAGGCGCAAGTGCAGCGCCCCGTGCAGCAGCGGCTCGTGCGCCGCGTGCTCGCCAGCCTCGTGCCGAACGAGGCGCTGTTCTCGCCGATCATGCGGCTCGGCCAGCACGTGCGGCCGCTCTTGCCGAAACGGCTGCGCGACAAGGTGCCGCCGCGCACGCGGCTGCTCGAATGGCCGCAGCGCACGCATCCGCGCAAGATGCTGATGCTCGCCGGCTGCGTGCAGCCGTCGATGCTGCCGAACATCAACATCGCGACCGCGCGCGTGCTCGATGCGCTCGGCGTCGAGACGATCGTCGCGCCCGACGCGGGGTGCTGCGGCGCGATCCGCCTGCACCTGAACTATCACGACGAAGCGCTCGACGACGCGCGCCGCAACATCGACGCGTGGTGGCCGTACGTCGAGCAAGGCGCCGAGGCGATCGTGATGAACGCATCGGGCTGCGGCGCGACGGTGCTCGAATACGCGCACCTGCTGCGCGACGATCCGGCGTATGCGGAGAAGGCGCAGCGCATCGTCGCGCTGACGCGCGACATCTCCGACGTGCTGCTCGCGTTCGAGGCCGAGCTCTCGACGCTCGCGCGGCGCCGCGCGATCCATACCGTCGCGTATCACCCGCCGTGCACGCTGCAGCACGGCCAGCAGTCGCGCGGCAAGGTCGAGCGCCTGCTCGAGACGCTCGGCATCGACGTGCGGCTGCCGGCCGACAGTCATCTGTGCTGCGGGTCGGCCGGCACCTATTCGCTGACGCAGCCGTCGCTGTCGTACCGGCTGCGCAAGCAGAAGCTGCTGAAGCTGCAGGCGCTCGAGCCGCAGATGATCGTGTCCGGCAACGTCGGCTGCATCGCGCACCTGCAAAGCGGCACGCAGATTCCGGTCACGCACTGGATTCAGCTCGTCGAGCATCTGCTGTACGGCTAGCGCGGCACCCGCGGCGGCGTCCGTATAATGGGCGAATCGAAGCGGCGCGTGCCGTGCCGCATTCGTCACCGTACTCGCCGCCGTAATCGCTTCCCCGTGCCTGCTTCCGTGCCCGTCATGTCCGACTTCGCCGCCCGTCTCGATTCCGTTCACCGCCGCATCGCCGACGCCGCCCGCGCGGCCGGCCGCGATCCCGCCACCGTCTCGCTGCTCGCCGTGTCGAAGACGTTTCCCGCCGACGACGTGCGCGCCGCGCATGCGGCCGGACAACGCGCGTTCGGCGAGAACTACGTGCAGGAATCGATCGACAAGATCGACGCGCTCGCCGATCTGCGCGCGGACCTCGAATGGCATTTCATCGGGCCGCTGCAATCGAACAAGACGCGCCCGGTCGCCGAACGGTTCGACTGGGTCCATTCGGTCGACCGGCTGAAGATCGCGCAGCGCCTCGCCGAACAGCGCCCCGCGCACCTGCCGCCGCTCAACGTGTGCGTGCAGGTGAACATCAGCGGCGAGGCGTCGAAGAGCGGCGTCGCACCGGCCGACGTGGCCGATGTCGCGCGCGCGGTCGCCGCGCTGCCGGCGCTGCGGCTGCGCGGCCTGATGGCGATTCCCGAACCGGCCGGCGATACCGACGCGCAACGCGTGCCGCATCGCGCGCTGCGCGCGCTGTTCGATGCATTGCGCGCCGAGGGCCTGCCGCTCGACACGTTGTCGATGGGCATGTCCGCCGATCTCGAAGCCGCGGTGCTCGAAGGCGCGACGATCGTGCGCGTCGGCACCGCGATCTTCGGCGCGCGCGACTATTCGCACTGAGCGCTGCCCTTTTCCGCCTTTCCGTTCACTCATCTGCTCAATCGGACATCATGAAAATCGCATTCATCGGCGGCGGCAACATGGCCGCGGCCCTCATCGGCGGCCTGATCAAGCGCGGCGTCGCCGCTGACGGCCTGTATGCCATCGACGTCAACGAGGACGCCCGCGCGCGCACGGCGCAGCAGTTCGGCATCCGCACCGGCGCGGCCATCGACGCGACGCTCGCGGCCTACGACGCGATCGTGCTCGCGGTGAAACCGCAGGTGCTGAAGGACGTCGCGCAGGCACTCGCGCCGCATTTGAAATCGCAGCTCGTGATCAGCATCGCGGCGGGCATCCGCGGCACCGACCTCGCCCGCTGGCTCGGCGACTACGCGCGCGTCGTACGCACGATGCCGAACACGCCCGCGCTGGTCGGCATGGGCGTGACGGGTCTCGCCGCGCTGCCGGGCGTCGACGCGGCCGGTCGCGAGCTCGCGTCGAACGTGCTCGGCGCGGTCGGCGAGATCGTGTGGTTCGACGACGAAGCGCAGCTCGATGCGGTCACGGCGATCTCGGGCAGCGGCCCGGCCTACGTGTTCTATTTCATCGAAGCGCTGCAGGAAGCCGCGCGCCGCCTCGGCATGAACGACGAACAGGGCCGCGCGCTTGCGGTCGCGACGTTCGCGGGCGCCGCGCAACTCGCCGCGCAATCGGGCGAGCCGGCAAGCGTGCTGCGCGAGCGCGTGACGTCGAAGGGCGGCACGACGGCCGCCGCGCTCGCGTCGTTCGACGCGCAGGGCGTGAAGGAAGCGATCGTGCGCGGCGCGCTCGCAGCCGAGGCACGCGCGAAGGAAATGGGCGGCGAGCTCGGCCGCGCATAAGCGCCGCGACCGCCGCCGGGTTTCCGGCACCGGCAACAAAAAAGCGGCCTCGGCCGCTTTTTTGCTGGCATCGCGCATCGGCGCGCGGTCGCGTCAGTTGCCGGCCGCACCCGCCAGCAGGTAATGCGCGGCGATTCCCGCGAACAGCACGCCGCCGAGCCAGTTGTTGTGCCGGAACGCCGCGAAGCACGGCATCCGCTCGCGCCCCTTGATCAGCGTGTAGTGATACAGCGCGCAGCCGACCGCCGCCGCCCAGCCGGCCCAGTACGCGAGACCGAAGCCGAGCGTCACGCCGATCCATACGTAGATGCCGAGCGTCACCGCATAGCATGCCATCACGGCCGCGACGTCGAAGCGGCCGAACGTCAGCGCGGACGTGCGAATGCCGATCTTGATGTCGTCGTCGCGGTCGACCATCGCGTATTCGGTGTCGTACGCGACCGACCAGAAAATGTTCGCGATGAGCATCACCCACGCGAGCATCGGCACCGTGTCCTGCACGGCCGCGAACGCCATCGGGATGCCGAAGCCGAACGCGATGCCGAGATATGCCTGCGGAATCGCGAAGAATCGCTTCATGAACGGATACGAACCGGCGACGAACAAGGCGACGACCGACAACTCCTTCGTCAACGTGTTGAGCGGCAGGATCAGCAGGAACGCGATGAACGACAGCACCACCGCGATCGCGACGGCTTCCCATGCGCGGATCTTGCCCGACGTCAGCGGCCGGTCGGCCGTGCGCTTCACGTGACGGTCGAAATCGCGGTCGGCATAGTCGTTCATCGCGCAGCCGGCCGAGCGCATCAGCAGCGTGCCGAGCGCGAAGATCACGAGCAGCGGCCAGCGCGGATGGCCGTCCGATGCGATCCACAGTGCGTTGAGCGTCGGCCAGAGCAGCAGCAGGCTGCCGATCGGCTTGTCCATCCGGACGAGCCGCAGATACAGGGGAAAGCGGGCAAGCATGGCGAAGCACCGGGAAGATAATCCCGGCATTTTAGAGCCGAGGCACGGTTCGCGTCATGTCGGGATGGCCCGCGGCCACGTGCCGCGGCACGCGCGTCGGCCACGCCGGCCCGCTGCAAGCGGCCGAAGCAGTCCTGGCCGCCAATCAAGGGACAGATGTGCGGCAAACATGCACGGGCGGCCAAGGCAGGATTCGATCCGCTGCAGGCGACCCGGCCCCAATTTGAGCTCGGGCTGCCCGCCGATGCCGGTCGCGTCAAACTTACGCGAGCAGCGACCGCAGCATCCACGCGGTCTTTTCATGCGTCTGCAGGCGTTGCGTCAGCAGGTCGGCGGTCGGCTCGTCGCTCGCCGCATCGGCGATCGGGAAGATTTCGCGCGCCGTGCGCACAACCGTCTCGTGCCCTTCCACGAGCTGACGGATCATCTCTTCGGCCGCCGGCACGCCGTTCGCTTCCGGCACCGACGACAGCTTCGCGAAATCCGCGAAGGTACCCGGCGCGACGACGCCGAGCGTGCGAATGCGCTCGGCGACCGAGTCGACCGCGAGCCACAGTTCGTTGTACTGCTCTTCGAACATCAGGTGCAGCGTGTTGAACATCGGACCCGTGACGTTCCAGTGGAAATTGTGGGTCTTCAGGTAAAGCGAGAACGTATCGGCAAGCAGACGCGACAGGCCGTCCGCGATTTTCCTGCGGTCCTTGTCGCTGATGCCGATGTTGATCTGCGTGGCGTTGCCTTTCCTGGCCATCTTCGGAACTCCTCATTCGAAATGTTGAACCGGAGAAAATGCGTCGAGCAATCCGCATGCCGCGTCGCACGGCATCCGTTCACGACTCGCCCGTCTGGTGCGGCGAGCGATTCGCGCGCTCAGCCGCCGGCGCCCGACACGAGCGGCGCGAGCGCGTGCAGCGCCTGCGCGACCAGCTCGGCCGCGCCGCCGACGACGATCGCGAAACCGACGATACGCCGCGCCCACTCGGCCGGCGTGAACGCGGTGCGCATGTTCAGCATCATTTGCGTCATGATCGTCACTCCTTCGACACGATCCTGGAAGAAAAAACGGCCGGTCGTGCGACCGGCCGTTTCACGTTACAGCGAAACTGCGTTACCGCATCGCGACATTCACTTGAGGTCGAATCGGTCGAGGTTCATCACCTTGTTCCAGGCCGCGACGAAATCGCGCACGAACTTCTCGTTCGCGTCCGCGCTGCCGTACACCTCGGCCAGCGCACGCAACTGCGAGTGCGAACCGAAGATCAGGTCGACGCGCGTACCCGTCCACTTGACCTGGCCCGACGCACGATCGCGCCCTTCGAACACGTCGTTCGCGGCCGACACCGGCTTCCACTCCGTGCCCATGTCGAGCAGGTTCACGAAGAAGTCGTTGGTCAGCGAGCCCGGACGATCGGTGAACACGCCGTGCGTTGAGTCACCGACGTTCGCGCCGAGCACACGCAGGCCGCCGACGAGCACCGTCAGCTCCGGCCCGCTCAGCGTCAGCAGCTGGGCCTTGTCGACCAGCAGCGCCTCGGCCGGCGTCTTGTACGCGCTCTTCAGGTAATTGCGGAACCCGTCCGCAACCGGCTCGAGCACGGCCATCGCTTCGATATCGGTCTGCTCCTGCGACGCGTCCATCCGGCCCGGTGCGAACGGCACCGTCACCGCGATACCCGCGTTCTTCGCGGCCTGTTCGACGCCGGCCGCACCGGCCAGCACGATCAGGTCGGCGAGCGACACCTTCTTGCCGCCCGTCTGCGCATCGTTGAACGCCTTCTGCACACCTTCCAGCGTCTCGAGCACCGTCGCAAGCGCGGCCGGCTGGTTCACTTCCCAGTCCTTCTGCGGCGCCAGGCGGATGCGCGCACCGTTCGCGCCGCCGCGCTTGTCCGAACCGCGGAACGTCGAGGCCGACGCCCATGCGGTCGACACGAGCTGCGCGACCGACAGGCCCGATGCAAGCACCTTCGCCTTCAGCGCCGCGACGTCGGCGTCATCGATCAGCTTGTGATCGACAGCCGGGATCGGGTCCTGCCACAGCAGTTGCTCGGCCGGCACTTCCGGGCCGAGATAGCGGGCGCGCGGGCCCATGTCGCGGTGCGTGAGCTTGAACCAGGCGCGCGCGAACGCGTCGGCGAACTCGGCCGGGTTCTCGTAGAAGCGGCGCGAGATCTTCTCGTAGGCCGGGTCGAAACGCAGCGACAGGTCGGTCGTCAGCATCGTCGGGCGATGCTTCTTCGCCGGATCGAACGCATCCGGAATCACCGCGTCGGCGCCCTTCGCGACCCACTGATGCGCGCCGGCCGGGCTCTTCGTCAATTCCCATTCGTAGCTGAACAGGTGCTTGAAGAAGTCGTTGCTCCACTTCGTCGGGGTCGACGTCCACGTGACTTCGAGGCCGCTCGTAATCGCGTCGCGGCCCTTGCCCGATGCGTACGTGCTCTTCCAGCCGAGACCCTGCTCCTCGATGCCGGCCGCTTCCGGTTCCGGACCGACGTTCGATGCGGGGCCCGCGCCGTGCGTCTTGCCGAACGTGTGGCCGCCGGCGATCAGCGCCACCGTCTCTTCGTCGTTCATCGCCATCCGCGCGAACGTCTCGCGGATGTCGCGTGCCGCCGCGACCGGGTCGGGGTTGCCGTCCGGGCCTTCCGGGTTCACGTAGATGAGACCCATCTGCACGGCCGCGAGCGGATTCTCGAGGTCACGGTCGCCCGAGTAACGGCTGTTCGGGCCGCCGCTCAGTTCCAGCCAGATCTTTTCCGAACCCCAGTAGACGTCGTCCGGTTCCCACGTGTCGACGCGGCCGCCGGCGAAGCCGAAAGTCTTGAAGCCCATCGACTCGAGCGCGACGTTGCCGGTCAGGATCATCAGGTCGGCCCACGAGATGTTGCGGCCGTATTTCTGCTTGATCGGCCACAGCAGCCGGCGCGCCTTGTCGAGGTTGCCGTTGTCCGGCCAGCTGTTCAGCGGAGCGAAGCGCTGTTGCCCGCCGCCCGCGCCACCACGGCCGTCGGCGGTCCGGTACGTGCCGGCGCTGTGCCAGGCCATCCGGATGAACAGGCCGCCGTAGTGGCCGAAGTCGGCCGGCCACCAGTCCTGCGACGTCGTCATCAGCGCCTGCAGGTCGCGCTTCACCGCCGCGAGGTCGAGCTTCTTGAACGCTTCCGCGTAGTCGAAATCCTTGTCCATCGGATCGGACAGCGCCGAGTGCCGATGCAGGATGTTGAGATTGAGCTGGTTCGGCCACCAGTCCTTGTTCGACGTGCCGCCGGCCGCCGTATGGTTGAACGGACATTTCGATTCGGTCGACATGCTTTTTTCTCCTTTACTTGCTCGTAAGCCCCCACTTGCCTGGCGCGGTTCGTGGAGCATTGCGGGGGGATGAAACGGAACAGGTTGGTCCTGTCGTGCTACGGGGTGGCAGGCGGCGTGGCCTTCGATGCGGGCTGCGGGACTTCGGACATGCAATGCTCCCTCATGGCTGAACGGCGGTGAGTCGGGGAACACGGAACCGGCATGCCGCGGCACTCATCCGCCATACACACGGTCCGCCAGATACGCGAACGCAATCGGGCGGAGGCTCCGGGCCGCGGCCCTCGCGCGATTTACGACCTCGTCGCGCGACGGGATGTTCCGCTGCGCGTGCTGCAATACCGACCGCATCATGACATCCTCCTTTGACACCTGCACTCAACGTGCAAATCGGACCGCCGATCCGGTGCAATCCATGGAAAGGATTCTATGTATTTCTATCGTTTATTTGAATTTGATAAATTTCATCTATCCGATAGGCAAAAATAAACGGGGTCGCCAGACCCCGTTGACTGCCTGCCTCACATGCACCGCACCCTGCTCAATTCATCGTCGCGGGCATGTCGAGCTTCGCGACGCCCGGCAGTTCGCACGCGGCGATCGCCTCGCTGATCGCGTCGATCGCCGGCATCCGCGTGAAGCTCTTGCGCCACACCAGCACGACGCGGCGATCCGGCACCGGCTCGTTGAACGGCACGTACGACAGCAACTCGGCGTCGGGGCCGTTCGCGCGCGGGCCGATCTCGGCGACCGACATCCGCGGCAGCACCGTGATGCCGACACCGCTCGCGACCATATGGCGAATCGTTTCGAGCGACGAGCCTTCGAAGGTCTTCTGGATGCCGTCGGCCGTCTGCGAGAAGCGCATCAGTTCCGGGCACACGCCGAGCACGTGGTCGCGGAAGCAGTGACCGTTGCCGAGCAGCAGCATGGTTTCCTGCTTCAGATCCTCGGCGTCGATCTCGTTGCGCTTCTCCCACGGATGGCCGGCCGGCAGCGCGACGACGAACGGCTCGTCGTACAGCGGCCGCACCATCAGGCCGGTTTCGGGGAACGGCAGCGCCATGATCGCGGCGTCGATTTCGCCCTGCTTCAGCAGCTCGAGCAGCTTCAGCGTGTAATTCTCCTGCAGCATCAGCGGCATCTGCGGCACGCGCTGGATCATCTGCTTGACGAGCGTCGGCAGCAGGTACGGCCCGATCGTGTAGATCACGCCGAGCCGGAACGGGCCGACGAGCGGGTCCTTGCCCTGCTTCGCGATCTCCTTGATCGCGAAGGTCTGCTCGAGCACGCGCTGCGCCTGCGTGACGATCTGGTCGCCGATCGGGGTCACGCTCACTTCGCTCGCGCCGCGCTCGAAAATCTGCACGTTGAGCTCGTCTTCCAGCTTCTTGATCGCCACCGATAGCGTCGGCTGGCTCACGAAGCATGCTTCGGCCGCGCGACCGAAATGCCGCTCGCGCGCGACCGCGACGATGTACTTCAATTCAGTCAGGGTCATTGTGGGTCAATCAGGGTTATACAGGCGATAGGTTTAATTTATACACCCGTTGGCACCGATTCGCCAAGTTTCTCTGCATCGCGATGCGCCGAATCGCCGCCGAATGGCGGTTTTAAATCCGTCCCCGAATGCGCGGATCAGGCCTTCAGGTACTGCTCCCGCGCGCCGAGCCAGCGTGCGAGATGCTGCGTGACCACGTCGGGATACGCGGCGATCAGTCGCGCTGCCGCGTCGCGGGCCGGGTCGATCAGCCAGCCGTCGGTCTCGAGGTTCGCGAAGCGCAGCATCGCGGCACCGGACTGGCGCGCGCCGAGGAATTCGCCGGGGCCGCGGATTTCGAGGTCGCGCCGCGCGATCTCGAAGCCGTCGGTCGTCTCGCGCATCGTCTTCAGCCGCTCGCGGCCGGTCAGCGACAGCGGGCCCGTGTAAAGCAGCACGCAGACCGACGCCGCGGTGCCGCGCCCGACGCGGCCGCGCAACTGATGCAGCTGCGCGAGGCCGAAGCGCTCCGCGTGCTCGATCACCATCAGCGACGCGTTCGGCACGTCGACGCCGACCTCGATCACGGTCGTCGCGACGAGCAACTGCACCTCGTTGCGCGTGAAGGCTTCCATCACGGCCGCCTTGTCGGCCGGCGACAGCCGCCCGTGCACGAGCCCGACCTTCAGCTCGGGCAACGCCTCGGCCAGCGTCTCGTAAGTCTCGACGGCCGTCTGCAGCTGCAGCGTCTCGCTCTCCTCGATCAGCGGACACACCCAGTACACCTGGCGGCCGGTCAGCGCGGCCTCGCGCACGCGGGCGATCACCTCTTCGCGCCGCGCATCGCCGACGAGGCGCGTCAACACCGGCGTGCGGCCCGGCGGCAGCTCGTCGATCGTCGACACCTCGAGATCCGCGTAATACGTCATCGCGAGCGTGCGCGGAATCGGCGTGGCCGACATCATCAGCTGGTGCGGCTGGAAATCGCGCGCGCCGTTGGCCGCGTTCGCGGCCTTCGCGCGCAGCGCGAGACGCTGCTCGACGCCGAAACGGTGCTGCTCGTCGACGATCACGAGGCCGAGCCGCGCGAATTCGACCGTGTCCTGGATGATCGCGTGCGTGCCGATCACGAGCTGCGCGGTGCCGAGCGCCGCGGCTTCGATCGCCGCGCGCTTCTCCTTCGCCTTCAGGCTGCCCGCGAGCCATGCGACCGAGACGCCGAGCGGTTCGAGCCACGCGCGCAGCTTGCGTGCGTGCTGCTCCGCGAGGATTTCGGTCGGCGCCATCAGGGCGGCCTGGTAGCCGGCGTCGATCGCCTGCGTGGCCGCCAGCGCCGCGACGACCGTCTTGCCGCTGCCGACGTCGCCCTGCAGCAGCCGCTGCATCGGATGCGCGAGCGTGAGGTCGTGCGCGATCTCGTCGACGACGCGCGACTGCGCGCCCGTCAGCGTGAACGGCAGCGCCGCGTAGAGACGCGTCGTCAGCGCGTCGGCATCGGCCGCGGTGCGGCGCGGCATCGCGGGCGCCGCGCGCGTGCGGCGCTCCTCGTGCGCACGCTTGAGCGACAGCTGCTGCGCGAGCAGCTCCTCGAACTTGATGCGCGTCCACGCCGGATGCGAGCCGTCCATCAGCGCGGCTTCATCGGAATCGACAGCCGGGTGGTGCAGGATCCGCACGGCCTGCGCGAGCGTCGGCACGCCGAGCGGCTTCAGGTAGTCGCGTTCGATCTCGGGCGGCAGCAGCTCGGGCAGCGGCGTGCGCTCGACCGCGTTCTCGATCGCCTTGCGCAGATACGCCTGCGACACGCCGGCCGTGCTCGGATAGACGGGCGTGAGCACCTGCGGCAGCGGCGCGTCGGCTTCGACGACGCGCACGGCCGGATGCACCATCTCCATTCCGAAGAAGCCGCCGCGCACGTCGCCGCGCACGCGCAGCCGTTGGCCGACGGCCATCTGCTTGACCTGCGAGCCGTAGAAATTGAGGAAGCGCAGCACGAGCTGCTCGCCGTCGTCATCCTGGATCTTCACGACGAGCTGGCGCCGCGGCCGGTATGCGACTTCGTTGTCGAACACCACGCCCTCGGTCTGCGCGATGCCGCCCGGCAGCAGTTCGCCGATCGGCGTGAGCGTGGTTTCGTCCTCGTAGCGCATCGGCAGATGCAGCACGAGATCGATCGAGCGCGTGAGGCCGAGCTTCGCGAGCTTGTCGGCGGTCTTCACGGCGGCGGTCTTCACGGGTTTGTCGGCGGCCGGCTTCTTCTTGCGCTTCGCGCCGGACGTGCCGGCTGCCCCCGCTTCGTCGCCGTCCGCGCCCGGATCGACGTCGGGCGCGGCGGCAGCCGGCTGCGCGAGCCGCCCGTCGGCGCCGCGCTTCGGGCCCGCGCGGCGCGACGCGCCACCGCGCGGCTCCGCGCTTTGCGCGGGTAACGCGGCATCGTCCGCGTCGAACGGATCGGCGGAATCGGCAACGGCGGCGGAGGAACGGCGTGGTGACACTGGCATCGGATCGTCTGGGTGCTTCGCAAGGCAAGTACAATAGCGGCTTTCACGTCGTCCGAACGAACGACGCCGGCCAGGCCGCGCATCCCGCCATCATAGCGGCTCGCGCGCCCCATTCATGCGTTTCCGCCCTGTCGGCGGCGCCCGCCGGCCGTTTCGAACCAGCCCGCATGTTCACGCTTTCCGATTTCGATTTCAATCTGCCCCCCGAGCTGATTGCGCAGACCGCACTGCCCGACCGCACCGCGAGCCGCCTGCTCGAGGTCGACGGCACCGTCGAGCCCGCGCGCCTCGTCGACCGCCGCTTCGCCGAGCTGCCGTCGTGCATCGCGCCCGGCGACCTGCTCGTGTTCAACGATACCAAGGTGCTGAAGGCGCGTTTCTTCGGCCAGAAGGCCAGCGGCGGCAAGATCGAGGTGCTGATCGAGCGCGTGACCGGCACGCACACCGCGCTCGCGCAGATCCGCGCGAGCAAGTCGCCGGGCGCCGGCACGACGCTGCGTCTCGCCGACGCGTTCGACGTGACGGTCGGCGAGCGCGTCGAGCCGTTCTTCACGCTGCATTTCCCGGAGCCGTGCCTCGCGCTGATCGAGCAGCACGGCCGCCTGCCGCTGCCGCCGTACATCGAGCACGACGCCGACGCGAACGACGAGACGCGCTACCAGACCGTCTATGCGAGCAACCCGGGCGCGGTCGCGGCGCCCACGGCCGGGCTCCATTTCGACCAGCCGCTGCTCGAGAAGCTCGACGCGATGGGCGTCGAGCGCGCGACGCTGACGCTGCACGTGGGCGCCGGCACGTTCCAGCCGGTGCGCGTCGAGAACCTCGCCGAGCACCGGATGCACAGCGAGTGGTACGACCTGCCGCAATCGCTCGTCGACAAGATCGCCGCGACCCGCGCGCGCGGCGGCAACGTGATCGCGGTCGGCACGACGTCGATGCGCGCGCTCGAAGCCGCGGCGCGCAGCGCCGACGAAGCGGGCCGCCCGCTCGCCGCGACGCAGGCCGAGACCGACATCTTCATCACGCCGGGCTACCGTTTCCGCGTCGTCGACCGGCTCGTGACGAACTTCCACCTGCCGAAGTCGACGCTGCTGATGCTGGTGTCGGCGTTCGCGGGTGTCGAGACGATCCGCGCCGCGTACCGGCACGCGATCGACGAACGCTACCGCTTCTTCAGCTACGGCGATGCGATGCTGCTCACGCGGCGCGACACGCCGGAGACGCCGCGCGCGTGAGCGCGGCAGGTGCGAAGACGCACCGGCCCGCGACCGCGCAGCCGCCGTTGCACCGTTGTCCCGTTGCGCGCGCTCCGATGGCGCGCGCCCCGCTTTTCCCAGCCGCCGGCTTGCCGGCGGCGTTTCCAACATGCGCCGGACTTGCGATCCGGAGTCAGCGCTTCAGCGCATACTCCGGTCCCATGCAAGGCTTCTTCGGTGGCAAGGAGAATGACGCGATGACCGAAGGTTCATCCCACGATACGCACGCTCCCGTGCAGGACCGCCCGGCCAACGGGCTCGAATTCGAACTGCTGACGACCGACGGCCATGCGCGCCGCGGCCGCGTGAAGCTCAACCACGGCGTGGTCGAGACGCCGATCTTCATGCCGGTCGGCACGTACGGCACCGTGAAGGCGATCCAGCCGCGCGAGCTGCACGAGATCAACGCGCAGATCATCCTCGGCAACACGTTCCACCTGTGGCTGCGCCCCGGCCTCGAGACGATCGACGCGCACGGCGGCCTGCACGGCTTCATGGGCTGGAACAAGCCGATCCTGACCGATTCGGGCGGCTTCCAGGTGTTCTCGCTCGGCGACCTGCGCAAGATCACCGAGGACGGCGTGACGTTCGCATCGCCGATCAACGGCGACAAGCTGTTCCTGTCGCCGGAAGTGTCGATGCAGATCCAGAAGGTGCTGAACTCCGACATCGTGATGCAGTTCGACGAATGCACGCCGTACGCGACCAACGGCGTGCCGACCACGCACAAGGAAGCGGCCGACTCGATGCGCATGTCGCTGCGCTGGGCGAAACGCTCGCTCGACGAGTTCGACCGGCTCGGCAACCCGAACGCGCTGTTCGGGATCGTCCAGGGCGGGATGTTCGAGGACCTGCGCGACGAGTCGCTCGCGGGCCTGTCGGAGCTCGGCTTCCACGGCCTCGCGATCGGCGGGCTGTCGGTCGGCGAGCCGAAGGAAGACATGATGCGCGTGCTGCGGCACGTCGGCCCGAAGCTGCCGGCCAACAAGCCGCACTACCTGATGGGCGTCGGCACGCCGGAGGATCTGGTCGAGGGCGTCGCGAACGGCGTCGACATGTTCGACTGCGTGATGCCGACCCGCAACGCACGCAACGGCTGGCTCTTCACGCGCTTCGGCGACGTGAAGATCCGCAACGCGACGCACAAGAATTCGCTGAAGCCGCTCGACGCGAGCTGCACGTGCTACACGTGCCGGAACTTCTCGCGCGGCTACCTGCACCACCTGCACCGCGTCGGCGAAATCCTCGGCGCGCAGCTCAACACGATCCACAACCTGCACTACTACCTGCAGCTGATGAGCGAGATTCGCGACGCAATCGAGACCCATACGTTCGACGCGTTCCGCCAGCGCTT
The DNA here is from genome assembly GCF_001521935.1 of Burkholderia sp. RF7-non_BP4. Lineage (NCBI taxonomy): Bacteria > Pseudomonadati > Pseudomonadota > Betaproteobacteria > Burkholderiales > Burkholderiaceae > Burkholderia > Burkholderia sp. RF7-non_BP4. The sequence continues at coordinate 186,035 of NZ_LOTA01000089.1, read as the reverse complement.
CGCGGAGGATCGCGCGAGAGGGGTCGACTGACCGGGCGGCGGCCCGCAAGCTGCCCGCACCGCGCCACGTCACATAAGACATGTACTAAATATCGCGTCCCGACCGCCGGTCGTGGCCGCCGAATATTACAATTGCCTTTCCAAACGAGCCGCAACGGTGCCGTTTCATGCTTTAACAGCTTGATCCGAAAGCGCATTTGCTGCGCCGTTTGCACATGGGGCCGGTGGTAGAATAACCGGCTTAATTTTCGATCTTCCCCTACGGAGAGACCAACGTGCCGTTCATTTCCAATGCCTTCGCGCAAGGTGCCGGTGGCGCCGAATCGAGCCTGATGAGCTTCCTGCCGCTCATCCTGATGTTCGCGGTGCTGTACTTCATCATGATCCGTCCGCAGATGAAGCGCCAGAAGGAACACCGCAACATGCTCGCGGCCATGGCGAAGGGCGACGAAGTCGTCACGAGCGGCGGCCTCGTCGGCAAGGTGACGAAGGTCACCGAAGGCTACATCGGCGTCGAAATCGCCGAAGGCACCGAAATCACCGTGCAGAAGGCTGCCGTCACGACCATTCTGCCGAAGGGCACGATCAAGTCGCTGTAAGGCTTTTACCGAGCGTCCGGCTCCCCGCGTCGTGCCCGCCTGAGAGAGCGGGCCGCCGCGGCGCCGGACGCGACGCTTTCACGCCAACCACCCGTTCGGCCCCCTCATGAATCGTTATCCACTCTGGAAATATGTCGTGATGGTCGTGGCGCTCGCCATCGGCCTTCTGTACACATTGCCCAACTTCTTCGGCGAAGCGCCGGCGGTGCAGGTGTCGAGCGGCAAGGCCACGGTCAAGCTCGACTCGACCACGCTGACCCAGGTCGAATCCGCGCTCGCCTCCGCGCAGATCACGCCGGACGACGTCACCTTCGAGAACACGGCGTCCAACGCGAACATCCGCGTGCGCCTGAAGGACACCGATACGCAGCTGCGCGTCAAGGACCTGCTGCAGAAGTCGCTGAACGCCGACCCGAACGATCCGCAGTACGTCGTCGCACTGAACCTGCAAAGCGCGTCGCCGCGCTGGCTGACCGCGCTGCACGCACTGCCGATGTATCTCGGCCTCGACCTGCGCGGCGGTGTCCACTTCCTGCTCCAGGTCGACATGACGGGCGCGCTCACGAAGAAGCTCGACTCCGACGCGTCCGACGCGCGCACGCTGCTGCGCGACAAGAACATCCGCGACGGCGGCGTGAGCCGCGTCGACCAGTCCGTCGTCGTCAACTTCAGCGACGCGCAGACGGCGGAAGACGCCCGCAAGGTGCTCGCCGCGTCGGTCACCGAACTGCAATGGGCGACCCAGCCCGGCGGCGGCGGCACGCAAGTCGTCGGCACGTTCACGCCGGCCGTGCAGAAAGCCGTCGAGGACGCCGCGCTCAAGCAGAACCTGACGACGCTCCACAACCGCGTGAACGAACTCGGCGTGTCCGAGCCGATCCTGCAGCAGCAAGGCAGCGACCGCATCGTCGTCGAACTGCCGGGCGTGCAGGACACCGCGAAGGCGAAGGACATCATCGGCCGCACCGCGACGCTCGAGGCGCGCCTCGCCGATCCGATCAACACGCACCCGAACCCGAACGACCCCGTGCCGCCGGGCGAGGAGCTGTTCACGCAGGGCAACCAGGCGCCCGTGCTGCTGAAGAAGGACGTGATCTTCACCGGCGACCGCATCATCGATGCGTCGGCCGGCTTCGACGAACACCAGCGTCCGTCGGTCAACATCCGCCTCGACTCGGCGGGCGGCCGCTCGGTGCGCGCGGTGTCGCGCGAGAACATCGGCAAGCCGATGGCGATGGTGCTGTTCGAGAAGGGCAAGGGCGAGGTGCTGACGGTCGCGACGATCCAGTCCGAACTCGGCGACCGCTTCCAGATCACGGGCCAGCCGACGCCGCAGGCCGCGGCCGACCTCGCGCTGCTGCTGCGCGCCGGTTCGCTCGCCGCACCGATGGACATCATCGAGGAACGCACGATCGGCCCGAGCCTCGGCGCGGACAACATCAAGATGGGCGTCCACTCGGTGATCTGGGGCTTCTGCGCGATCGCCGTGTTCATGATCGCGTACTACATGCTGTTCGGCGTGATCTCGGTGATCGGCCTGTCGGTGAACCTGCTGCTGCTCGTCGCGGTGCTGTCGCTGATGCAGGCGACGCTGACGCTGCCGGGTATCGCGGCAATCGCGCTCGCGCTCGGCATGGCGATCGACTCGAACGTGCTGATCAACGAGCGCGTGCGTGAAGAACTCCGCGCCGGCCAGCCGCCGCAGACCGCGATCCAGGCCGGCTACGCGCACGCATGGGCGACGATTCTCGACTCGAACGTCACGACGCTGATCGCCGGCCTCGCGCTGCTCGCCTTCGGCTCGGGCCCGGTTCGCGCGTTCGCGATCGTGCACTGCCTCGGCATCCTGACGTCGATGTTCTCCGCGGTGTTCTTCTCGCGCGGGATCGTCAACCTCTGGTACGGCGGCCGCAAGAAGCTGAAGTCGCTCGCGATCGGCCAGGTGTGGAAGCCGGAAGGCGCCACGGCCGGCGCCTCGTTCGCCGCGGCCGACGAATCGACCGACACCGCGCGCGCCGCGAAGCTCGCCGCACCCGCGAAGGGCAACGCACCGCGTGCCGGCAAGCCGCAGTTGCGCAACCGCGCGCAGCAAGGCGTGTCGCCGAAGAAACCGGGCTCGACCCAATAAGGCCCCGGAGACGAAGCCATGGAATTTTTCCGCATCCGTAAAGACATTCCGTTCATGCGGCACGCGCTGGTGTTCAACGTGATCTCGCTGGTCACGTTCCTCGCCGCCGTGTTCTTCCTGTTCCACCGCGGGCTGCACCTGTCCGTCGAATTCACCGGCGGCACGGTGATCGAGGTGCAGTACCAGCAGGCCGCGCAGCTCGAACCCGTGCGCGACACGCTCGGCAAGCTCGGCTACGCCGACGCGCAGGTGCAGAACTTCGGCACGTCGCGCAACGTGCTGATCCGCCTGCAGCTGAAGGAAGGCCTCACGTCCGCGCAGCAGAGCGACCAGGTGATGACCGCGCTGAAGGCGCAGAGCCCCGACGTGACGCTGCAGCGCGTCGAGTTCGTCGGCCCGCAGGTCGGCCGCGAGCTCGCGACCGACGGTCTCCTCGCGCTCGCGTGCGTGGTGATCGGCATCGTGATCTACCTGTCGATCCGCTTCGAATGGAAGTACGCGGTCGCCGGCATCATCGCGAACCTGCACGACGTCGTGATCATTCTCGGCTTCTTCGCGTTCTTCCAGTGGGAGTTCTCGCTGGCGGTGCTCGCGGCGATCCTCGCGGTGCTCGGCTACTCGGTCAACGAGTCGGTCGTCATCTTCGACCGGATCCGCGAAACGTTCCGCCGCGAACGCAAGATGAGCGTGTCGGAGGTGATCAACCACGCGATCACGACCACGATGTCGCGGACGATCATCACGCACACGTCGACGGAAATGATGGTGTTGTCGATGTTCTTCTTCGGTGGCCCGACGCTGCATTACTTCGCGCTCGCGCTGACGGTCGGCATCATGTTCGGCATCTACTCGTCGGTGTTCGTCGCGGGCTCGCTCGCGATGTGGCTCGGCATCAAGCGCGAAGACCTGATCAAGGAAAAGAAGACCGCGCACGATCCGGACGATCCGAACGCGGGCGCGCAGGTTTAAGCGCCGCGTCGTTTCGGCGGATACCCGAAGGCCGGTCCTGTTGGACCGGCCTTTTTTCATGCGCGAGCCGCGTCCGCTTCCTCCGGCGCGGCCGCACGGACCGTCGGCTACAATCGCTTCACCATCCCGCCCCGCCACCCGTCGAAGCCGCGGTCCCTCATGATGCCTGCCTCGCGTGTCCTTCATCGCATCGTCGCCTGGAGCACCGGTGCCGCCGCCGCGGCTGCGTTCGTTGCATGCACATCGGCCGCCCGCGCGCAATCCGCGTCCGCCCAGCACGCTGCTGCTGCTGCGGCGGCGTCACAACCGTCACCCTGCCCGCCCGACTGGGAACCGCAGCTCTGCGAACTGAAGGCCGCGGTCGAAGTGCTGAAGAAGCAGCACCTGACCGACGTCGACATCGGCGCGTTGCTCGACGCCACCGTGCACGACGGCATCAAGACGCTGCCGTACGCGCGCTTCTTCAACGCAAAGGAAGAGCAGGAACGGCGCGACGACGAGCGCCGCGCACGCGACGGCACGCCGGGCATCGGCATCGTGTTCGAGACGCGGCCCGATGGGCTGCACATCATCGACGTGATCCCGGACGCGCCCGCCGAACAGGCCGGCGTGCGGCCCGACGATCTCGTCGTCGCGATGAACGACCGGAGCGTCGTCGGCATCGACAGCAGCGAGGTCGTGAAACTCGCGAAGGGCGACGCGGGCGTGCCGCTGAAGCTCACGGTCCGGCGTGGTCCGAACCCTGCGACGCTGACCTTCGCGCCGGTCCGCGCGATCGTCCGGCCGCACCCGGCGACCGCAAGGCGGCTCGCCGGCGACATCCTGTACACGCGGCTGTCGAGCTTCCCGGAGCCGGCGGTCGGCAACTATATCGACGCGGTGCAGGCCGCGCGCCGCGCGGGGCCGCCGGTGAAAGGCGTGATCCTCGACCTGCGCATCAACGGCGGCGGCGCATTGAATGCGGCGATCGGCATCACCGCGCTGTTCGCCGGGCGCGACCGCACCGCGATGACGACGCTCGAGCGCGACGGAACGAAGCGCCGCCGCTTCACGACCAACTGGCCCGACTACGAACTGCCGGTCATGCACGGCCAGGATCCGCTCGCGCCGCTGCAGACGGACGACTGGTGGCGCACCGTGCCGCTCGTCGTGCTGGTCGACGGACAGAGCGCGTCGGCCGCCGAAGCGACCGCGGCGGCACTGAAGGATCTCAGCCGCGCGCGGCTGCTCGGGATGCCGACCTACGGAAAGGGGCTCGCGCAGACCGGCGTCGACCTGATCGACGGCACGCGCGTCAATTTCACGTTCGCGCGCAACCTGCGGCCGAACGGCTGCCCGATGGACGGCTACGGCGTCGTGCCGGACTGGCTCGTGCCGCCGCGCCGCGACTCGGACGTCGACGGCGTGCTGCTCTGGTACCGCGAAGTCGATCTCGCCCGCGCGCCGTATGCGGACCGGCTGGCGCCCGATCCGTTCGCGCAGGTACGCAAGGCACGGCAAACGCTGCGCGAAGCGCGCGTGCGCGAGAAAATCGATACGTCGAAGAGCGCGGCGCTGCCGCAGCGGGAATTCGGCACGGATGCCGACTGGCAGCTCCGGCAGGCGCTTGACGCGCTCGCCGGCCGGCCGGTGCGGACCGTCGCCGCGCCCGCGCAACTGATGCCGGCGCAGCCGGTATGCGAGCGCGTCAGCGACTGACGCGCCGCCGCGCGCCCCGCGTCACCGGAAGCCGAACCGCCGGCGCAGCACGACCAGCGCCGCGAGGCTCAGCACGGCCGCGAACATCAGGTAGAAGCTCGGCGCGGTCTTCATCCCGGTCGCGCGGATCAGCCACGCGATGATGAACGGCCCGAAGCCGCCGAAGATCGTCACCGCGACGTTATACGCAAGCGACATCCCGGTCGTGCGCGTCTGCACCGGAAACACTTCGGACAGCAGCCCCGGCAGCGCCGCGAAATAACCGGTCATCAGGAACGCGAGCAGCACCTGCAGCGCGATCAGCGTGCCGAAGCCCGGATGCGCGACCAGGTACGCGAACGCCGGATAGATCAGCACGAGGATGCCGACGGCCGGCGCGAGCATCACGCGCACGCGTCCGTACCGATCCGACCAGTGGCCGACGAGCGGCGCGAACGCCATCTGGATCACGCCGACGACGAGAATCGCGGCGAACGCGGCCGACGGCGCAAGGCCGAGCTGCTTCACGCCGTAGGTCGGCATGAACAGCACGAGATAGGTCGCGACGGTGCCGAGCACCACCACGCCCATCGCGGCGACGAGCCGTGCCTTGTGCGACGCGAACGTGTCGCGCAGCGGGCTCGCGGTGCTTTCGGCGGCGAGGAATTCGGGCGTCTCGTCGACCTTCGAGCGGATGTAGTACGCGACGGGCCCGAGCAGCAGCCCGAAGAAGAACGGGATGCGCCAGCCCCACGCGGCCATCTGGTCGGCCGTGAGCTGTGCGTTCAGCACGGTGCCGAAGCCGGCGGCGAGCAGCGTCGTGAGCCCCTGGCTCGCGACCTGCCAGCTTGCGAAGAAGCCGCGCCGGCCCGGCACGTGCTCGGCCAGGAACGCGGTCGCGCTGCCGAATTCGCCGCCGGCCGAGAAACCCTGCATCAGCCGCGCGGCGACGAGGACCAGCGGCGCGGCAACGCCGATCGTCTGGTAGGTCGGCAGCACCGCGATCACCAGCGTGCCGGCCATCATCAACAGGATCGACAGCGTGAGCGCGGCCTTGCGGCCCGCGCGGTCGGCGTACGCGCCGAGCACGATCGCGCCGAGCGGGCGCATGAAGAACGACACGCCGAACGTGCCGAGCGTGAGCAGCAGCGACACGGTGTCGTTGCCGGCCGGGAAGAACAGCTTCGAGATCGTCACCGCGAAGAAGCCGTAGACGACGAGGTCGAACCACTCGAGCGCGTTGCCGATCGACGCGGCGACCACCGCGCGCCACACGCGCGGCGACGAGGCAATGGAGCTGGACTGCGTGACGGCGTGCATCGGCGATCTCCTTGTCGTTGTTCGTTGTATCCGGCGCGCCGGTTCTCGCGCCGCGAGCTGCGCCGACGATTATAGGCGCGCAAAAAAAACCGCCGCGCCCCCTGAAAACGGGAGCGCGGCGGCTGGCTCGCGACGGGCCGGCGGCGTGACGCGGCGGCCGGCCCGGTCGGGCGCGTTACTGCTGCTTGACGGCTTCGGCCGTGATCAGCAGCTTCGTCTTCATCTTGAAGCCGTACTGCTTGCCGTAGTCGAGGCCGAAATCGTCGCGGCTGAATTCGCCGACCGCGTCGACGCCGCACACTTCGCGCTTGAGCATCGGATGCGGCATGCACTTGAACGAATCGATCTTCAGCGTGACCGGCTTCGTGACGCCGTGCAGCGTCAGGTTACCGACCACCGACACCGGCTTGTCGCCGTCGAACTTGATGGCGCCCTTGTAGTTCGCCTGCGGGAACTTGGAGACGTCGAAGAACTCGGCCGTCTGCAGGTGCTCGTCGAGCTTCGCGCTGCCCGTGTGGATCGACGCGATGTCGGTCGTCACGTCGACCGTACCGGTCTTCGCCGCGCGGTCGAGCGTCACGGTGCCGCTCGACTTGTCGAATTTACCGCGCCAGACCGACAGGCCGCCGAAGTGGTCGGCCTCGAAGCTCGGGTACGTATGGCTCGGGTCGAACTGGTACGTCGCGCTGTCGGCGAATGCCGAGAACGACAGCGAAGCGGCCAGCGCGCCCGCGGCGATGATCAGATGCTTTTTCAAACGATTTCTCCTTGGAACAGCGCCGCGCCCTCGCGCGGCATTCGGGGTGATGCGACAGCCCGCCGCTTACTTCGTGGCGACGAGATGGAACTTGATCTGCACTTCATCTGCGACGATCGACGTGTCCTTCCACTCGCCGGTGCCGACGTTGAACGCCGAACGCTTGATCGGCAGCACGCCGTCGAAGGTCTGCGTCGCGCCGCTCTGCGTGACCGTGACGGGCACCGTGACGGTCTCGGACTTGCCCTTGATCGTCAGCTTGCCGGTCACGTTGTACTTGTTGCCGCCCGCCGGCGCGATCGCCGACGACGCGAAGGTCGCCTGCGGATACGCCTTCGCGTCGAACCAGTCCTTGCCCGCGACCTGGTCGTTGTACATCTTGTCGCCGAGGTCGAAGCTCGCGATGTCGATCGTCATTTGCGCGCTGCCCTGCGCGGCCTTGGCCGGGTCGAACTTCACCTGCGCGGAGAACTTCTTGAATGCGCCTTCGGTCGGCACGTTCATCTGCTTCGACACGGCGGACACCTTGCTCTTCGCGAGATCGACGTCGGCGTGCGCCGCGGCCGACGCGACAAGTGACACCGCGGCGAACGCGGTCAGCATGGAGCGGGAGAAAGACACTTTCATGGGATCCTTCATTTGGCGGAGGGAAGCATCCGCGACAGCAGGCCGTCGCGGTCCAACAACTGGTGCTTGAACGCCGCGAGCACGTGCATGGCGACGAGCGCAAGCAGAATGTAATTCAAAGACACGTGCAGCGTCTTGAAGGTTTCCTTCAGCGCAGGATCGGGATCGATCAGGCGCGGCAGCGGCACGATGCCGAGATAGACGACCGGGATGTTCGACGCGGAGCTGTACAGGTAGCCCGTCACCGGAATCACGATCATCAGCGCGTACAGCAGCATGTGCACGCCGTGCGACACCGCACGCTGCCACGCCGGCGTGCCGCCCGGCAGCGGCGGCGGCACGTGGGTCGCGCGCCACAGCACGCGCACGACGGCCAGCGCGAACACCGTCACGCCGATCCACTTGTGCCACGAGAAGTACTTGAGCTTCGTCGGCGTGAAGCCGGGGATGTCGGTCATCACCCAGCCGAGTGCGAAGCCGCAGACGATCAGCAGCGCGATCAGCCAGTGCAGCGCGATCGCGGTGTGCGCGTAGCGTGCCGGCGCGGCCGGCGGCGATTTCGATGCCATCGTGGATTCCTCAGTTGAGCGAACGGCTGCGCCGGTAAATTCGTCCGACGCTTGTCAAGGCCGCCATGCTACCGCAACCTTTTGTCACGCGCGGACTCTGAGGACAGGCGCGCCAGCCCGCTGTCAGGTTTGCGCCATGTTACCGCCCGGTCACCCGGCAACCGGGCGTTGACACGCCGAAAAAGCCGTTTTGGTAAGATTGGCGCGGGTTCCGGCCCCGTCGACGTGTTCCCCCGCCCGTCGCACCACCGCCTTTTCCATGCAACGACACGACCTGATTGCCTGCCACGAATGCGACGCACTGTTGCATAAACCGCGCCTGAGCGGTCGCGAAATCGCGCGCTGCCCGCGCTGCGACGCGCTGCTCTATCGCAACAGCACCACGCAGATCGAGCGCATCAGCGCGCTTGCGGTCGCGGCGCTCGTCACGTTCGTCATCGCGCAGGCGTTCCCGATCCTCGAAATGGACCTCAACGGCACCCGCGTGCAGACGACGCTGATCGGCGCGATCGACGCGCTGTGGCATCAGGGCATGGAGGCCGTCGGCGTGATGGTGTTCTGCTCGACCGTGCTGTTCCCGCTCGTCGAGATGGCCGCGCTGCTTTACGTGCTGCTGCCGATCCGGCGTGGCGTCGTGCCGCCGGGCCTCAACTTCGTGCTGCGCACGATCCAGCTCGTGCGGCCGTGGGGGATGATCGAGGTGTTCATGCTCGGGATCGTCGTGACGATCGTCAAGATGGTGAGCCTCGCGCGCGTCGTGCCCGACGCCGCGCTGTTCGCGTTCGGCGCGCTCACGCTGATGACCGCCGTCGTGCTGATGTTCGATCCACGCACGCTGTGGGACATCGCCGACGACCTGCGCGCCGGGCGCTCGCCCGCCTCGCCCGACGGCACCACTCCGCCGCCGCAAGCGCCCCGCCAATGACGATGCCGACCGCCGCCCGCGAGGGCTACGCCAGCTGCCACGCATGCGGGCTCGTGCAGACGATCGACCGTCCGCACGCGCATTGCGCGCGCTGCGGCAGCACGCTTCACTTCCGCACGCCGAACAGCATCATGCGCACGTGGGCGCTGCTGATCGCGGCCGCGATCCTCTATATTCCGGCGAACCTGCTGCCGATCATGCGCACGTCGTCGATCGTCGGCTCGCAGGAGGACACGATCATGAGCGGCGTCATCTATTTCTGGACGTCCGGCGACTGGCCGCTCGCGGTCGTCGTGTTCGTCGCCAGCATCCTCGTGCCGATGCTCAAGCTCGGCGTACTGACGCTCCTCGTCGGCACCGCGCAGCGGCGCACCGTATGGCGGCCGCTGCAGCGCACGCGCCTGTACCGGATCGTCGAGCGGATCGGCCGCTGGTCGATGCTCGACATCTTCGTCGTGACGCTCACCGTCGCGCTCGTCCATTTCCGTTCGCTCGCCGTCATCACGGCCGGCCCCGGCGCGCTCGCGTTCGGCTCGGTCGTGATCCTGACGATGCTCGCGTCGATGCAGTTCGATCCCCGCCTGATCTGGGATCCAGTCGAAACCTCAGGGAAACACCATGAATAGTCCGCAAGGCCCGCAGCAAGACGCGTCCCGGCCGCCCGATCCGGCGATCTCGACGAAAAGCGGCTGGCTGCCGTCGCTCGTCTGGCTCGTGCCGCTGATCGCCGCGTTGATCGGTATCGGCCTCGTGATCAAGTCCGTGCGCGAGCGCGGCCCGGAAGTCTCGATCAGCTTCCACAGCGCGGAAGGGCTCGAGCCGGGCAAGACGCAGGTCAAGTACAAGGACGTCGAGATCGGCATGGTCAAGACGATCAAGCTGTCGAAGGACCTGTCGCGCGTGCTCGTCCAGGTGCAGTTGAAGAAGGAGGCCGAGGACTTCGCGGTCAAGGGCTCGCGCTTCTGGATCGTGCGTCCGCGCGTCGGCGCGACCGGCGTGTCGGGCCTCGGCACGCTGCTGTCGGGCGCGTACATCGGCGTCGATGCCGGCCACGGGCAGGACACGCAGACCGACTTCACCGGCCTCGAGACACCGCCGGCCGTGACCGGCGACCAGAAGGGCACGCAGTACGTGCTGCGCGGCGATTCGCTCGGCTCGGTCGACATCGGCTCGCCCGTCTACTACCGCCGCGTGCCGGTCGGCCAGGTGGTCGGCTTCTCGCTCGACAAGGACGGCACGGGCGTCACGTTCAACGTGTTCGTCAATGCGCCGTACGACCAGTACGTCGGCGTGAACTCGCGCTGGTGGCAGGCGAGCGGCGTCGACCTGCGGCTCGATTCGAGCGGCCTGAAGCTGAACACGCAGTCGCTCGCGACGGTGATCCTCGGCGGCATCGCGTTCCAGACGCCGCCGAACCAGGACAGCGGCGCGACGGCGCCGAACAACACGACCTTCCGCCTCGGCTCCGACGAGACGGACGCGATGCGCGATCCGGACGGCCAGCCGCTGCAGGTCGTGATGAACTTCAACCAGTCGCTGCGCGGGCTCGCGGTAGGCGCGCCGGTCGACTTCCGCGGCATCGTGCTCGGCGAAGTGACGAACATCGGCATCGACTTCGATCCGAAGACCAAGAACTTCCTGATGCCGGTGACGATGAACGTGTATCCGGAGCGGCTCGGCCCGCGCTTCCGCGAAACGATCGAGAGCAAGGGCGAAGCGGGCCGCCGCGAGATCGTCGAGCGCCTCGTCAGGCACGGGCTGCGCGGCCAGCTGCGCACCGGCAACCTGCTGACGAGCCAGCTGTACGTCGCGCTCGACTTCTTCCCGAAGGCGCCGGTCGTGAAGATCGACGCGGCACGCCAGCCGCTCGAGCTGCCGACCGTGCCGAACACGCTCGACGAACTGCAGCTGCAGGTCGCCGACATCGCGAAGAAGCTCGACAAGGTGCCGTTCGACCAGATCGGCGCGAACCTGAACAGCGCGCTGTCGAACGCCGACAAGCTGTTCAAGCAGCTCGACACGCAGGTCGCGCCGGAAGCGCGCGACACGCTGTCGGCCGCGAAGCAGACCTTCTCGACCGCCGAGGCGACGCTGCAGCAGGATTCGCCGCTGCAGTCCGACGTGCGCGGCGCGCTGAAGGAACTCACGCGCACGCTGCAATCGCTGAACGCGCTCGCCGACTATCTGGAGCGCCATCCCGAATCGCTGCTCAAGGGCAAGCCAGGAGATCAATAATGACGACGACACGCGTGAACATCCTCGCGAGCGGCGCGGCGGCAGTCTTCGCCGCGCTCGCGCTCGCCGCGTGCAGCTCGCCGCCCGCGCGGTTCTATACGCTGAGCCCGGCCGACGCCGCCGCGCCCGTACGCACCGCGCCCGCCAACCCGTCGTTCCTGATCGAGGTGCCGTCCGTCGGCGTGCCCGAGCAGGTCGCGAAGAACCAGCTCGTCGTGCAGAAGAACGCCGCGCAGGTCGACGTGCTCGAGCAGGAGCGCTGGGCCGCGCCGCCCGCCGACGAAATCCGCCGCGCGTTGTCCGACGACCTCGCCGCGCAGCTCGGCACGATCGACGTCGCGAATTCCGCGTATCCGGCCGGCGTGCCCGTCTATCGGATCAGCGTGAACGTGCAGCGCTTCGAGTCGTGGCCCGGCAAACGCGCGGCGATCGATGCGGTGTGGAGCGTGCGCGCGCTCGGCACGCAGGCCGTGATGACGTGTCGCACGAGCGTCGCGGAGCCGGTCGCCGACGGCTACGACGCGCTCGTCGCGGGCCACCGGCGCGCGCTCGACGTGATCGCATCGCAGGCCGCGTCCGGCGTGCGCGCGATGGCCGCGCGGCGCGGCGCCGCGGCTGCGTCGACCACCTCGACGACCGCATCCGGCAAGGCAACGGCCGCCGCGCCCGCGGTGCCCGCCGTGCCCTGCCCGGCCGGTCCGACACCCGGCGACGACGCGGGCGCGACCGGCAAGTCCGGCGCGTAAGCGCGACGCGCGGGCCGGCGTCCGACGCATGCGCGCGGTGCGGCCGCACTCGGCACGCGCCGCCCGATAGACGTCGCCGGCATCGATCCGAGTGCGCGCACAACCGCGCACGCGAACCTGCCGCCCTCGCCGCCCTTGCCGCCCTCGCCGCTTCGGCCGACGCTGCCCGGCATCCATCGGCCGGACGGCGGGTTTGCACTGTTTGTCAAAATCCGCCGGAACCGGCACCACGCAATACGGTCGGCTTGCGTTTTCGCGCCCGATTGACGATCCTACGCACTTTCCGGCTCGCGCCGCTCGTCGTGCGCGCCCGCCGGCGGCGATCCGCCCGTCGTGTCCGGTCCGATCGCCGCGTCTCCCGGGGCGCGCATGCGTGTCCGCGTGCACCGCACCGGGGCAGCCGCATCGCGGGTCGCCGCGCGTCGTCCGGCCACCCGGCCAGCCTCACCGTTCTCCCCGGCGCCGCGCCGTGTTCCGGCCGGCATCCCGAACCCGCCCGTCCAGGGCTTTCGCTATTCCGTTTATGTTTCGTTCCCTGACGACCCTGATCAAGAAGTGGCGCGCGTCGCGCAATGCGGGCCACCAGCTCGATGCGCTGCTCGCGCATGCCGACGCGGACGCGCCGTACGCCGAGCGCAGCGAATGGCTGATCGAGCTCGCGCACTGGCTGCGCCGCAACGGCGCGATGCAGGTCGCGCACGACGCGCCGGCCGAACGCGACGCCGACGCGCGCGCGTATCCGGCGCACGCGCGGCTGCGCTACCTGTTCCACGTGCTGGACCGCAATCCGGCATGGAAATCGCACGCCGCACGCATCCTGCGCGGGATCCTGCGCGAATGCGACGGCATCTCGCTGCTCTGCGACGCGGGCATGCCCGTGCATTCCGGCTTCTTCGGCGCGCTGTTCGAGCGCATCGACACGTCGCTGATCCCGCCCGCGCCGAACCGCCGCGAACTGACGGCGCTGTTCACGCTGATGTTCCCGACGCCCGAAGACGTGCAATGGATCGAGGCGCTGCCCGACGACCTGCTCGCGCGCCTCGCCGAGCTGATCTCGTTCGACGTCACCGACGAAGAGCGCCACGAGCCCGGCTCGTTCTCGCGCGATCTGCTCGCCGCGCTGCACAACCTGACCTGCCAGATCAGCTCGACCGGCCTGTCGCAGACGGTGCGCAACCGCCTGTCCGACGACGACGCACGCAAGCCGCTCGAAACGCAGCCGTTCTATCGGCTCACGCGCGCGATGCTCGCGGTCGAGACCGCGCACGCGGCCGTCGAGGACGGCGGCGACCCGAGCAAGCTGCTGCACGAGGTGAACTACCTGCGCGTGCTGCTCGACGAATGCCGGATCGCCGTCGACGACGTGTTCGCGCACCTGTACCGCAACGGCGTGTCGGTCGACATCGTGTTCCAGGTCGAACGCATGCGCATGCGCATCCTGCGCGCGGAAATGCTGCTCAACGCGTGGATGGCACGCGACGACCTGCGCGGGATGGCGCGCCTGACGGCCGAGCTCGTCGACGCGAACCAGAACAGCCAGAGCGTGTCGCACCTCGTGCGCAGCAACTTCTCGCTGTTCGCGCGCAAGCTCGTCGAGACCAACGCGGACACCGGCGAGCACTACATCTCGCGCGGCCGCGCCGAGTACCTGAAGATGCTGCGGATGGCCGCGGGCGGCGGGCTCGTCACCGTCGTGACCGTGTGCGTGAAGTTCGCGATCACCGGCGCGCACCTGCAGTCGATGCTCGAAGGGCTGCTCGCGGGCGTCAACTACGCGGCGAGCTTCATGCTGATGCACTTCCTGCACTTCACGCTCGCGACCAAGCAACCCGCGATGACCGCGCCGACGCTCGCGCGCGAGCTCGACGACACCGGTCACGAGGCAGGCGTGAAGGCGTTCGTGGCATCGGTGATCGCGCTGATCCGCACGCAGGCCGCGGCGATTTCCGGCAACGTGCTCGTCGTGCTGCCCGTGTGCCTGCTGGTGCAGCTGTTCTCGAGCAACCTGATGCACGCGAACCTGATCTCGCCGGAGAAGGCGCACGCGACGCTGCACTCGTTCTCGCTGCTCGGCCCGACGCCGCTCTATGCGGCGCTGACCGGCGTGCTGCTGTGGGCGTCGAGCCTGCTCGCGGGCTGGGCCGACAACTGGTTCGTGCTGCATCGGGTCGGCGACGCGCTGACGTACAACCGGCGGCTGCGGCTCACGCTCGGTGCGTCGGGTGCCGCGAAACTCGCGCATTTCTGTCGCTCGAACGTCGCGGGCGTGGTCGCCAACGTGGGTCTCGGCCTGATGCTCGGCTTGGTTCCGGCGATCGTCACCGTGTTCCTGTTCCCGTTCGAGGTGCGCCACGTGACGCTGTCGGCCGGGTCGATCGGGATCGCGCTCGGCGTGCTCGGCAAGGGCGCGCTCGGCACGCCCGAGCTGTGGTGGGCCTGCGCCGGCGTCCTGAGCATGGCGATCCTCAACGTGCTCGTGAGCTTCGCGCTCGCGTTCACGATGGCCGTGCGCTCGCGCAGCCTGCGCCGCACCAAGGTGCGCGCGCTGGTCGGCGCGATCGTCCGCACGGTGCTGTCGAAGCCGTCCGCGCTGTTCTGGCCGGCCGGCACCCCGGCCGCGCGTGCCAGCCAGCCGGGCTCGCACTGATCCTTCGACGGCGGCGGGCCATCCGGGCGCGCGCCGCCGCACGGGCCCGCCGGCTCGCCGTCGCGGCCGGCGCGCCGGCGCCGGCGTCCCGAATCGGATGCAACGCCGGCTCCGGCCGCTCGCGCCGCGTACAATAGTGGACTTTTGCACGTCCTCACCCGCCTTATGTCCTCGCCCACCCTGTACGAATTCTTCGCTCCCTGCCCGCGCGGCCTCGAAGCGGCGCTTGCCGCCGAGCTGGCCGAAATCGCCGGCCGACATCTGGACGGCGCGCCGTTCACCGCGGGCGCGCAGGTGCCGGGCGGCGTTCATTTCCGCGGCGGCTGGGCCGCCGGCATGGCCGCGAACCTCCATTCGCGGATCGCGAGCCGGATCCTGCTGAAGATCGCGCACCGCCCGTACCGCACCGAGCAAGACGTCTACGCGCTCGCGCTCGAGCAGCCATGGGAACGCTGGTTCGCATCGACGCAGACGCTGCGCGTCGACATCACCGCGATCAAGTCGCCGCTGAAGAGCCTCGAATTCGCGACGCTGCGCGTGAAGGACGCGATCTGCGACCGGATGCGCGACAAGACCGGCGCACGCCCGAGCATCGACACCGGCGCGCCGGACGTGCGCGTATTCGCGTTCCTGACGGCCACCGAGTGCACGCTGTACCTCGATACGTCAGGCGAGCCGCTGTTCAAGCGCGGCTGGCGCCTCGACAAGGGCGCGGCCCCGCTGCGCGAGAACCTCGCGGCCGGCATCCTGCGCCTGACGGGCTGGACGCCCGGCACGCCGCTGTACGACCCGATGTGCGGCAGCGGCACCTTCCTCGCGGAAGCCGCGCAGATCGCGCTCGGCGTCGCACCGGGCGTCGAGCGCCGGTTCGGCTTCGAAAAGCTCAAGCAGTACGACATCACCGCATGGCAGGGCCTGAAGGTCGCGGCGCTCGACGCGAAGCGCGCGGCGCGCGGCAAGCGCGATTCGCTCGGCGTGTACGGCAGCGACATCTCGGGCGACATGCTCGAGAAGGCGCGCGCGAACCTCGAGCGTGCGGGCGTGCCGTCGGTGTGGCTCAAGCAGGTCGACGCGCGCGGGATGACGCCGCCGTGCGACGGCCCGGGCATCATCCTCGCGAACCCGCCGTACGGCGAGCGGATCGAGGTACGCGGCCGCAGCGCGCGCGGCGAGGTGCGCGAGACCGGCCGCAACCGCGGCAACGACGACGCCTTCCGCCGCACGCACACCGACGCGCCGGACAGCGAATTCTTCAACGCGCTGGGCGATGCGCTCAAGCAGCGCTTCACGGGCTGGCAGGCGTTCCTGCTGACGTCGGACCGGTCGCTGCCGGGCCAGTTGCGCCTGCGCGAATCGGCGAAGACGCCGCTGTTCAACGGCGCGCTCGAATGCCGGCTGTTCCGCTTCGACCTGATCGCCGGTAGCGTGAAGGCACGCCCGGCCGCGCCGGAAGGCGACGCCTGACACGCGAGACGGCCGCCGCGGCCGCCTGCTGACACCCCACGACGCCCGGCCTGTGCCGGGCGTTTTTCTTTCCGCCGCACCCACGCAGGCGGACGCCCCGCGTGCCGCCCCGCCACCCGCGCGCCGATGCGCTTCCCGCTCCGCCCTTACCCGCCCAGGCCGTCAGGTTCGCCCTTTTGTCAGCACCGCCACGACTACTGACAGCACGCTGTCAGCAGCCCCCGATCACACTGCAATCCCGGCGCAATGCAAGGCTGGTTTCCATCAAGAACCCGAACAACAAGGAGCTCGTCATGACGTCCGCAACTGCAACTGCAACCGAAACCGCAACCCTGGAACGCGCGATCGCGTGGTTCGACATCCCGTCCCTCGATTTCGACCGGGCGATCCGTTTCTACGAAACCGTGCTGCAGACGACGCTGCAGCGCGAAGTCATCGGCGGCGTGCCGATGGCCGTGTTCGATCACGAAGCGTCGAGCACGGGCGGCAGCATCGTGTTCGATCCGCAGCAGATGAAGCCGAGCGCGAACGGCGTGCTCGTGTACCTGAACGCCGGGGAATCGGTCGTGGCGGCGCTCGAACGCGCGAAGCGCGCAGGCGGCGTCGTGCAGGGCTCGGTCGTCGAGCTGCCGAACAACTACGGCTACATCGGCTACCTGATCGATACCGAAGGCAACCGCGTCGGCCTGCACGCACCGAAATGCCACTGAGCGCATCCACGATCCGGCCGGCACGGCGCTATCATCGCGAAGTCCCCGTAGCCGTTGGAGTCGAGGTTCAGCCATGACGCGCCGTGCCGACCGCCTGTTCCAGATCGCCGAGCTGCTGCGCGGGCGTCGTCTCACGACCGCGCAGCAGCTCGCCGACTGGCTGTCGGTATCGCCGCGCACGGTCTATCGCGACGTGCGCGACCTGCAACTGTCAGGGGTGCCGATCGAAGGCGAAGCCGGCATCGGCTACCGGCTGAACCGCAACGCGAGCCTGCCGCCGCTCACGTTCACGGCCGAGGAGCTCGCGGCGCTCGCGGCCGGCGCGCGGATGCTCGAGACCTGGGGCGGCGCGCGCTTCGCGGGTGGCGCGCGTTCGGCGCTCGCGAAGATCGCGTCGGCGATGCCGGCCGACAAGCGCACCGCGCTCGATCGGCTGCCGGTGTTCGCGCCGTCATTCCACATCGACGAGACGTTCTGCGCGAAGGTCGACGCGATCCACCAGGCGGTCGACACGCATCACATCGTCAGCTTCGACTACCGCGACCGGCTCGGCGCGCACACGAAGCGCCGTGTATGGCCGCTCGGGCTCGTCTACTGGGGCGGACGCTGGACGATCGGCGCGTGGTGCGAGCTGCGCGACGACTTCCGCACCTTCGACATCGCGCGGATGGGCGACATCACCGTGCACGAGCAGTTTCCGGACATGGAAGGCCGGCGCATCGCCGACTACATGCGGATCGCGGAAGCGCCGATGCGCTGACGCGCGCCGCCGCCATTCGCATGCCGGGGCGTCCGCGCCCCGGCAACGCCCGTCATTCCCCGAACACGACCGGCCGCTTCGGCCGCTCGTCGACATGCAGCGAAAACACGTCGGGGCGCGCATAGTGCCCGACCACGTCGAAGTCGTAACGCGCACGCACGAGCTCGTCCGTATCGATGCGCGCGGTCACGAGCCCGGCCTCGCCGATCAGCGGCTCCGTCAGCAGGTCGCCGAGCGGCCCGACGATCACGCTGCCGCCGCGGATCAGCGGCCGCTCGGGATCCCAGCCCGGCACGTCGATGCCGAGCGCGCGCGGCGACGGCTGCACCTGGCACGCGCTCACGACGAAGCAGCGCCCTTCGTGCGCGATGTGCCGCATCGAGCTTTGCCACAGGTCGCGCTCGTCGACGGTCGGCGCGCACCAGATCTGCACGCCTTTCGCATACATCGCGCAGCGCAGCAGCGGCATGTGGTTCTCCCAGCAGATCGCGGCGCCCGCACGGCCCGCGGCCGTGTCGATCACCGGCAGTGTCGAGCCGTCGCCCTGCCCCCAGATCAGCCGCTCGGTGCCGGTCGGCATCAGCTTGCGGTGCTTCGCGACGAGCCCGTCGCGCGGATCGAAGAACAGCGCCGTGCAGTACAGCGTGCTGCCGCCACGCTCGATCACGCCGACCACGAGGCTCGCGCCCGTGCGCTGCGACAGCGCGGCCAGTTCGTCGGTTTCGGGCCCCGGCACGTCGATCGCCTGCGCGGCGTAGCGCGCATACGCGTCGCGGCCCTCGGGCAGCCGGTAGCCGAGCCGCGTGCCGAAGATCTCGCCCTTCGGATAGCCGCCGAGCACGGCCTCGGGCAGCACGACGAGCGACGCGCCGCTATCGCGGATCGCGGCTTCGTAGCCGAGGATCGTGTCGAGCGTGGCGCGCGTGCCGGCGGGCGATGCGCCGATCTGCAGCGCGGCGATGACTGAGGTGGACATGAAGGCGTCTCCGGTGAGTGGGTGACGCCATCTTTATCGATATCATTTCATCGATCAAATCGATAAAACGATAACTGACATGAATACGGATGATATCGCCGCACTCGACCTGAATCTGCTGAAGGTGTTCGAGGCGCTGTACGAGGAAGGCGGCGCGAGCCGCGCGGCGCTGCGGCTCGGCCTCACGCAATCGGCGGCGAGCGCGGCGCTCGCGCGGCTGCGCGTGATCTACGCCGATCCGCTGTTCGTGCGCACCGGCCGCGGGCTCGCGCCGACGCCGCGCGCGGACGAACTGAAGCCGATCCTCTCCGACGCGCTCGACCGCTGCCGCGCAAGCCTCGCGATCGCGGCCGACGGCGGCGAGCGGGTCGGCCGTACGATTTCGATCGGGCTGTCGGACGACTTCGAGATCGCGCTCGGCCGCGCGCTGATCGACGCGGTCGCCCGCGAAGCCGCGGGCATCCGGCTGATCTTCCGGCAGACGCACAGCGGCATCGCGGGCGACGCGCTGCTGCGGCACGGCGTCGATCTCGCGATCGCGTCGGGCGGGTTCTCGGCGAACGGGCTGAGCCGGCGCGCGGTCGCGACGGGCGGCTACGCGTGCCTGATCGATCCGGCCGGCCGCGCACACGCGCCGCGCACGCTCGCGCTCGCCGATTTCGTGCAGCGCGACCATCTGCTCGTGTCGTCGGGCGGCGTGATCGGGATCGTCGACGAAGCGCTGGCCGCGCTCGGACACAAACGGCGCGTCGCGGCATCGACCACGCATTTCGCGGCGCTGCCGTACCTGCTCGCCGGCTCCGACGCGGTGGCGACGATTCCGGCGCACGCGGCTCGCGCGATCGCGCAGGCGACGTCGCTGCGCGCGCTCGCGTGCCCGGTCGAGCTGCCGCGCTACCCGGTGGAAATCGGCTGGCGCACGAGCACGCAGCGCGACCCGGCGATCGTGCGCGTGCGGGATACGATCGCCGCCTGCGTCGCGACGATCGTCGCACCGTGAAAAACGGGGCGCGATTCGGCGCGTGACGGTCGGACCGCCCTGGCTGGCCGCCAGCCTGGGCAGGCGGCGCTGCCGGAACGCGTCGCGGCGATCGGGCAGACCCGTTGCCGCCACAAGAACGACCGGGGTCGGATTCGTCTAACCTGATGCCGGCAGCGTCGGGGCGCAACCGGTAAAATGCCGAACCATGAAACCCGAAATCTGGACCCCGCATGTGACCGTCGCGGCGCTCGTCGAGCGTGCCGGTCGCTTTCTCGTGATCGAGGAAGAAACCTCGACGGGCCTGCGCATCAACCAGCCGGCCGGCCATCTCGAAGCCGGCGAGACGCTCGCCGACGCCGTGATCCGCGAGACGCTCGAGGAAACCGCGCATCCGTTCGTGCCCGACGCGCTCGTCGGCGTCTATCTCGCGCACTACGACCGCCCCGATAGCGCCGGTGCGACCTACCTGCGCTTCACGTTCTGCGGCACGGCCGGCGAGCCGCTGCCGGGCCACATGCTCGACGACGGCATCGTCCGCACGCTGTGGATGAGCGCCGACGAATTGCGCGCGTGCAGCGAGCGCCACCGCTCGCCGGCGGTGATGCGCTGCGTCGACGACTATCTCGCCGGGCGGCGCATTCCGCTCGATTTCGTGCACACGCATTCGGTCGCGCCGCGCCCGGAAGCATTCGACCGTCAGGCGGTAAACAAATGAGCAAGCGCCGTGTAGTAGTGGGCATGTCGGGCGGCGTCGATTCGTCGGTGACCGCGTGGCTGCTGAAGGAACAGGGGTACGACGTGGTCGGCCTGTTCATGAAGAATTGGGAAGACGACGACGACGGCGAATACTGCTCGACGCGCCAGGACTGGATCGACGTGGTGTCGGTGGCCGACCTGATCGGCATCGACGTGGAAGCCGTGAACTTCGCGGCCGAATACAAGGACCGCGTGTTCGCCGAATTCCTGCGCGAATATTCGGCCGGCCGCACGCCGAACCCGGACGTGCTGTGCAACGCCGAGATCAAGTTCAAGGCGTTCCTCGACCACGCGATGTCGCTCGATGCGGAAATGATCGCAACCGGCCACTACGCGCGCGTGCGCGAGCGCGACGGTCGCTTCGAACTGCTGAAGGCATTCGATCATACGAAGGACCAATCGTACTTCCTGCACCGGCTGAACCAGGCGCAGCTGTCGAAGACGATGTTTCCGCTCGGCGAGATCCCGAAGACGAAGGTGCGCGAGATCGCCGCGCAGATCGGCCTGCCGAACGCGAAGAAGAAGGACTCGACAGGCATCTGCTTCATCGGCGAACGGCCGTTCCGCGACTTCCTGAACCGCTATCTTCCGACGAAACCCGGCCCGATGAAGACGCCCGACGGCAAGGTGGTCGGCGAGCACATCGGCCTCGCGTTCTACACGTTCGGCCAGCGCAAGGGCATCGGCCTCGGCGGCAGCAAGGACGGCAGCGGCGAACCGTGGTTCGTCGCGGCGAAGGACATCGCGTCGAACACGCTGTACGTCGTGCAGGGCCACGACCACCCGTGGCTGCTGTCGCGCGAGCTCGTCGCCGGCAACGTGAGCTGGGTCGCGGGCGAGCCGCCGGCCGACGGCTTCTCGTGCGGGGCGAAGACGCGCTACCGGCAGGCCGATGCGGCCTGCACGTTCGGCCGGGCCGCGTTCGGCCGGGCCGCGCTCGATCAGGCCGACGGCGAGCGCTTCTCGCTCGCGTTCGACGACGCGCAATGGGCGGTCACGCCGGGCCAGTCGGCCGTGCTGTACGACGGCGAGATCTGCCTCGGCGGCGGCATCATCGAGTTCGCGGCCACCGGCCAGCCCGGCCAGACGGCGCCGGCGGCAACGCACGCGGGCGCGCTCGCGGAAGCACGCTGACATCCATTCGGTTTAGACTTGCGGCACGCCGCGCCCGGCGGAACACGATTCCGCCGCGGCCGGTGCGCCGCCGCGCAGCGTACGCATGGCGGCATTTCAAGATGCTTACGGAGCCCCCATGCTTTCACGACGCTACCTCGCGATGTGGTGTGCCGTCCTGCTGCTCGTTGCCGCGGCCGCACTCGCGTCGATCCACGTGCTTTCCTGGCTGTGGATCATCCTCCCCGTCGCCCTCGTCGCCCTCGGCCTGTACGACCTGAACCAGGACCGCCACGCGATCCTGCGCAATTACCCGCTCTGGGGCCATTTCCGCTTCCTGTTCGAGTTCATCCGCCCCGAGATCCGCCAGTATTTCGTCGAGGACGACACCGACGAGAAGCCGTTCTCGCGCGCGCAGCGCAGCCTCGTCTACCAGCGCGCGAAGAACGTCGCCGACAATCGCCCGTACGGTACCGAGCTGAACGTGAAGGCCGTCGCGCACGAATGGATCAGCCACTCGCTCGCGCCGACGAAGCTGCCGAACCATGACTTCCGCATCCGGGTCGGCGCGAGTCGCGCGCAGCCGTACGACATCTCGATCTTCAACATCTCGGCGATGAGCTTCGGCTCGCTGTCCGCGAACGCGATCCGCTCGCTGAACCTCGGCGCGAAGAAAGGCGGATTCGCGCACGACACCGGCGAAGGCTCGCTGTCGAAGTACCACCGCGAGAACGGCGGCGACATCATCTGGGAAATCGCATCCGGCTACTTCGGCTGCCGCAACGACGACGGCACGTTCAATCCGGACAAGTTCGCGAAGCAGGCCGCCGATCCGCAGGTCAAGATGATCGAGATCAAGCTGTCGCAAGGCGCGAAGCCGGGCCACGGCGGCGTGCTGCCGGCCGCGAAGATCACGCCCGAGATCGCCGAAACACGCGGCGTGCCGATGGGCAAGGACTGCATCTCGCCCGCGACGCACTCGGAATTCTCGACGCCGCGCGGGCTGCTCGAATTCGTCGAGCGGCTGCGCACGCTGTCCGGCGGCAAGCCGACCGGCTTCAAGCTGTGCATCGGCCATCCGTGGGAATTCTTCGGGATCGCGAAGGCGATGGTCGAGACGGGCATCGTGCCGGACTTCATCGTCGTCGACGGCGCGGAAGGCGGCACCGGCGCGGCGCCGCTCGAATTCACCGACCACGTCGGCGTGCCGCTGCAGGAAGGGCTGCTGCTGGTGCACAACACGCTCGTCGGCATCGGCGTGCGCGACCGCGTGAAGATCGGCGCGAGCGGCAAGATCATCACCGCGTTCGACATCGCGCGCACGCTCGCGATCGGCGCGGACTGGGTGAATTCGGCGCGCGGCTTCATGTTCGCGGTCGGCTGCATCCAGGCGCAGCACTGCCACACCGACCGCTGCCCGACCGGCGTCGCCACGCAGGACCCGGTGCGCCAGCGCGCCATCGTCGTGCCCGACAAGGCCGAGCGCGTGTACAACTTCCACCGCAATACGCTGCATGCACTGCAGGAACTCGTGCAGGCGGCCGGCCTCGGCCATCCGTCCGAGCTGCGCGCGCATCACATCGTGCAGCGGGTCGCGCCGCACGAGGTGCGGCTGATGTCGCAGCTGCTGAAGTACCTGAAGCCCGGCGCGCTGCTCGACGGCCAGACCTGCGGCTATACGCTGTACGACAAGTGGTGGCCGATCGCGCGCAGCGATTCGTTCGTGCTCGGCGAAACCGTTTACGCGTCGATCGAGTGACGCGATCGCCAGCCGCCGGGCGGCTCGCCATGAGAAAAGCGCCCCGCGGGGCGCTTTTCTTTTGTCTGCGCGATCCGCCGCCGGCGGTCGGTCAGCCCTGCGGCAGCGTGTCGACGAACGTCTGCCGCTGCGACAGCTTCACGAAATGCTTGTCGAGGTTCGGATGGCGATCGCGCCAGTCGAGTTCGGGCATCCGGAAGTCGAGGTAGCCGAGCGCGCAGCCGAGTGCGATGTCGGCGAGCGTGTAATGATTGCCGACGCACCACGTCTTGCCGCCGATGCCCTGCGACATCGCGACGAGCGCGTCGTCGATCTTGCGCTGCTGACGCGCGATCCAGCTCGCGCTGCGCTGCGCTTCGTCGCGCAGCGTGTGTTCGAGACGAATCGCCACGGCCGCGTCGAGCACGCCGTCACCCAGCGCTTCCCAGCACCGCACTTCGACACGTTCGCGCCCCGACGGCGGAATCAGCTTGCCGACCGGCGACAGCGTATCGACGTATTCGCAGATCACGCGGGAATCGAACACCGCGGCACCATCCTCCATCACGAGACACGGGACCTTGCCGAGCGGATTCGATGCATGAATGTTCGTATCCGGCGCCCACACGTTCTCGAGCTCCAGCTTGTAGTCGATCTTCTTTTCAGCAAGCACGATCCGCGCCTTTCGGACGTACGGGCTGCTGAGCGAACCGATTAATTTCATCATCTGCCTTTTTAAGGGAACCGCCGAGAGTATACGTTGTCGCCGATCATAACCGGCCGGCGTGGCCGGGCAGAAAATCTGCCCGTCCGGCCTGTGGATGGTTTGCAACAGCCGTCGCCGAGCCCCGCCCGGCGCGGCTTGCAGCCGCGCCTCTCACACAGCGCGTCCGGCGGCGCTACAATCGCACGATGAATGCGCCCCTCGATACCGCCATCGCCGTCGACGTCTACCGCCAGCGCCGCGAACGCGTGCTTGCCGCACTGCGCGCCGCGGGCGGCGGCGTCGCCATCGTTCCCACCGCGCCGGAAATGCTGCGCAACCGCGATACGGCCTTCCCGTACCGGCATGACAGCTACTTCCACTACCTGACGGGCTTCACCGAGCCGGATGCCGTGCTCGTGCTGAACGCCGCCGGGTCGCAAGGCACGCCGGAATCGATCCTGTTCTGCCGCGCGAAGAATGCCGATCGCGAGATCTGGGAAGGTTTCCATTACGGGCCCGAGGCCGCGCGCGATGCGTTCGGCTTCGACGCGGCCTACGCAGTCGACGTGATCGACACCGAAATGCCGCGCCTGCTCGCCGATGCGGGCACCGTGCACTATCGGTTCGGCGCCTCGGCCGAGTTCGACCGCCAGCTCGCCGGCTGGATCGATGCGGTGCGCGCGCAGGCGCGCACGGGTGTCGCCGCGCCGGACGCGCTGCTCGACCTCACGCCACTCGTCGACGACATGCGGCTCGTGAAGGACGAACACGAACTCGCGATCATGATGCGCGCCGCGCACATCTCCGCGCTCGCGCACCGTCGTGCGATGCAGGTGTGCCGCCCGGGGATCCGCGAATACGAACTCGAGGCCGAGCTGCTGTACACGTTCCGCAAGCATGGCGCGCAGGCGCCCGCGTATGGCTCGATCGTCGCGGCCGGCGCGAACGCGTGCGTGCTGCACTACCCCGCCGGCAACGCGGCCGCGCGCGACGGCGACCTGATCCTGATCGATGCCGCGTGCGAACTCGACGGCTACGCGTCGGACATCACGCGCACGTTCCCGGCCAACGGGCGCTTCTCGCCCGCGCAGCGCACGCTGTACGACATCGTGCTCGCCGCGCAGCAGGCCGCAATCGACGCGACGCGCGCGGGCGTGTCGTTCGAGGCGCCGCACGACGCGGCCGTGCGCGTGCTGGCGCAAGGGCTGCTCGATACGGGCATCATCCCGAAGACGCGCTTCTCGAACGTCGACGACGTGATCGCCGAGCGCGCATACGCACGCTTCTACATGCACCGCACCGGCCACTGGATCGGCATGGACGTGCACGATTGCGGCGACTATCGCGAACGGCTCGCCGCGCGCGACGCCGACGGCGCGTTGCCGTGGCGCACGCTGAAACCCGGCATGACGCTTACCGTCGAGCCGGGCCTGTACGTGCGGGCCGCCGACGACGTGCCGTCCGAATACTGGAACATCGGCATCCGCATCGAGGACGACGCGATCGTGCGCGAGCACGGTTGCGAGCTGATCACGCGCGACGTGCCGGTGGCGGCCGCCGAGATCGAGGCGCTGATGCGCGCGGGCGCGGCGCACGGCGCGTGAGCGTGCCGCAGGTTGCCCTCGCCCCGCTGTCGAGCCACCGTCGACTCGCTGTTGACCGCCGTTAACCGCTGTTGACCGTTACCCCGTTTCACGAACACTGATGACGACCGCTTCCTCCCCGGCCACGCCGGACTACGATCTCGCCATCGTCGGCGCCGGCCCCGTCGGGCTCGCGCTCGCCGGCTGGCTCGCCCGCCGCAGCGCGACGCAGCACGCGTCGATCGCGCTGATCGACGCGCGCGAGCCGGCCGCGAGCGCGAACGACCCGCGCGCGATCGCCGTATCGCACGGCAGCCGCGTGCTGCTCGACACGCTCGGATGGCCGGGCGACGCGACGCCGATCGAACACATCCACGTGTCGCAGCGCGGCCATTTCGGCCGCACGCTGATCGACCGCGACGAGCACGACCTCGCCGCGCTCGGCTACGTCGTGCGCTACGGTTCGATCGTGCAGGCGCTCGCGCAGGCCGTGCGCGGCACGCGCGTCGACTGGCTCACGTCGACCACCGCGCGCACGCCGCAACAGGACGCCGACGGCGTCACGCTGACGCTCGACGGTCCGCAAGGCGAGCGCACGCTGCGCGCGCGCATCGTCATCAACGCCGAAGGCGGGCTGTTCCACGAACAGCAGGCCGACACCGGCAAGCATCGCCGCGACTACGGTCAGACCGCGATCGTCGGCACGGTCACGGTCTCGGCGCCGCGCCCGAACGTCGCATGGGAACGCTTCACGCACGAAGGCCCGCTCGCGCTGCTGCCGCTTGGCGGTCCGCGCCAGGCCGAGTATTCGCTCGTATGGTGCTGCACGCCCGACGAAGCGGCCCGCCGCGCCGCCCTTCCCGACGACGCGTTCCTGCGCGAACTCGGCGCTGCCTTTGGCGAGCGGATGGGGCAGTTCGTCGCGATCGCGGGGCGCGCCTCGTTCCCGCTCGGACTGAACGCGGCACAAACGCTCGTCAACGGGCGCATTGCGATCGTCGGCAACGCCGCGCAAACGCTGCATCCGGTCGCCGGCCAGGGGCTCAATCTCGGGCTGCGCGATGCGCATACGCTCGTCGACGCGCTGTCCACCCAAGGCTTCGAACCGACCGCGCTCGCAACCTTCAACGCGCGGCGTGCACTCGACCGGCGCTTCACGATCGGCGCGACCGACACGCTCGCGCGGTTGTTCACGGTCGACACCGGTCCCCTTCCGCTGTTGCGCGGCGCGGCGCTCACCGCGCTCGAATTCGTACCGCCGCTGAAGAAGGCGATCGCGCGCCAGATGATGTTCGGCCAGCGCAACTGACGCGCGGCGCGGCGCGCGTTGCGTCTCATCGGCGCCGTGCAAACCGGGTCAAATCGGCGGGGCATGGGAATACGGTAAAATGCGCGTTTTCCCTCCGCCCTTTTTTGCCCGCGACGCCCGGCGCTCGCGGGCGGTGCCATTGCGATGCCCGTTATCGGCCCTCACGTATTGCGTAACAACCTGTTCGTCGCCCCGATGGCCGGGGTGACGGATCGCCCGTTCCGCCAGCTGTGCAAGCGGCTGGGGGCCGGATACGCCGTGTCCGAGATGGTCGCGTCCAATGCGCAGCTGTGGAAGAGCGCGAAGACGATGCGGCGAGCGAACCACGAAGGCGAAGTCGAGCCGATCGCGGTGCAGATCGCCGGCGCCGATCCGGCGATGATGGCCGAAGCCGCCCGATACAACGTCGACAACGGCGCGCAGATCATCGACATCAACATGGGCTGCCCGGCGAAGAAGGTCTGCAACGTCGCGGCCGGCTCCGCGCTGCTGCAGAACGAGCCGCTCGTGCAGCGGATCGTCGAGGCCGTCGTCGCGGCGGTCGGCACGGGGCCGGATGCGGTCCCCGTCACGTTGAAGATCCGCACCGGCTGGGATCGCGAGCACAAGAACGCGATCACGGTCGCGCGCCTCGCCGAGGCGGCCGGCATCTCGATGCTGACCGTGCACGGCCGCACGCGCGCCGACCTCTACCGCGGCGACGCGGAATACGACACCATCGCGGCCGTGAAGGCGGCCGTGCGCATCCCGGTCGTCGCGAACGGCGACATCACGTCGCCGGCGAAAGCGAAGGCCGTGCTCGACGCAACCGGCGCCGACGCACTGATGATCGGTCGTGCCGCGCAAGGCCGGCCATGGCTGTTCCGTGAAATCGATCATTTCCTGCAAACCGGCGAGCTGCTGCCCCCGCCGCGGATCGACGAGATCCAGCACGTGATGAACGAACACCTGGAAGACCACTACGCGTTCTATGGTGAATTCACCGGCGTCCGTACTGCGCGCAAGCACATCGGCTGGTACACTCGCGGCCTTTCCGGTGCCAACGGGTTCCGGCACAGGATGAACACGCTCGATTCCACCCGCGAGCAGCTCGCCGCCGTCAATGCATTCTTCGACGCGCAAAAGGCGCTGTCGGACCACCTCGTCTACGTCGATGACGAAGAGGAAAACGGCCAGGGCGAGTCGGACGACCATAACCAGTTAGCAGCATGAGCAAGCACAACATCGAACAATGTGTCCGCGAGAGCCTGGACGTGTATTTCCGGGATCTAGACGGCTCCAATCCGCACGACGTCTATGAAATGGTGATGTCCTGCGTCGAAAAGCCGATGCTCGAGGTCGTGCTCGTACAGGCCGGCGGCAACCAGTCGCTCGCCGCCGAGTACCTCGGCATCAATCGCAATACGCTGCGCAAGAAGCTGCAGCAGCACGGCCTGCTGTAGGCAGCCGTCCCGTCCCCGTTTCCCTGGCTATTGGTGGTTCCATCATGATCAAGCAAGCGCTCATTTCCGTTTCCGACAAGACCGGCATCGTCGACTTCGCGAAGTCGCTGTCCGACCTCGGCGTCAAGCTGCTGTCGACCGGCGGCACCGCGAAACTCCTCGCCGACGCGGGCCTGCCCGTTACCGAAGTGGCCGACTACACGGGCTTTCCGGAAATGCTCGATGGGCGCGTGAAGACGCTCCACCCGAAGGTGCACGGCGGCATCCTCGCCCGCCGCGACCTTCCCGAGCACATGCAGGCGCTGGAACAGCACGGCATCCCGACGATCGACCTGCTGGTCGTGAACCTGTATCCGTTCGTCGCGACGATCGCGAAGGACGACTGCACGCTCGCCGACGCGATCGAGAACATCGACATCGGCGGCCCGACGATGCTGCGCTCGGCCGCGAAGAACCACCGCGACGTGACGGTCGTCGTCGATCCGGCCGACTATGCGGTCGTGCTCGACGAAATGAAGGCGAACGGCAACGCGATCGGCTACGCGACCAACTTCCGCCTCGCGACCAAGGTGTTCGCGCACACGGCGCAATACGACGGCGCGATCACGAACTACCTGACGAGCCTGACCGACGAGCTGCAGCACGCATCGCGCAGCGCGTACCCGGCCACGCTGAACATGGCGTTCGACAAGGTGCAGGACCTGCGCTACGGCGAGAACCCGCACCAGAGCGCAGCGTTCTACCGCGACCTCGCGGCACCGGCCGGCGCGCTGGCGAACTACCGCCAGCTGCAGGGCAAGGAACTGTCGTACAACAACATCGCAGATTCGGACGCGGCGTGGGAATGCGTGAAGACGTTCGACGCGCCGGCCTGCGTGATCATCAAGCATGCGAACCCGTGCGGCGTCGCGGTCGGCAACGACTCGGCCGATGCGTACGCGAAGGCATTCCAGACCGACCCGACGTCGGCGTTCGGCGGCATCATCGCGTTCAACCGCGAAGTCGACGAGACGGCCGCGCAGGCGGTGGCGAAGCAGTTCGTCGAAGTGCTGATCGCGCCGTCGTTCTCGGACGCCGCGAAGCAGGTGTTCGCCGCGAAGCAGAACGTGCGCCTGCTCGAAATCGCGCTGGGCGACGGTCATAACGCGTTCGACCTGAAGCGCGTGGGCGGCGGCCTGCTCGTGCAGTCGCTCGATTCGAAGAACGTGCAGCCGAGCGAACTGCGCGTCGTCACGAAGCGTCAACCGACCGCGAAGGAAATGGACGACCTGCTGTTCGCATGGCGCGTCGCGAAGTACGTGAAGTCGAACGCGATCGTGTTCTGCGGCAACGGCATGACGCTCGGCGTCGGCGCCGGCCAGATGAGCCGCGTCGATTCCGCGCGCATTGCGAGCATCAAGGCACAGAACGCGGGTCTTACGCTGGCCGGCTCGGCCGTTGCGTCGGATGCGTTCTTCCCGTTCCGCGACGGTCTCGACGTCGTCGTGTCGGCTGGCGCGACCTGCGTGATCCAGCCGGGCGGCTCGATGCGCGACGACGAAGTGATCGCGGCGGCCGACGAACACGGCATCGCGATGGTCCTGACGGGCGTGCGTCACTTCCGTCACTGATCGCACGCGGCCCGCGCGGCCGGTGCATGCAAACCCGGCGGCATCGCACCCGCCGGGTTTTTTATTGCGCAGCGCCGGCGCATACGACCATGCGACCAGCACCGCACACCATTCGTTGTAGTATCGCTGCATCAGGTTTTTCTCCTCACTCATGCGAATTCTCGGCATCGACCCCGGCCTGCGCGTCACCGGCTTCGGCATCATCGACGTCAGCGGCCATCGGCTCGCCTATGTCGCGAGCGGCGTGATCCGCACGCCAACGGCCGACCTGGCCACCCGACTCGGCACGATCTTCCAGGGCGTATCGACGCTCGTGCGCGAACACGCGCCCGACCAGGCCGCGATCGAGCAGGTGTTCGTCAACGTGAACCCGCAGTCGACACTGCTGCTCGGTCAGGCGCGCGGCGCCGCGATCTGCGGGCTCGTCGCCGGCGGCTTGCCGGTGGCCGAATACACCGCACTGCAACTGAAGCAGGCCGTCGTCGGTTACGGCCGCGCGACCAAGTCGCAGATGCAGGAGATGGTGACGCGGCTGCTCAATCTCACGGGCCAGCCCGGCAGCGACGCGGCCGATGCGCTCGGGATGGCGATCTGCCATGCGCACAGCGGTAATACGCTCGGCACGATCAGCGGCCTCGCGCCGGCGCTCGCGAAAAAGGGGCTGCGGGTGCGGCGCGGACGGCTCGTCGGCTGACGCAAACGGCACGCATGTCTACGGCGGGTCGTGCATTGCGCCTGCGACCGCCCTGCCCGCCCGATCGCCTCATCGCCCTGCATCACGCACGCGTGTCGCATCACCCCGACCTGAAGGCCAACCCATCGGCATCGCGCCGCACCTGCGCTACACTCGCGCTTTCCTCCTCGCTTCCCGCCATCCATGATCGGTCGCATCGCCGGCATCCTGCTCGAAAAGAACCCGCCCCACCTGCTCGTCGACTGCAACGGCGTCGGCTACGAGATCGACGTGCCGATGAGCACCTTCTACAACCTGCCGCAGACCGGCGAGCGCGTCGTGCTGCTCACGCAGCAGATCGTGCGCGAGGACGCGCACCTGCTGTACGGCTTCCTGACACCACAGGAGCGCACGACCTTCCGCGAACTGCTGAAGATCACCGGTATCGGCGCGCGCATGGCGCTGGCCGTGCTCTCCGGCATGAGCGTGCAGGAGCTCGCGCAGGCGGTGACGATGCAGGACGCCGCACGTCTCACGCGCCTGCCCGGCATCGGCAAGAAGACCGCCGAGCGCCTGCTGCTCGAGCTGAAGGGCAAGCTCGGCGCGGACCTCGGTGCGCTCGCCGGCGCCGCATCCCAGTCCGATCACGCGACCGACATCCTCAACGCACTGCTCGCGCTCGGCTACTCGGAAAAGGAAGGCCTCGCCGCGATCAAGAACGTGCCGGCCGGCACCGGCGTGTCCGAGGGCATCAAGCTCGCGCTCAAGGCATTGTCGAAGGCGTAACACCCGCCCGAACCGGCTTTCGGAGCCAGTGTCGCGCCGCCGTGCGGCGCGCACCAGTCGGCCGTTCGGCCAGTTCGACCGCGTGACCGCGCGCGGTACAATGGCCGCATGATTGAAACCGACAAACTCGCCGCCGAGCGGATCATCGCCGCCACGCCCACCTCGTCGCACGAGGAGGTGTTCGAACGCGCGCTGCGGCCGCGCCAGCTCGACGACTACGTCGGCCAGGAAAAGGTGCGCGGCCAGCTCGAGATCTTCATCGAGGCCGCGAAGCGCCGCTCCGAGCCGCTCGACCACGTGCTGCTGTTCGGGCCGCCAGGCCTCGGCAAGACCACTCTCGCGCACATCATCGCGCGCGAAATGGGCGTGAATCTGCGCCAGACCTCGGGCCCCGTGCTCGAGCGCGCGGGCGATCTCGCCGCGCTTCTGACCAACCTCGAAGCGAACGACGTGCTGTTCATCGACGAAATCCACCGGCTGTCGCCGGTCGTCGAGGAAATCCTGTATCCGGCGCTCGAGGATTACCAGATCGACATCATGATCGGCGAAGGGCCGGCCGCGCGCAGCGTGAAGCTCGACCTGCAGCCGTTCACGCTGGTCGGCGCGACCACGCGTGCGGGGATGCTGACCAACCCGCTGCGCGATCGCTTCGGGATCGTCGCGCGCCTCGAGTTCTACGATGCCGACCAGCTGTCGCGCATCGTGCGGCGCTCGGCGTCGCTGCTGAACGCACCGATCGATCCGAACGGCGCGCTGGAAATCGCGAAGCGCTCGCGCGGCACGCCGCGGATCGCGAACCGGTTGCTGCGCCGCGTGCGCGACTATGCGGAAGTGAAGGCCGACGGCCAGATCACCGCGGCCGTGGCCGATGCCGCGCTCGCGATGCTCGACGTCGATCCGGTCGGCTTCGACCTGATGGACCGCAAGCTGCTCGAGGCGATCCTGCACAAGTTCGACGGCGGCCCGGTCGGTATCGACAACCTCGCGGCGGCGATCGGCGAGGAGCGCGACACGATCGAGGACGTGCTCGAACCATACCTGATCCAGCAGGGTTTCCTGCAGCGCACGCCGCGCGGGCGCGTCGCGACACTGCTCACATACCGCCACTTCGGGCTCTCCGCGCCCGATGCCGGCAATACCGAACGCGGAATGTGGGATACCGCCGACGGGAAGTAACCCGCCGCCCACGTCACACCTGCCATGACCACGCCGCCCAGCCCGCACCCCGCCACGCCCACGCCGGGTCCGCGCTGGGTCGAACCGATCCGCAAGCGGCTCGTGGCCGGCATCACGCACCTGACGACGGGCGGCGGCGGCCCGTCGATCGACCTGTCGTCGCCACCCGGAGATCCGGGGCTGTTCGGCCCCGACGCCGTCTGCTGGCGCGTGCATGCCGATTTCACGTCGATGATGACGGGCGGCATTGCTGCACTGCTGCTGCAGGCGCTCCATCCGCTCGCGCTGGCGGGCGTCTGGGATCACTCGTCGTTTCGCACCGACATCCTCGGCCGCTTGCGGCGCACCGCAACGTTCATCACGGGCACGACGTTCGGCAGCCGCGCGGACGCACTCGCGCTGATCGAGCGCGTAAAAGCGATCCACTCGCGCGTATCGGGTACCGCGCCCGACGGCAGGCCGTACCGAGCCGACGATCCGGCGTTGCTGACCTGGGTGCATGTCGCGGAAGTATCAAGCTTCCTCGCCGCACATTTGCGCTATGTGAATCCGTCGCTATCGGGCGAGCAGCAGGACGTCTACTACGCCGAGACGGCATTGATCGCCGAGCTGCTCGGCGCCCGGGATGTTCCCCGTTCGCGTGCGGAAGTCGCGGCCTATTTCACGCGCATGCAGCCCGAACTCGAAGCAGGGCCACGCACCTTCGACGTCATGGACATCCTGCTGAATGTGCCGATCTCTACGCCCGCGCTGCGTCCGGCCGCGTCACTGATCATGCATGCGGGCATAGACCTGCTGCCGAACTGGGCGCAGCGCATGCTCGGCGTGTCGACGTTCGCGCCGTTGCGACGCGCGGTGGTCCGGCCCGGTGTCAGGGCGGTCGCGCCCGTGCTGCGCTGGGCGCTCGTCAACGGCGCCTCGAAACGCGCACGCCGACGCGCGACGGCGACGCCGCCCGACGGTACCCCGCCCGCCTGACGATCCGTTTCTCCGGATCATTTCAATTTGCCGTGACCGTGATATTCCCGTGACCGCCGCGTCGATGCGATCGATGGCGGCAAGAAGTACTCGAAAGGAGAATTCGACAAGCTGCGCCAGTCGATCGTGGCCGACAAGCCCGGCAGGATCGCGTACGCGCTCGGCTACAGGACACGCCAGGCACCGCCGCACCCAAACCTGAAATGGAAGGCCGCCCCCGGCCGATCACGCCGGCAGCACCGGCATGATCGCATCAAAGTACCTTGCGATACCCGTCGTCGTCGCTCGCGGTATCCAGATGCGACACGTCGGCCCATTGCACGACTTGCGCACGGCCATCGACGTAATCGACGACGTTGATGCTGGTGTTGAGCAACTGATAGCTGCGCGGCGCCGAGAGGTCGAGACCGTTGGCAAAGCGATACACGCAATCGAGCACGCCGCCGTGCGCGACGCATGCGATGCGCCCGCCCGGATGCGCGGCGACGATCGGCTCGAGCGCATGCAGCACGCGATGATAGAACTCGCGCTGCGACTCGCCGCCGTCGGGCGCGAAACCCGGGTCGCGCGTCTGCCACGCGGCGTAGGCGTCCGGAAACAGCGTCTCGATCTCGGTGCTGTCATGCCCCTGGAACACGCCGTACGCACGTTCGCGCAGCCCTTCGCGCAACCGCAGCGGCAGCCCGAGCGCATCGGCAAAGGGTTGCGCGGTCTGCTGCGCGCGCATCAGGTCGCTCGAATAGATCGCGTCGATGCGCTGACCTTCATGCGCATCCCGCGCGAGCCGGACGGCCAGCCGCTGCGCCTGCGCGAGCCCCGTGTCGGCCAGCGGAATGTCGATATGGCCCTGGATGCGCTTGATGCGGTTCCAGGCCGTCTCGCCATGACGAATGAAGAGAATCTGCGTGGTGGCCATCGCGGCGCGTCTCCGGGAAAGAATCAGGGCCGCACTTGCAGCCAGAACGTCACGGGGCCGTCGTTGACGAGCGACACCTGCATGTCGGCGCCGAATTCGCCCGTCTCGACGACCGGATGACGCGCGCGCGCGGCCGCGACGAAATAGTCGAACAGGCGCGCGCCTTCGTCGGGCGGCGCGGCCGGCGTGAAGCTCGGCCGCAGCCCGCTGTTGGTATCGGCCGCGAGCGTGAACTGCGACACGAGCAGCAGGCCGCCGGCGCCGCCCGCGCCGTCGATGTTCGACACCGGCAGGTTCATCTTGCCGGCCGCGTCGCTGAACACGCGATAGCCGAGCAGCTTCGCGAGCAGCTTGTCGGCCGCAGCCTCGGTGTCGCCGCGCTCCGCGCAGACGAGCGCGAGCAGTCCTGCGCCGATCTCGCCCGTCGTGCGGTCGCCGACGCGCACGTCGGCGCGCTTCACGCGCTGGATCAGCGCGATCATGCGGTCAGCGTGACGCGCGCGAAGCGGCGCTTGCCGACCTGAACGACGAACTCGCCGGCCTCGACCTTCAGGCCCTTGTCGGACACCGTCGCACCGTCGATCTTCACGCCGCCCTGCTCGATGTTGCGCAGCGCTTCGCTCGTCGACGGCACGAGGCCCGCCTGCTTCAGCAGCTGGCCGATCGCGAGCGGCGCGCCCGCGAGCGTGACCGACGGGATGTCGTCCGGCACGCCGCCCTTCGCGCGATGATTGAAATCTTCGAGCGCACGCTCGGCGTCGGCCTGCGAATGGAAGCGCGCGACGATTTCCTGCGCGAGCAGCACCTTGAAATCGCGCGGATTGCGGCCGCCTTCGGCGTCGCGCTTGAAGCCGGCGATTTCGTCGAGGCCGCGGAACGACAGCAGCTCGAAGTAACGCCACATCAGCGTGTCCGAGATGCTCATCAGCTTGCCGAACATGTCGGTCGGCTTCTCGCTGATGCCGACATAGTTGCCCTTCGACTTCGACATCTTCTCGACGCCGTCGAGGCCTTCGAGCAGCGGCATCGTCAGAATGCACTGCTGTTCCTGGCCGTATTGCTTCTGCAGTTCGCGGCCGACGAGCAGATTGAACTTCTGGTCGGTGCCGCCGAGTTCGAGGTCGGCGTTCAGCGCGACCGAGTCGTAACCCTGCATCAGCGGGTACAGGAATTCGTGGATCGAGATCGGCACGCCGCTCTGGAAGCGCTTCGTGAAATCCTCGCGCTCGAGGATCCGCGCGACCGTGTAGCGCGACGCGAGCTTGATCATCCCGTCCGCGCCGAGCGGCATCGACCATTCGCTGTTGTAGCGAATTTCGGTCTTCGCGCGGTCGAGCACGAGCGCGGCCTGTTCGAAGTAGGTCTTCGCGTTCGATTCGATCTGTTCGCGCGTGAGCGGCGGACGCGTCGCATTGCGGCCCGACGGGTCGCCGATCAGCGACGTGAAATCGCCGATCAGGAAGATCACGGTGTGGCCGAGATCCTGCAGCTGACGCATCTTGTTCAACACGACCGTATGGCCGATGTGGATGTCGGGCGCGGTCGGATCGAGGCCGAGCTTGATGCGCAGCGGCGTGCCGGTGGCCGCGCTGCGCGCGAGCTTCTGCGCGAACTCTTCCTCGATCAGCAGTTCGTCGACGCCGCGCTTCGTGACGGCGAGCGCATGGCGGACTTCGTCGGTGATCGGGAAAACAGGCTTGGAACTGGGTTCGGTGCTCATCGGTGCCAGGAAGAATGTCGCAAAGACAGGGATTTTCCCATAACTTGCGCGTGCATCGCTTAACGATGCGTCAGGTTGCGCGGATAATCGGGCGCAAGGCGCGCGGCACCAGCCCGCGCCGCTCGATCCAGGAGAACCCAACGTGCCGCAACGACATCCGCAACCCGCCCATCCGGCCGACGGCATCTACTTCGGGCTGATGTCGGGAACCAGCATGGACGGCGTCGACGGCGTCGCCGTGCGTTTCGAGACCGGCCGCGCGCCGGTCGTGCTCGCGGAAGCCTTCGTCGGCTTCGCGCAATCGCTGCGCGACGCGCTGTTCGCGCTGCAGCAGCCCGGCGACAACGAGATCGACCGCGAATCGCTCGCGGCGAACGCGCTCGTCGCGCGCTACGCGGTGTGCTGTCACGAGTTGCAGCGCACCGCCGGCCTGTCGCGCGACGAGATCCGCGCGATCGGCGTGCACGGCCAGACGGTCCGCCACCGTCCCGAGCGCGGCTACACGCGCCAGCTCAACAATCCGGCATTGCTCGCGGAGCTGGCCCATATCGACGTGATCGCCGATTTCCGCAGCCGCGACGTCGCGGCCGGCGGCCACGGCGCGCCGCTCGCGCCTGCGTTCCACGCGACGATGTTCGGCGCGCCGGGCGAGACGCGGGTCGTCTGCAACCTCGGCGGCATCAGCAACATCACGATCCTGCCCGGTGATGGCGGCGACGTGCGCGGCTTCGACTGCGGGCCCGCGAACGCGCTGCTCGACGCATGGGCGACGCGCCACCTCGGCAAGCCGTACGACGACGGCGGCAAGTTCGCCGCGCGCGGCACGGTGCACGCGCCGCTGCTCGACGCGCTGCTCGACGAGCCCTACTTCGCCGCGCTGCCGCCGAAAAGCACCGGCCGCGACCTGTTCAATCCCGCGTGGCTCGACGCGAAGCTCGCCGCGTTCGCGCAGGTCGCGCCGGAACACGTGCAGGCCACGCTGACGGCGCTCACCGCCGTCTCGGTCGCCCGCGAAGTCGCGCAGCACGCGACGGATTGCAAAGCCGTATTCGTCTGCGGCGGCGGCGCCCGCAATCCGGTGCTGCTCGCCGCGCTCGCGGAAGCGCTGCGCGAGGCCGGCGTGCCGGCGACGGTGGAGACGACGGCCGCGCTCGGCGTGCCGCCGCAACAGGTCGAAGCGCTCGCGTTCGCGTGGCTCGCGTATCGCTTCACCGCGCGCCAGCCCGGCAACCTCGCGAGCGTGACGGGTGCCGCGGATGCGCGCGTGCTAGGCGCGCTTTATCCGCGCTGACGGAAGGCCGAAGGAAGCGGTTCGCGCCGCGCATGGGCACAAAAAAACGGGGCATGAAGCCCCGTTTTTCATTCCGGCGAACCGGACAGATTCCGTCGTGCGCTCAGACCGAGAACGACGAGCCGCACCCGCACGTGGTCGTTGCGTTCGGGTTCTTGATCACGAACTGGGCGCCGTTGAGGTCGTCCTTGTAGTCGATCTCGGCGCCGACCAGGTACTGGTAGCTCATCGAGTCGATCAGGAGCTGGACGCCGTTCTTGTTCATCACGGTGTCGTCCTCGTTGACTTCCTCGTCGAACGTGAAGCCATACTGGAAGCCCGAGCAGCCGCCGCCTTGCACGAATACGCGCAGCTTCAGGTCGGGATTGCCCTCTTCGTCGATCAGTTGCTTGACCTTGTCGGCCGCGGCGTCGGTGAAGACGAACGGTACCGGCATTTCGGTGGTCGTTGCTGCGGATTCGGTAACAGCGTTCATGCGAACTCTCCAAAAAGCTTTAGCCGCTATTGTAGGGCCGATCAGAAGATCGTGCTGATGTCCATGAAATCAATAGGTTCTTGTTGATTTCCGTAAAGGAAACGGCCCGCGGAGCCCCGCCGCGCGGGCATAAAAAAACCGCCAGCGTGAAAGCTGGCGGTTTTTCCGGCGGACGCCGCCCGGAAGCGGCGCGGCCATGAAGCGGAATTAACGCTTCGAGAACTGCTTTGCGCGACGTGCCTTGCGTAGACCAACCTTCTTACGCTCGACTTCACGTGCATCGCGCGTGACGAAGCCTGCGTTCGACAGCGACGGCTTCAGCGTCGCATCGTAGTCGATCAGCGCGCGGGTGATGCCGTGGCGCACTGCGCCTGCCTGACCCGTTTCGCCGCCGCCGTTCACGTTCACCTTGATGTCGAACGTCTGGCCGTGGTTCGTGAGTTCCAGCGGTTGACGCACGATCATCAGCGACGTTTCGCGCGAGAAGTAGTCAGCGATGGGCTTGCCGTTGACGATGATGTCGCCCTTGCCAGCCTTGATGAAGACACGTGCGACTGCGCTCTTGCGGCGGCCCGTACCGTAGTTCCAGTTACCGATCATGTGGGCTCCCCTTAGATCTCGAGCGCTTTCGGCTGTTGAGCCGAGTGCGGATGCGTCGCTTCAGCGTAGACCTTCAGCTTCTTGATCATCGCGTAGCCGAGCGGGCCCTTCGGCAGCATGCCCTTGACCGCCTTCTCGAGCGCACGGCCCGGGAAGCGTTCTTGCATCTTGCCGAACGTCGTTTCATAGATACCGCCCGGGTAGCCCGAGTGACGGTAGTACTTCTTGTCCAGAGTCTTGTTGCCCGTGACCTTCAACTTGCTTGCGTTGATGATGATGATGAAATCACCAGTGTCGACGTGCGGGGTGAACTCAGGCTTGTGCTTGCCGCGCAGACGGCGTGCCACTTCGCTGGCAACACGGCCGAGAACCTTATCCGTCGCGTCAATCACGTACCATTCGCGCGTCACCTCATGGGCTTTTGCGGAAAACGTCTTCATGATCGATCCAAAAAAAATGCTTTGCCCGATGTGTTCTTCCTGCTTGTCTGTGTGCGCTTCGAGGCGCGGTGCAGGCTCTCCCTGTTCTTTTTCCGTGGGCATGAATGCGGAAAAGCCCTGAATTATAAAGGAAATACGGCAGCGCGGTCAAAAAGAATCCACGTCCCGTGCCGGCGGCGCCCGAAATGGGCCAAAATCCGGTCGTGCCCCGATATGCCAGGCGAACCGAGCGCCCGGGGAGGCACCCATCGACGCGCGGCACCTGACCTTGCCGCGCCAGACCGGCCGACAACGGAAAAACAACAAACAAGCATGATGAAACAAGGACTTACGCCCCTTCTCGCGGCCGCATTGCTGGCCGCCGCGGCGCCCGCCGTCGCCGCCCGGGCCGGCTGCGAGGCCAAGCTCGACGCACTCGACGCTCGTATCGCCGACGCCCGCGGCGCCCATGCCGAAGATCGCATCGCCCGCCTGCGCGCGGTACGCGAACGCGTACGCCATTTCTGCGCGCGCGGTCATGGCCACGCATCGGCCGCGCAGGTTTCGCCCCCTGCCGCCGGCTCGACCGACACGCCAACCGGCGCGGCATCGCACGCGGCCGCACGACAGCCCGCGTAAACGGAGTCAAAGACAGGGAGTCAACGACCGACATCGAAGCGCGCAAACTGCGCGTCGATGCTTGCATGGGACGAAAAAAAGCCCGAACCGCTGGTTCGGGCTTAATCCACCTTAGGAGGAGGGTGGAGGAGACATGCGGAGGTTGCCGCAGCGCGACAACCAATGAGGCTCATTATACGAATGCGCCGGCGACTTCACAAGAAAATTTGCATTACGAAATCCGCAACCATAATGCGGAATGTGATGGATTTCGCCGCCATATCGCGTTTTCTCTTTTGAAATCAATCGATTGGGAAACAAGGACGCAACCGGAAGTCCACCACATCTAGAACAAAACCCCTAAAGCGGGCAGGGAAATCGACGTTCGGCGCGCCGCCAGGCGCCGCGTGCGGCGGCGCGACGTTGCGCGTCGTGCAGCGCGTCAGCCGACCGTTGCACTGCGGGCTACAATGCATGATCGAATTCGAATCAGGCAACGCTGGAGTGCAAGCATGGAATGCAAAGTAAGCTGGATGGGTCAGGACGGCATGGCGTTTTCCGCTCAGACCGGAAGCGGGCACCTCGTCGCGATGGACGGCGCACCGGAAGGCGGTGGCCATAATCTCGCGCCGCGCCCGATGGAAATGGTGTTGGTCGGCACCGGCGGCTGCACCGCGTACGACGTCGTGCTGATCCTGAAGAAGAGCCGCCAGGAAGTCACCGGCTGCTCGGTCACGCTGAAGGCCGAACGCGCGAGCGAAGATCCGAAGGTGTTCACGAAGGTCCACTTCCACTTCACCGTCACGGGCCGCAACCTGAACCCGGCCACGGTCGAGCGCGCGATCAACCTGTCGCACGACAAGTACTGCTCCGCGTCGATCATGATCGCGAAGACGGCCGAGCTCACGCATTCGTTCGACATCGTCGCGGCCTGAACGCCTAGCAGCCACGCATGAAAAAAAGGGCCGGCGCTCCTGACGGAGCGCCGGCCCTTTCGCATTCGAGCGGCAAAGCAGGCCGATAAGCCGGATTCTGTGCACGCTGCACGCCGAAGCGC
Organism: Burkholderia sp. RF7-non_BP4; assembly: GCF_001521935.1. Lineage (NCBI taxonomy): Bacteria > Pseudomonadati > Pseudomonadota > Betaproteobacteria > Burkholderiales > Burkholderiaceae > Burkholderia > Burkholderia sp. RF7-non_BP4. The sequence goes on along the minus strand of NZ_LOTA01000089.1, from coordinate 144,978 downwards.
ACGGCGCGTGGCAGCCATTCCTCTAGGCGCGCCATTGCTGACGCGCTCAAGCTTCCTACCCGCAGACGAGACGGGGGCACCGTCCTGCATCCGAAAATGCGCGCCTGCCTACTTGGAATTGCTCCGGGTGGAGGTTACCGTGCCGGCGGACGTCGCCGTCGCCGCGGTGCGCTCTTACCGCACCGTTTCACCCTTACCTGATCCCGGCTTGCGCCGGGCCATCGGCGGTTTGCTTTCTGTTGCCCTGTTCCGCGTGTCGCCACGGATGGCCGTTAGCCATCACCCTGCCCTGTGGAGTCCGGACTTTCCTCGCCCTCGCCTGCCCGAAGGCGGCGAGGCCGCGACTGCCTGGCCTGCTTTGCGACGCGCATTCTAGCACTGCGCGCCGCCGCCGGCAGCGCGCGACCGGCGGCCGCTGCGGAAAACCGCCGGATCGTCGTAAAACGCGGGCACGGCATTCGCGTCACACCAGCCCGGCACGCCGAGCACCGGGAGCGGCGCGAAATCGCGGCTCGTCAGGTCACGGGTCGCGAGTTCGCCGGCGATCCGCTCATCGACGTGCGCGGCACGCTGCGCGTCGGGCCACGAGAAATAGTCGTCACTCACTTCGACGATCCACGTGTGCGCGGTGCAGGACTTGTACGGCACGACGAGCTTCTCGAGCAGCGCATGGCCGACGAGCCGCGCCTCGCAGCGCGTGCCCCACGCGTCGCGCGCCGCCACCAGCAGTTGCTGCCAGTTGAAGCCGCGCAGCGCGTCGGCGAGCGCGCGGTCGGCCGTCACGAACAGCGCGGCGTTCTCGTCGAACAGCGTGAGCGCATCGCGCAGCGTGCCGCGCACGGGACCGACGCCGCCCGCGGCGTCGATCGCCGCGGCCTGGCGTGCGTTCAGCGCGGCCTTGGTGCGCGGATACGCGAACCAGACGAGCGCATTGAAGAAGTCGTGAAGATTGTGGCGGGTCGGGACGCCGCCCGTGTCGGCGATATGCGTTTCGTATGCGATGCCTGGCGGCAGCTCCGCCTGGGGCACGAAGCGCAGCGGCCGGCCTCGGCCGCTCGCCCGCGTACCGCCGCGCAGCGCGCCGTTCAACGCATCGAGCAGCGCGGTCTCGCCCGTGAGCGCCGCCGCCTGCAGCACACGACCGGGGGCCGCGTAAGGCGCGAGCCACGGCGCCGACCAGTCGATCTGCGCGAATACCGCCGCCCCGCCGCCGGCCGTCAGGCCGGCCCCGCGCGGCGGCGTGCCGGTCACGCGAATTTCCAGCCGATCGTTTCGCCGGCGCGCAGCGGGACGACCGGCGTATCGCCCGCGAAGACCTCGCGCGGCAGTTCCCAGGTCTCGCGGCGCAGCGTGATCGTCTCGGTGCTGCGCGGCAGCCCGTAGAAGTCGGCGCCGAAGCGGCTCGCGAAATTCTCCAGCTTGTCGAGTGCGCCGGCCTGGTCGAACGCTTCCGCATACAGCTCGAGCGCGTGCAGCGCCGTGTAGCAGCCCGCGCACCCGCACGCGGTTTCCTTCGCGCCGCGCGCGTGCGGCGCGCTGTCGGTACCGAGGAAGAAGCGCGGGTTGCCCGACGTCGCAGCTTCGACGAGCGCGACGCGGTGCGTTTCGCGCTTCAGCACCGGCAGGCAGTAGTAATGCGGGCGAATCCCGCCGACGAACAGCGCGTTGCGGCTGTACAGCATGTGCTGCGGCGTGATCGTCGCGCCGAGCAGGCCCGGCGCCGCGTCGGCGTCGCGCACGTAGTCGGCCGCGTCCTTCGTCGTGATGTGCTCGAACACGACCTTCAGGCCGGGGAAATCGCGGCGCAGCGGCGTCATCACGCGGTCGATGAACACCTTCTCGCGATCGAACATGTCGATCGCCGGATCGGTCACCTCGCCGTGCACGAGCAGCGGCATGCCGGTTTCCTGCATGACCTCGAGCGTCTTCGCACACTTCGCGAGATCGCTGACGCCGTGATCGGAGTTCGTCGTCGCGCCGGCCGGATACAGCTTCACGCCGTGCACGAAGCCGCTGTCGCGCGCGCGGCGGATTTCGTCGGGCGCCGTGTTGTCGGTCAGGTACAGCGTCATCAGCGGCTCGAACGCCATGCCCGTCGGCAGCGCGGCCAGGATTCGCTCGCGATAGGCCTGCGCCTGCGCGGTGGTCGTGACGGGCGGCTTCAGGTTCGGCATGACGATCGCGCGGGCGAACTGGCGCGCCGTGTGCGGCAGCACCGCGGCCAGCATGTCGCCGTCGCGCAGGTGCAGGTGCAGGTCGTCGGGACGGGCGAGCGTGAGCGTCGCCGGAGAGGAAGCGTTCGAGGCAGTCATAGGAGGCGTCGTGAGGAACGGGCTGGCCATCTGCGGGGCCGGAACGCGCGTGCGCGGGCCGACTGACGGCAAACCGCAACACGAGGCCTTCGGCCGGCGGAATCCGCTTTTTACCGCTCAAGGCTCGGTGATATGCTAGAAGCCACATTGTACCGGGGTTCACCCGGTTGGTTACCCCGCTTCCGCCCCCGCCCCAAGTAAAATGTGCCAACTCCTAGGAATGAACTGCGCCGCGCCGACGGACGTCACATTCTCCTTCACAGGTTTCGCGGCCCGGGGCGGCCTCACCGATCACCATGCCGACGGCTGGGGGATCGCGTTCTTCGAGGACAAGGCGTGTCGCCTGTTCATCGACCAGCAGGCGTCGGCCACGTCGCCGATCGCCGAAATGGTGAAGCGTTACCCGATCAAATCCAAGAACACGATCGCGCACATCCGCAAGGCCACGCAGGGCCACATCCTGCTCGAGAACAGCCATCCGTTCATGCGCGAGCTGTGGGGGCGGCACTGGATCTTCGCGCATAACGGCGATCTGCAGGACTACGAACCCGATCTCGACGGCAGCGTCTACCATCCGGTCGGCACGACCGACAGCGAGAAGGCGTTCTGCGTGCTGATGCAGGGGCTGCGCGAAGCGTTCCCCGGCGCGCAGCCGCCGTTGCCGGAGCTGTTCGAGCGCGTCGGCGAGCTGACGCGCGGCATCACCGATCACGGCGTGTTCAACTTCCTGATGTCGAACGGCCAGGCGCTCTTCGCGCACTGCTCGACGCGGCTGCACTACCTCGTGCGGCGCTGGCCGTTCTCGACCGCGCATCTGGTCGACGAAGACCTGTCGATCGACTTCGCGAAATACACGACGCCCGAGGATCGCGTCGCGGTGATCGCCACGCAGCCGTTGACCGACAACGAAATCTGGACCTCGTTCGAACCGGGCGAGTTGATCATGTTCCAGTGCGGCGACGTCGCCGCGCGGATGCAGATCCCGGTACCCGAACGCGTGCTCGAGAAGCTGCGCAACCCGGCGCTCGACGCATCGGCGTCCGCGCCGTGCGGCGGTGTGCGGCGCGAGGCGCTGGCAGCCGGCACCGCGGACGACGCCGACGACCCGATCGACTTCTGAGTGCGCCGCGCCGTCCGGCGCCCGCCTTTCCCGCCTTCCGCGTGTGTGCGAACGTCACGGCCCGGCGATCGCCGGCAGTGAAAGTCCGCGCCCGATGACGTTACACGTTTCCTTCAGATCGCCATTAGATACACGCGATCGACGACATACAACATTCGCTTTTATTTTATTAATTTTCGAGTAAAAATAATTCATCGACGAAAAAACAAAACAAGAGCGAATCGAAAACGGATAATCCGGAAACCATAGAATAAAACATAAACAAAATACCGACCGTGCGTTATCCCACCGACCGGACGATTCCGACCAGCCTGTAGAAAAACCCGCCAAACCCTTCCCCACCAAGGCTTTCAGTTCGATTAACCACACAATTCAGAAATACCACCCCATACCGTTACCATCCCTACATATCTTGATTTTCCGACAATCGACCGCCCCGTCGATTAGTAGACTCGCTCCATCTTCGGCGTAACGCATCCTGATTGGCACTCGACGCAGCCCCGGCTGCCGCACGCCCATTCGAAATACACGTCACCGTGGAATGCGCATTCGCCGCATACGGCGAATACCAGTTCAAATAAAGAGAGAGGGGCTTGTCGTGAATCACTCATTTCGATCGATATGGAGCGAGGCCGCCGGCTGCTGGGTCGCGGTTGCGGAAACGGCCCGGGCGCGCGGCAAGCGTTCGGGCAGCCAATCGGCCGCAAGCCGCCGTGCCGGCCGCACGGCCATCCGCCGCTCGCCGTTGCGCGTCGCCGCGCTCGGTGCCGCGCTGGCCGCGCTGTCGGCCGGCTCCGCGTACGCATCGACCTGCGGTAACGGTTCGGCGGTCGCAAGCGGCAGCAGTTGCGCGCTCGGCAGCGTCAGCCCGACCGTCAACGACAACGGGGCCGGCGCCACGACCGTGTCGGGCGGCGACACGGTCGGCGTGACGGGTGCATGGACGGGCGCCGCCGGCGACCCCGGCTATACGCTCACGCCGATCGGCAATACGTCCATCGTGTCGGGCAACCCGAACCAGCCGCTGCTGTCGCTCGGCGGCAAGACGCAGAGCGTCAGCACGCCCGACACGATCACGGGCACCCATACGTCGATCGCCACGTACAACTCGTCCGCGTTCGCCGCGTCGACGGCCGGCTCGACCAACGTGCCCGTCTACCATGACGTGAACGGCAACCAGTACGTGAACCTGCGGATCGGCACCGTCGACAACACCGGCGGCACGCTGAACGTGTCGATCGGCAACCCCGCGAACGCGCCCGACGCGGCCGGCAACGCGATCTCGATCGCGCCGAAGCAGACCGACCTGACCTTCGCAGACGGCACCGGCTCTGCAAAAAGCGTCGTAAACTGGAATTCGCGCAACCAGATCTGGCTCGGCACCGGCGACTATCTCGCGAGCGGCGGTGCCGTCGGCAATCTCCAGCTCGACGTCCCGGCCTACGCGGGCACCTTCACCGCATTCGACGGCAGCACATGGACCGTCACCGACGCGGCGTCGCTCGCCGCGTACAACGACTTCCTGGCGCGCTCGGTCCGGAGCGGCGCGCTCGGCTCGCAGGCTGCCTACGACACGGCGTTCGGCCAGGCCGTCACGTTCTCGAAGGAAACCTTCCAGTATGCGAACAACGTGTCCGCCGGCGACAAGAACACGCTGCCGATCGATCACCTGTCGGCCATGCACGGCACCGGCGCGAACGCGACGCTGCAGATCGGCAAGGACGGCCAGATCGACTTCCGCGGCACCAATACGATTGTGTCGAGTTCGGCCGTCCTCGCGGAAAACGGCGCGCACTTCGTCAACGACGGCCGCCTGTCGGGCGACTTCACGCTGGTGCGCCTGCTGAGCGGCGCGAGCGGCGTCAACAACGGCACGATCTCGTCCGGCTACGCGTCCGGCGACAATTTCGACACGAGCGGCAGCGCGCCGCCCGACAACTTCGGCTTCCACGCGTACACCGAGGGCAACGGCGTGTACGCAAGCGGCACGGGCACCTCGTTCGTCAACAACGGCGTGATGAACGTCGGCGCATGGACGCTCGACGGCAACCGCCCCGACCTGAAGAACTACGCGGTGGCCGTGACGAGCGGTGCGAACGCGTCGAACGCCGGCACGATCAACGTCGGCGTCAACGCGACGACGCTCGACAGCCAGGTGATCGGCGGCCTCGCGGCCGGCGGCACCTTCACGAACGCGGCCGGCGGCACGATCTATCTCGGCCGCGCGGCCCAGTACGGGCCCGGGGCAGCGGCGAACGACGTCGCGCTGTCCGCGCATTCCTACGGGATCCTGCTCGGCGCATCGGGCACCGCCAGCAACCTCGGCTCGATCATGATCGGCTCGCAGACGCAAAACGGCGCCGGGATGGCGAGCATCGACTCGACGTCCGGCACACTGCGCAACGCGGGCACGATCGTCGTGAACGGCGCGGCACCCGGCACGCCGTTCGCCAACGTCGGCATGCTCGCGGCCAATACGGCCGCGACCGTGACCAACACGGGCACGATCACGCTGAATGGCGTGAACGGCATCGGCATCATGGTGGTCGGCACCGGTGCGACCGCGACGGCCGCGACGTCGACCGGCACGATCAACGTGGCCGGCGGGCTCGATCCGGCGTCGGACACGCGCAACTACGGCGTGTGGGCCGAAGGGCCGCGCGCGAAGGCCACGGTCGACGGCGCGCTCAACCTGACCGGCAACGGCGCGATCGGCGTCCATGCACGCTCGGGCGCGACGATCAACGTCGACGCCAACGCCGTGCCGGCCTTCATGTCGGGCACGAACCAGACCGGCTTCTACGCATACGGCGCCGGCTCGAAGATCAATGTCGCCGCGCAGCATCTGAGCGTCGATACCGACGATTCGACGCTGTTCCGCATCGCGGGCGGCGCGGCCTACACGGGCGCGTCGGCGGCCGGCACGCTGACGACCGACGTGAACGGCCAGCGCGCGCGCGGCGTGCTCGCGACGGGCGCCGGCACGACGCTGTCCACCGGCCACGCCACCTACAACGTCAACGGCGCGAACGGCATCGCGGTCGCGGTCGAAGGCGGTGCGAAGGGCACGATCGACTCGGGCGCGACCATCGACCTGAATGCGGCCGGCGCGATCGCGGGCACCGTCGACGGCCAGGCACACGCGCTCAGCGGCGCGAACGCCGGTACGCCGGTGGCGACGACGCTGACCAACAACGCGGCGGTCGCGTCGTCGACGGGCGGCGTGACCGGCTTCGTCGCGCAAAACCTCGGCACGCTCGAGAACCGCAATACGGTGCTGCTGACCGGCGCCGGCTCGACAGGGGTCGTGGCCGGCACGCTCGGCACGGTGAACAACGCATCGGCGATCCGCGTATCGAACGGCACCGGCGCGCTCGTGCAGGGCGCGTCGGCCACGCTCGCCAACGCGGGCACGATCGAGGCGGACGACGGCATCGCCGGCGTGCACCTGACGGGGTCCGGCGCGTCGGTCGCGCTGTCGGGCGCGGGCACCGTCGTCGCGAACGGCAGCGCCGACGGCGTGCTGATCGACTCGACCGTGTCGGGCGGCGGGATCGCGGCCGGCGCGACGTCGATCGCGGTGGGCGGCGCCGGCAAGGGCATCGACAACCTCGGCGCGAACACGACGATCGTGCTGTCGGGCACGCAGATCGGCACGACCGGCAACGGCGCCGACGGACTGTCGTCGACCGGCGCCGGCGCGCGCATCGCGACCGATGCGGCGACCGTCGTGCGCACCGCCGGCGACGACGCGCGCGGCCTCTTCGTGACGGGCGCGGATTCGACGCTCGCCGCCGACGGTACGACCGTCGCGACGACGGGTGCCGGCGCGCACGCGATCGTCGCGGGCAGCGGCGCGACCGCCCTGCTGTCGGGCGCGAAGGTGTCCACGGCGGGCACGGCGGCCGACGGCCTCGTCGCACGGAACGGCGGCCGCATCGGCGACACGGGTTCGTCGATCGCGAGCGCGGCCGGCAACGGCGCGACGGTCGACGGCGGCGGCGTGCTCGCGCTGACCGGCACGACGCTCAAGGGCGCGACGGCCGGCGTGCTGAGCACCGACACGCTCGCGACCGGCGCGACCAGCGCCGTGCTCGTCGACGGCGGCAGCGTCGCGTCCGTCGCCGGGCCGGCGTTCGCCGCGCGCGGCGGCACGGTCGACATCGCGGTGCGCAACGGCACCGTCGTGACGGCCGGCAACGGCACGCTGCTGGACCTCGCGAACGGCAGCACCGCGACCTTCAACGCATCGGCCGTGAATCTCGCCGGCGACATCGTGTCGGACGCGTCGAGCACCGGCAACGTGTTCCTGACGAACGGCACGACCCTCACCGGCAAGATCGACCCGGTCGCGCTGACCGTCGACGGCACGAGCACGTGGCACATGACCGGCAGCTCCGTGCTGAGCAGCCTGAACAACGCGGGCCTGGTCGCATTCGCCGCGCCGTCCGGCGCGCCGACGGCGGCAGGCAGCTACCGGACCCTGACGACAGGCAGTTATGTCGGCAACGGCGGCACGATCGCGCTGAACACCTATCTCGGCGCCGATGCGTCGCCGACCGACCGGCTGATCGTGAACGGCGGCACCGCGACGGGCACGACGGGGCTGAAGGTCGCGAACACGGCCGGCACCGGCGCGCAGACGACGGGCGACGGTATTCCGGTGGTCGTCACGACCAACGGCGGCACGACCTCCGCATCGGCGTTCCATCTCGCGGGCCCGGTGCAGGCAGGCGCATACGAATATCGGCTCTACCGCGGCGGCCAGGGCGATGCGAACGGCTGGTATCTGCGCTCGCAACTCGACCCGACGGACCCGGGCGATCCGGTCGGTCCGAACGTCATCGACGGCGGCGGCAATCTCGCGTACCGTCCGGGCGTTGCAGGCTATGCGATGACGCCGCTGCTGAACGCGGATTACGGCTTCTCGACGCTCGGCAAGCTGCACGAGCGCGTCGGCGACATCTACAACCTCGAGAAGCAGGCGCCGGGCAACCGCGACGGCGTCTGGGGCCGCGTGGGCGGACAGAGCCTCGATGCGAACGCGGGCCGCTTCGCGGCCGACGAGCGTACGTTCTTCGCGCAGTTCGGCAAGGACTGGACGCTCGACCAGGCGCCGGCCGGCGGCAGCACGCATGCGGGCGTGACGGCGAGCATCGGCGTCGCGAACGCGAGCTTCAGCGACATGGCGCGCGCCGGCACGGCGGGCCTGTCGACGTCGACGGGCTCGGTCGAGATGCATGCGCAGAGCATCGGCGGCTACTGGACGCGCTACCTGTCCGACGGCACCTACTTCGACAGCGTCGGCCAGGTCACGCACTACGGCAACCGCTATCGCGACAGCTACGGCAACGAGGCATCGCAGAACGGCTTCGGCATCGCACTGTCGCAGGAGGTCGGCAAGCCGTTCGGGATCGGCGGCACGCCGATCGCGGTCGAGCCGCAGGCGCAGCTGATGTACCAGTACCTGAAGCTGAACGGGTTCAACGACAACGTGTCGGCCGTGTCGGGCACGACGACCAGTGCGTTGCGCGGACGCGTCGGCGTGCGCATCTTCCGGCCGAACCTCGATGCGAACGCGGGCGGCGGCGCCGCGACGCCGTATTTCACGGCCGACGTGCTGCACGACTTCCTGTCGCCGGGCCAGACCGTCGTCGGCGGCACGCCGTTCGCGACGCACCTGGGCCGCACGTGGTACGAGCTCGGCCTTGGCGTGACCGCGGGCTTCGGCAAGTCGGGCGAGTTGTACGCGAACGTGAAATATGCGCGCAACATCGGCGGCGATTACCGGCGCGGCGTCACCGGGCAGGTCGGTTACCGCTACAGCTGGTGACGCCCGCTGCCGGAATCCGTCCGTCGCCGGCGGCGACCGACGGGCAACCGGCGAAAAAAAACCGCCCGGCGTTCGGCCGGGCGGTTTGCGCATGCCGCGCGCACGAAGCGCGCGACGTACGAGTGCTCAGTGCAGGATCTTCGCGAGGAAGTCCTTCGCGCGATCCGACTTCGGATTCGAGAAGAAATCGTCCTTGCGGTCGTCCTCGACGATCGCGCCCTTGTCCATGAAGATCACGCGATGGGCGACCTTCTTCGCGAAGCCCATTTCGTGCGTGACGACCATCATCGTCATGCCTTCCTGCGCGAGCTCGACCATCACGTCGAGCACTTCGTTGATCATTTCCGGATCGAGCGCGGACGTCGGTTCGTCGAACAGCATCGCGATCGGGTCCATCGACAGCGCGCGCGCGATCGCGACCCGCTGCTGCTGGCCGCCCGACAGCTGGCCCGGAAACTTGTGCGCATGCGCCTTCAGGCCGACGCGATCGAGCAGCTTCATGCCCTTCTCGGTCGCTTCGTCCTTGCCGCGGCCGAGCACCTTGATCTGCGCGAGCGTCAGGTTCTCGGTGATCGACAGATGCGGAAACAGCTCGAAATGCTGGAACACCATCCCGACCTTCGAGCGCAGCTTCGACAGGTTCGTCTTCTTGTCGCCGACCGACTGGCCGTTCACGAGGATCTCGCCCTGCTGGAACGGCTCGAGGCCGTTCACGGTCTTGATCAGCGTCGACTTGCCCGAGCCCGACGGGCCGCACACCACGACCACTTCGCCTTTCTTCACCTCGGTCGTGCAATCGGCGAGGACCTGAAACTGGCCGTACCACTTCGAAACGTTCTTGATGGAAATCATCTTGTGACCTTTTTCTGGAGACCTTTGACGAGGGCAGACGCCACCGAGCAAATCACGAAATAGCATGCACCCGCGAACAGGACCATCTCGACGGTCGTGCCGTCGCGATCGCCGATGTTGGCGGCCGTGCGGAAGAAGTCCGCGAGGCTGATCACGTACACGAGCGACGTGTCCTGGAACAGGACGATCGCCTGCGTGAGCAGCAGCGGCACCATCGCGCGGAACGCCTGCGGCAGGATCACGAGGCGCATGGCCTGCGCGTAGTTCATGCCGAGCGCGAACGCGGCGTTCACCTGCCCGCGCGGCACCGCCTGGATACCGGCGCGGATGATCTCGGAATAATACGCGGCTTCGAACAGCGAGAACGCGACCATCGCCGACGCAAGCCGGATGTCGATCGTCGGCGACAGCCCGAGCACGCCCTGCAGCACCTGCGGCACGATCAGGAAGAACCACAGCAGCACCATCACGAGCGGGATGGAGCGGAACACCGTCACGTATGCCTTCGCGAACCACTCGAGCGGCTTCACGCCGGACAGCCGCAGCAGCGCCAGCAGCGTGCCCCAGACGATGCCGATGACGATCGCGATCAGCGTGATCTTGAACGTGACGATCGCCCCCGTCCACAGCGTCGGGATCGCGCCGGGAATACTACTCCAGTCGAACTGATGCATCACTTGCCTCCGATGTAGCCGGGCAGCCGCGTGCGGCCTTCGATCCAGCGCATGAACGCCATCACGACGAGGTTGATGAGCACGTATGCGAGCGTCACCGCGATGAACGACTCGTAGGTCTGCGCGGTGTAGTCGACGAGCTGTCGGGCCTGCGCGGACAGGTCGAGCAGGCCGATCGTCGACGCGACCGCCGAGTTCTTGAAGATGTTCAGGAACTCGGACGTAAGCGGCGGCACGATGATCCGGTAGGCAACCGGCAGCAGCACGTAGCGGTACGTCTGCCATTGCGTGAAGCCCATCGCGAGGCCGGCCGCGCGCTGGCCCTTCGGCAGCGCGTTGATCCCCGAGCGAACCTGTTCGCACACGCGCGCGCCCGTGAACAGGCCGAGACAGATGATCGACGCGGTGAAGAACTGCGTGCCGGGCGGCAACTGCTTGATCCAGGTGCCGATCGACGCGGGCAGCAGTTCGGGCACGACGAGGTACCAGACGAAGAACTGCACGATCAGCGGGATGTTCCGGAAGATCGACACGTAGACGGTGCCGATCGCGGACAGCCATTTGTTCGGCACCGTGCGCAGCACGCCGAACAGCGAACCGACGATCAGCGCGACGACCCAGGCGACGAGCGACACCTCGATCGTCACCCAGAATCCGGACATCAGCCATCCGAAGTAAGTCGTCGGCTCGCCGGTCGAGACGGGGCTCAGGAAGATGCCCCAGTTCCAGTGGTAAGACATAGGCAAGACTCCAGCAAAAAGAAACGGAAGAAGCGAGGCCTCTTCCGTTTCAGTAGCGTCATTTCTGCGTCAACGGCTGCGTGGTCAGTCGAGCGCCTTGTCGTTCGGGTTCGCGTACAGCTTCTTCATCGAATCGGACAGCGGGAAGTTCAGGTTCAGCCCCTTCGGCGGGATCGGGTTCTCGAACCACTTCGCGTAGATCTTCGCGGCTTCGCCCGATTTCTCGACTTGCGAGATCGCGTCGTCGACGACCTTCTTGAAGTCAGCATCGCCCTTGCGCATCATGCAGCCGTACGCCTCTTCCGACTGCGGCGTGCCGACGATCACCCACTCGCCCGGCTGCTTCGCCTTCGCGCGTTCGCCCGCGAGCAGCGCGTCGTCCATCATGAACGCGACCGCGCGGCCCGACTCGAGCGTGTTGAACGAGTCGCCGTGGTCCTTCGCGCTGATGATGTTCATGCCCAGCTGCTTGTCGTTGTTCATCTTGCGCAGCAGGCGCTCGGACGTCGTGCCGGCGGTGGTCACGACCGTCTTGCCCTTCAGGTCCGCGAAGTCCTTCACGCCCGAATCCTTCTTCGTCATCAGGCGCGTGCCGATCACGAAGATCGTGTCGGAGAACGCGGCCTGCTGCTGACGCTCCGTGTTGTTGGTCGTCGAGCCGCACTCGATGTCCACCGTGCCGTTCTGCACGAGCGGGATGCGGTTCTGCGACGTCACCGGGATGTTCTTGACCTGCAGGTTCGGCAGGTTCAGCTTCTTCTTCACCGCGTCCACGACCTTCATCTGGAAGTCGCGCGAATAACCGACGACCTGCTGGTTCTGGTCATAGTAGGAGAACGGAATCGACGATTCGCGGTGGCCCAGCGCGATCACGCCCGTGTCCTTGATCTTCTTCAGCGTGCCGGTCTCCTGTGCATGCGCGCCGCTCGCGAACGCCCACAGCGCCGCGACCATCAGGACTGCCTTCTGGTATTTCATTTTGGTCATCTCCTTGGCTAAAACCCGCGCCAGTGTATCAAAGTAATATTTTTGAAAGTACTGGTTGTTTACCGTACTACGAATCGTCCTGTACGAAGCCGTCCTCCCGGCTTCGCGCGCCTCCTGCAGCGCCTGAATGCACACGCGGGCGGTGCCGGATTCGGCACCGCCCGCGAGGGTTCACGCACACAATCGGGTGGATTGCGTCATGCTTTTGTCATAGTCATCCGATCGACTCGGAAATGACCGATCAGGGATACAGGCCGCGCATTTCGCGCGCCATCAGGATGCGCTTGCACGCAACGATGAACGCCGCCGTACGCACCGACACCTTGTGCTCTTCCGCGACCGCCCACACGCCGGCGAACGCTTCGCGCATCACGCGCTCGAGACGGTGGTTGATCTCGTCTTCCGTCCAGAAGAAGCTCGAGAAGTCCTGCACCCACTCGAAGTACGACACGGTCACGCCGCCCGCGTTCGCGATCACGTCGGGGATCACGAGCACGCCGTTCGCGCTCAGGATGTCGTCGGCCGCCGTCGTCGTCGGGCCGTTCGCGCCTTCGACGATGATCTTCGTGCGGATCTTCGATGCGTTCTTCTCGGTGATCTGGTTTTCCAGTGCCGCCGGGATCAGGATGTCGGTCTCGACCGTCCAGAACTCGTCGTTCGGCATCGGTTCGGCGCCTTCGAAGCCCGCGACGCCGCCCGTGCGTGCGACGTGGTCGAGCAGCTTGTTCGAATCGAGGCCGGCCGGCTGGTAGATCGTGCCCGTGTGATCCTGCACCGCGATCACCTTCGAACCCGCTTCCTGGAACAGCTTCGCCGCGATGCCGCCGACGTTGCCGAAGCCCTGCACCGCGATGCGCGCGCCTTCGATCTCGAGGCCCTTCTTCTTCGCCGCCTCGCAACCGACGACGAACACGCCGCGGCCCGTCGCTTCCTTGCGGCCGAGCGAACCGCCGAGCGAGATCGGCTTGCCGGTCACGACGCCGGTCGACGTCTGGCCCTGGTTCATCGAGAACGTGTCCATCATCCACGCCATCACCTGTTCGTTGGTGTTGACGTCCGGTGCCGGAATGTCGGTGTTCGGGCCGATGATGATGCCGATTTCGCTGGTGTAGCGACGCGTCACGCGTTCGAGCTCACCGCGCGACAGCTTGCGCGGGTCGACGCGGATGCCGCCCTTCGCACCGCCGTACGGCACGTTCACGGCCGCGTTCTTCACCGACATCCATGCCGACAGTGCCATCACTTCCGACAGCGTCACGTCCTGGTGGTAGCGCACGCCGCCCTTGCCCGGACCGCGCGACACGTTGTGCTGCACGCGATAGCCCTCGAAGTGCGCGACGGTACCGTTGTCGAGCTCGATGGGCACGTCGACGATCAGGATGCGCTTCGGACGCTTCAGCGTTTCCAGCCAGCGCGACAGCGAACCGAGGTACGGTGCGACGCGATCGACCTGCTGAAGGTAGTTGCCCCACGGGCCGAGATCGTCGGCATGAAGGTAGGACGGGATGGACTGCAGTTGCGAAGACATGGACGCTCCAACGTTCAACGGATTGCGCACATTGTCGAAAAACCCGTTTTTTTTATCCAATGCCGTTTGCTTATTCGATTATGCGTTTCTTGCATGATCGCGATTTTTCGCAAATCCGCGGTCGATTTGCGCAAGAACGCCCGCGATCGGTCGTGCATCGCGTCGGCGAAAAATCGGCGGGAAAATACGCGGAACGCCCGCCGGACAAGCGTTGGACGGGCGCGGCAAGCGCGTCGGCGGCGGCGCGCGCTCGGTTGGCGCGGTTAACCGCCCACGGTTAACCGGCGGTTTCGCGCAGCTCGTCGCGCACGACTTCCCACAGCGCGCGCACGAGCTTCTGATGCGGGTCGTCGCCCTGCAGCGCGAGCTTGTCGCAGTACAGGCGGATCTCCATCGTCAGCGTGAACGGGTGCGTGCCGCCGCGCGCAGACCGGTCGAGCCGGATCAGGCGGCCGCTGGCCACCGCATCCTCGACGGCGCTGTGCGGCAGGAACGCGACGCCGTGGCCCGCGAGCGCCATCGCCTTCAGTCCTTCGGCCATGTCGGTTTCGTACACGCGATCGAGAAACAGCGACGTCGGTGCGTTCGCAACGATGACTTCGGTCATCCGGCCGAGATACGCGTTCGGCGTATACGACAAGTACGGCACGCGCGCCTCGGCCGTGCCCGGCAGCGTGTAGCGCGGCCGGCCCGCGCGGCCCGGCGCCGAAAATGCGCTGATCGGCTCGCTGCCGAGGACCAGCATGTCGTAGCGGGCCGGATCGAGCGCGACGGGGTGGCTCGGGTGGTGGTAACCCATCACGAGATCGCAGCCGCCCTCGACCAGCGACAGCACGGCGTCGTGCACGTTCAGCGCGCGCAGCCGCGTGTGGACCTGCCCCATCTTCGCTTCGATCCGCTGCAGCCAGCGCGGAAAATACGTGAGCGACAGCGTATGCGGCACCGCGAACTCGATGGTCGGCACCGGCGCGCCGACGTGGCCGCGCAGCAGCGTGCGCGCCTCGTGCGCCTGCGACAGCATCGTCAGCGCCTGCTCGTAGAAGATCTGGCCGGCCTGCGTGAGCCGCGTCGGATAAACCGAACGATCGATCAGTTCGGTCGCGAGCCACGCCTCGAGCGCCTGGATGCGCCGCGAGAACGCGGGCTGCGACACGTGCCGCAGTTCGGCGGACCGGCTAAAGCTGCGCGTTTCCGCGAGCGAGACGAAGTCTTCGAGCCATTTCAGTTCCATGCAGGCGGGCGCGACGGGCGGCGGTCGGGAGGAAGCCTGCATTCTACCGGCGGGCGGGCAGGCCCGGCGATGCGGCGGCCAGCCCGGCGAGCCGGCCCGGGCGCCGGCCTGCGGATGGCTTGCGCGCCGCCCGGGCGCCCGCATGCGTGCCGATCGCCCACGGCGGCGGCGGCCGGACCGGTTCGGCCGGAATCGCCCCGCGCCAATGGTAAAATGCCGGATTCTCCTCCCCTCGTTCGCACCGGCCCCAAAGGCCACGCCCGATCATGTCCGACACTCGTCCCGATACGCTTTTCGCCCTCACCGCGCTCTCGCCCATCGACGGCCGCTACGCCAGCAAGACCGAAGCGCTGCGCGACTGGCTCTCCGAAGCCGCCTTCATGCGCCACCGCGTCACCGTCGAGGTGCACTGGCTGATCGCGCTGTCGCGCGCCGGCTTCGCGGAAGTCCCGCGCTTCTCGGACGCCTCCGAACAATTCCTGCTGCAGCTCGCCGAGCGCTTCACCGCGCACGACGCCGCGCGCATCAAGGAAATCGAGCGCGTGACGAACCACGACGTGAAGGCCGTCGAATACTGGCTGAAGGAATCGGTCAAGGGCCAGGCCGAACTCGAGAAGGCCAGCGAATTCATCCACTTCGCGTGCACGTCCGAAGACATCAACAACACGTCGCACGGGATGATGCTCGCCGGCGCGCGCGAGCACGTGATCGTGCCGGCGCTGCGCACGGTCCACCAGCGCCTCGTCGCGCTGTCGCACGCGCTTGCCGAGCAGCCGATGCTGTCGCGCACGCACGGCCAGCCGGCCAGTCCGACGACGCTCGGCAAGGAACTCGCGAACGTCGCCGCCCGCCTCGCGCGCGCGATCACGCGCATCGAGAAGGTCGAGATCCTCGGCAAGATGAACGGCGCGGTCGGCAACTTCAACGCGCATCTTTCCGCGTATCCGGAATTCGACTGGGAAGCGTTCTCGCGCGACGTGATCGAGAACCGCCTGAAGCTCACCTTCAACCCGTACACGATCCAGATCGAGCCGCACGACTACATGGCCGAGCTGTTCGATGCGGTCGCGCGCGCGAACACGATCCTGCTCGACCTCGACCGCGACGTGTGGGGCTACATCTCGGTCGGCTACTTCAAGCAGAAGACGAAGGCGGGTGAAATCGGCTCGTCGACGATGCCGCACAAGGTCAACCCGATCGACTTCGAGAACTCGGAAGGCAACCTCGGCCTCGCGAACGCGACGCTGCGCCACCTCGCCGACAAGCTGCCGGTGTCGCGCTGGCAGCGCGACCTGACCGACTCGACGGTGCTGCGCAACATGGGCGTGGCACTCGGTTATTCGCTGCTCGCGTACGACTCGCTGATCCGCGGCCTCGACAAGCTCGAAGTGAACCCGCAGCGCCTGAACGAAGACCTCGACAACTGCTGGGAAGTGCTCGCGGAGCCGGTGCAGACGGTGATGCGCCGCTACGGCATCGAGAACCCGTACGAGCAGCTGAAGGAACTGACGCGCGGCAAGGGCATCACGCGCGAGGCGCTGCAGGAATTCGTCGGCACGCTGGCGATCCCGCAGGACGCGAAGGACCGCCTGCTCGCGATGACGCCTGCGTCGTACATCGGCAAGGCCGTCGAACTCGCGAAGCGGATCGCGTAAGCGCCGCCGTCGCCGGACGGAAAAAAGCCCGATGCGAGCAATCGCATCGGGCTTTTTCATTGGCGGCTCGCGCGCGGTCGGAACGCGGGAGCGCCGGCGATCAGAACGAAATCATCCGCCCCGGATTGAGCGCGCTCATCACGCTCATCGCCGCCTTCGCGGCCGGAATCGCGATCGGCGACAGTTGCCGGCCGAGTGGAATCTCGCGGTGGTCGATGCCGGTCAGCATCGAGAAATCGTCGTTGCGTCCGACGAAGTCGTCGCAGATCGCCTTGCCGATCCGCACCGTCTGCGCGACGCCATGCCCACTCCAGCCCTGCACCATGTACATCGGCACACGGCCGTCGGTCTTGCGGCTGTCGGTCGCGCCGTTCAGCGTGAAATCGCTGACGCCGCTCCAGCAGTAGTCGAGCGCGAAGCGGCCGTCGTGCTGCGGAAATACCGTGTTCAGCCGCGTCAGCAGATACGCGTTGACGTCGGGCTGCGCCCAGCACGTACCGGTGCCCTGCCCGCCGAACAGCAGGCGGTTGCCGCGCACGGGCCGGTAATAGTCGATCTGGAACTGCGTGTCGTACACCGGCATGCCGGCCGGCATCAGCGTCGCGACGTCGACGTCGAGCGGCGCCGTCACGCTCACGTACGTGAAGAACGGCACGGTGGTGGCGGCGCCGTCGTCCAGCAGCCGGAACGTCGTGTTGTGCAGCGCGAGCACGACGCCACGGCGCGCCGTAATCGTGCCGCCCGGCGTCGTCGCGACGACGCCCGCCGGCGTCTCGTCGAGCTCCAGCACCTCGGTGCCTTCGTACAGCGCGCCGCCGTTCAGCCGGAAGCCGTGCACGAGGCCGCGCACCAGCGCGAGCGGATGAAGCTGGCCGCCGGTCGCGTCGATCGCCGCGCCGTGATACAGCCCCGAACGCACGTATTCGTCGTGCAGCTGATGGCGGCCGACGAGCGTCACGCCGGCGTCGCCGAGATGGCGGCGTGCGTCCGCGCCGTCGAGCAGCGCGCTCATGTGGCCCGGGTGCATCGCCGCCGTGATGTGGCCGCGCTTGCGGTCGAGGTCGAGCGCGTAACGCGCGCCGATCGCGTCGATCAGGTCCATCGATTCGGCCGACGCGAAGCGCCACAGCCGCTTCGCGTCGTCGTGCGACAGATGGTCGATCATGTCGGCCGCTTCCCAGCGCGCGAGGCCCGGCGTGAGCTGGCCGCCGTTGCGGCCCGACGCCGCGGAGCCGACGTGATGCTTGTCGACGAGAATCGTGTCGACACCCGCTTCCGCGAGATGCAGCGCGGCCGATGCGCCGAGCAGCCCCGCGCCGATCACCAGCACGTCGCACACCGTGTCGTGCGCGAGCGGCGCGCCGTTTTCATGGCGCGACAACGACGCCTCGTACCAGTTGGCCGGACGCTCGCCGTCGTAGCGCGACGGATCGCACCAGTTCCAGTTATCCTTTTCGATGTTCAGTTGCGTCTGGTCGAAACGCGATTCGCCCTGGATCAGGGGTTTGTGATTGGAAGTCATGATTGCACTTGCATGGTCTTGGGCCGCCTGTCGAAGAGCCGTTCTGGCTTCGCGGGTGGGGCAGCCGGTTCCACTTGGGTGTCAACGAGATAAAGGGCGCGATGGCCCGTGTTGACGGCAGACACGCTCGTGCCTGCCAGGATCCCGGACCGTGCGAAAGCACGCATTGAAAGGTGCCGGGACACCCAATTTCTACACCGCAGAAATAATTCTACAGCGTAGAATACGCTTTCGTCAAGATTACAGTCGCTGTCATCCTGCTTCCATGAAAGACAAACCCGCCCAAGGCCCGCGCGGCCTCGACAAGGATGAGATCGTCGCGGCCGCGCTCGCGCTGCTCGAAGAGGTCGGCGAAGCCGCGTTCAGCGTGCGCAAGCTCGCGCAGTCGGTCGGCTGCGACCCGATGAGCGTGCTCTATCACTTCAAGTCGAAAGAGGGCCTGAGCCGTGCGATCGCGAACGCGCTGTCGCGCTCGCTCGTGCCGGTCGATCCTTCGCTGCCGTGGCGCGAGCGGCTGCGCGATCTCGCACGCCAGTATCGCGCGCTCGCGCTGCGCCACCCCGCCGCGTTCGCGCTGCTGCAGCGTCATATGAGCACCGGGCCGGCCGATCTCGCGCACATCGAGACCGTGCATCGTGCGCTGGCCGATGCCGGCATCCCGCGCACCGCGCTGCCGTCCGTGTGCGTCGGCTGGTATGCGAGCGTGATCGGACTCGCCGCCGCCGAGGCCGGCGGCCTCACGCGGCCCGCGAACGAGGTCGAGCTCGCGGAAATGCATGCGTTGTCCGATACCGCGCACCCGCTCGTCAAATCGGCCGCCCCGCTCTATGCGCAGCTCGATCCGGCCGCCGTGCACGACACGATGCTGGACGTGCTGCTCGACGGCATCGCGCAGCACGCCCGCGCGACCTGAGCGGCGCGACGCACCGCCAACGAAAAAAGGCGCCCCGAGGGGCGCCTTTTTCACTGCTGCATGACGATTGCCGCGAACCGCGCTCAGTGCTGCTGCGCGATACCGATCTTCAGCATGACCTGATCGACGATCTGTTCGGGCGTCAGCTCGATGCTGACCACGATCGCTTCATCCGGGCCCGGTTCCTCGAGCGTGTCGAGCTGGCTCTTCAGCAGCGACGGATCGAAGAAATGGCCGGTGCGGGTCTTCAGGCGCTCGTGCAACACCTCGAACGAACCCTTCAGATACACGAACCGCACGTCGGTGTCGGAGCCGCGCAGCACGTCGCGGTACGACCGCTTCAGCGACGAGCAGGTGAACACGGCGGTCTCGCCGGCACGCTGCTTCTCTTCGATGGCCGCGCGGATCGTGCGCAGCCACGGCCAGCGGTCGTCGTCGGTCAGCGGAATGCCGTTGTGCATCTTTTCCTTGTTCGCCGCGCTGTGAAACGCGTCGCCGTCGGTATAGCTGCACGACAGGCGTTCTGCCAGCATTTCGCCGATTCGCGATTTGCCCGCGCCCGACACGCCCATTGCGATCAGAATCATTGACTACCCCTTGTTACAAAACCACGCTCAGCAACAGCGTAAAGCTCAGACCGAGCACCGAGATGATGGTTTCAAGCAGCGACCAGGTCTTGAACGTCTGGCCGACCGTCATCCCGAAATATTCCTTGATCAGCCAGAAGCCGCCGTCGTTCACGTGCGAGAAGATCAGCGAGCCCGAGCCGGTCGCGAGCACGAGCAGCTCCGGACGAACCGCCGCGCCCGACGCCGCGGCGATCGGCGCGACGATGCCGCAGGCCGTCGTCATCGCGACCGTCGCCGAACCCGTCGCCAGACGCATCAGCGCCGCGACGAACCAGCCGAGCAGCAACGGCGACAGGTGCGCGTGCTTCGCGGTCTCGACGATCTGCTGCGAGATCCCGCTGTCGCGCAGGACGCCGCCGAAGCCGCCGCCCGCACCGACGATCAGCGTGATGCCGGCGATCGGCGCCAGGCACTCGCCGCAGAACTTCTGGATCTGGTCGCGGTTGAAGCCCTGCAGCTTGCCGAACGTGAAGAAGCTCACGAGCACGGCGATCAGCAGCGCGACGTCTGAGTTGCCGGCAAAGCGCAGCAGGTTGTTCGGCAGCGACTTCGGTGCGAACACCAGGTCGGCCCAGCTGCCGACGAGCATCAGCACGACAGGCAGCAGGATCGTGAACAGCGTGATGCCGAAACTCGGCAGTTCGCGCTTGCGACCGTCCGTGTGCGTATCGACGAACTGCGCCGCGAGCGGGTTGTTTTCCGGCAGCTTCACGAACTTCGAGATCATCAGCGCGAACAGCGGGCCGGCGATGATCGCGGTCGGCACACCGACGATCAGGCCGAACGCGATCGTCTTGCCGATATCGGCGCCGTATTGCTGAACGGCCAGCAGCGCGGCCGGGTGCGGCGGGATCAGCCCGTGCACGACGGACAGGCCGGCCACCATCGGCAGACCGACGACGAGCAGCGACTTGCCGGTGCGCTTCGCGACGTTGAACGCGATCGGGATCAGCAGCACGAAGCCGACTTCGAAGAACACCGGCAAACCGACGATGATCGCGACGAACATCATCGCCCAGTGGATGTTCTTTTCACCGAACCAGTCGATCAGCGTGGTCGCGATCCGTTCGGCGCCGCCCGATTCGGCCATCATCTTGCCGAGCATCGTGCCGAGACCGACGACGATCGCGATGTGGCCGAGCGTGCCGCCCGTGCCCGTTTCGAACGACTTGACGATCTTGTCCATCGGCATGCCGACGACGAGACCCAGGCCCAGCGAAACGATGATCAGCACCAGGAACGGGTAGATCTTGTAGCGCGCGATCATCAGGATCAGCGCGGCAATCGCGATCAGCGTGAATACGAGCAGCATGCTGCCTTGGACAGCCCCCATGTGGCACTCCTCCTTGAATTGTTCGAAACCGGGCGAGCTGTTGCGAGTATGCCCGGCTATGCAGGTCTCCGAAACACGGGGGGTACCCACCCCGTGAGGACGCTGAATTTTACTTATCTTTAGGGTCCACGGATAGAACCGGTTCCATCAGCAAAAACCCTCGGTAAAACAAGCACTAAGCGCTTGCTTGCCGAGGGTCAAACCTTCATTTCGTACAAGTATTAACGGTGAAGCTGGCTTGCGGCTTGCGCGAGACGCGTGACCTCGGCCCAGTCCTGCGCGGCGAGCGCGGCCTTCGGCGTGAGCCACGAACCGCCGACGCACACGACGTTCGGCAGCTTCAGGAAATTCGGCGCGGTGTCGACCGTGATGCCGCCCGTCGGACAGAACTTCAGCGCCGGGAACGGGCCATGGAACGCCTGCAGCATCGGCACGCCGCCGGCCTGCTGCGCGGGGAAGAACTTGACGATTTCGTAGCCGAATTCGAGCGCCTGAATGATGTCGCTCGGCGTCATCACGCCCGGCAGCAGCGGCAGGCCGGCGTCGAGCGACGCGAGGTGCAGATCCTTCGTCAGGCCCGGCGACACGCCGAACTTCGCCCCCGCGCGCTTCGCCTGCTCGCAGTGCTCGGGCTTCGTGATCGTGCCGACGCCGACGACGATGTCGTCCGCGAGCTGGCTCGCGCGCTGGATCGCCTCGAGGCCCGCCGGCGTACGCAGCGTGATCTCGAGCACCTTGACGCCGCCCGCGTGCAACGCGCGCGACACGTGTTCGCCCTGCTCGACCGAGTCGAATGCGAGCACCGGAATCACCGGGCCCAGCTTCACGATTTCAGCAATCGTCTTCATCAAATTCGCTCCTTGAAATTCATGCAGAGACGCGGACGGCCGCTTCGCCGACCAGCGCCCCGAAAACCGATGCGCCCTGCTCGGCCGGCGCGGCCGCCGCGCGGAACACGCCGAACAGTTCGCGACCGAAACCGACTTCGTTCTCCGCCTGATGCAGCGGCTGCGCGACCGGGCGCGCCTGCCACTCGGCGTCGTCGACCTTGATGTCGAGGATGCCGGCCTCCGCGTCGATCACGAGCGTGTCGCCCGTCTTCACCTTGCCGAGCGGGCCCGCCAGCAGCGCTTCCGGCGACACGTGGATCACGGCCGGCACCTTGCCCGACGCACCGGACATGCGGCCGTCGGTCACGAGCGCGACGTGGAAGCCCTGATCCTGCAGCACGCCGAGCAGCGGCGTCAAACGGTGCAGCTCGGGCATCCCGTTGGCGCGCGCGCCCTGGAAGCGCACGACCGCGACGAAATCGCGCTTCAGCTCGCCGCGATCGAAGGCTTCCTGCACGGCTTCCTGCGAATCGAACACGATCGCGGGCGCGGTCACCTTGCGGTGCTCGGGCGCGACCGCCGAAATCTTGATCACGCCGCGGCCGAGCCGGCCCTGCATCAGGCGCAGGCCGCCGTCCGGCTGGAACGGGTCGCGAATGCCGCGCAGCACCTTCGTGTCGTGGCTCTCGGCCGCGCCGTCGACCCACGTCAGCTTGCCGTCGATCAGCTTCGGCTCCTTCGTGTAGTGCGACAGCCCCTTGCCCGCGACGGTCGTCACGTCTTCGTGCAGCAGCCCGCCTTCGAGCAGGTTGCGCACCAGGAACGCGACGCCGCCGGCCGCGTGGAAATGGTTCACGTCGGCCTTGCCGTTCGGGTAGATCTTCGCGAGCAGCGGCACGACCGCCGACAGTTCGTCGAAATCGTTCCAGTCGATCAGGATGCCGGCCGCGCGTGCGATCGCGACGAGGTGCAGCGTGTGGTTGGTCGAGCCGCCCGTCGCGAGCAGCGCGACGATCCCGTTGACGATCGCCTTCTCGTCGATCACATGGCCGATCGGCGTGTACTGGCCGCGCTCGGCCGTCAGGTCGAGCACGCGGCGCGCGGCTTCGGCCGTCAGTGCGGTACGCAGCGGCGTGTGCGGATGAACGAACGCCGAACCCGGCAGGTGCAGGCCCATCAGTTCCATCAGCATCTGGTTGCTGTTCGCGGTGCCGTAGAACGTGCAGGTGCCATGGCCGTGATACGCGGCCGATTCGGCTTCGAGCAGTGCGTCGCGGCCGACCTGGCCGGTCGCGAACTGCTGGCGGATCTTCGCCTTGTCGTCGTTCGACAGACCGCTCGTCATCGGGCCGGCCGGCACGAAGATGGTCGGCAGGTGGCCGAACTGGAGCGCGCCGATCAACAGGCCCGGCACGATCTTGTCGCAGATGCCGAGGCAGAGCGCCGCGTCGAACATGTTGTGCGTGAGCGCGATCGCCGTGCCCATCGCGATCGCCTCGCGCGAGAACAGCGACAGCTCCATCCCCGGGTTGCCCTGCGTGACGCCGTCGCACATCGCGGGTACGCCGCCCGCGAACTGCGCGACGCCGCCGTTCTCGCGTGCGGCGGCCTTGATGATGTCGGGGAAATCCTTGTACGGCGCGTGCGCGGACAGCATCTCGTTGTACGAGGACACGATGCCGATGTTCGGCTCGCGGATCGCCTTGATCTGGAATTTGTCGCTGCCTTCGAGACCCGCGAAGCCGTGCGCGAGGTTCGCGCACGACAGCGCGCCACGCGCCGGGAACTTGCCCTGCGCGCCGTCGATGCGCTGCAGATAGGCGGAACGGGTCGATTGGCTGCGGGCGATCACGCGTTCGGTGACTTTCGCCAGGGTGGGGTGCAGCGACGTCATGCTGGGCGCTCCTGTATGCCGGACGACACCGGCGGTTGGAATCGTGGGGACGGTCGAGTGCGTCGAACGAACGAAGCCAGTCTAGTAGAAAAACTACAAGCATGCAATGCGGATTCACATGCGCGCAACCCTTATTCCCGCCACCAGCAAGGCCTCACTTAGTGAAAACCCTAATCCTCAGCATTCATTGCCCCGGAAATCTTTGGCGAATGAGCTAGCATTTTCATGTAGATTTTCTACAATTCGATTGCGATACACTCGCTCATCCGAACCCGATTTTCATTCGCCGTCCCATGCTGCCTCGCATTGAAGCGATCCGCGCCGACCTGCGCCCGTCCGAGCGCAAGCTCGCCGACTACATTCTCGCCGCGCCGCGCGAGGTGCTCGACCTCGCGATGACCGAGCTGTCGACCCGCGCGGGCGTCAGCCAGCCGACCATCGCGCGCTTCTGCCAGGCGCTCGGTTGCAGCGGCTTTCGCGAATTCAAGATCCGGCTCGCGCAGAGCGTCGCGCCGGGCGTGTCGTCGGTCTATCGCGACGTCGAGCCCGACGAGCCCGCGCCCGGCATCATCGGCAAGGTGTTCGACCGCACGATCGGCGCGCTGATCGAAGTGCGCAACAGCCTGTCGGCCGGCAGCGTCGCCGAGGCGATCGCGCTGCTGTCGAACGCGTCGCGCATCGAGTTCTACGGCGCCGGCGGCTCGGGCATCGCCGCGCAGGACATCCAGCACAAGTTCTTCCGGCTCGGCGTGCCGAGCGTCGCGTATTCGGACCCGCACACGTTCTCGATGTCGTCGGCGCTGCTCGGGCCGCACGACGTCGTCGTCGCGATCTCGAACACGGGCCGCACGCGCGATATCGTCGATGCCGCGCGCTCGGCGCTCGCGTGCGGCGCGAAAGTCGTCGCGATCACGCAGAGCCACTCGCCGCTCGCGAAGCTCGCGACGGTGAGCCTCGCGTCGAACGTGGCCGAGGAAACCGACGTGTTCTCGCCGATGACGTCGCGCATGTCCCATCTCGCGATCGGCGACATCCTCGCGGTCGGCGTTGCGCTGTCGCGCGGACCCGCGCTGATGGAGCGCGTCGGCCGCGCGAAGGAAGCGATCACGCGGCGCCGGATCGACGACCCGACGAAGGAATGACGCGTACGACGCGCACATGAAAACGGCGCCCCGAGGGGCGCCGTTGCGCATCGATCGACTGCCGGCATGCCGCCGGAAAGTTCAGAACGGCTTGATCACGACCAGCGCGACCGCCGCGAGCATGCCGAGCACTGGCAGTTCGTTGAACACGCGATACCACTTGTCGGTGCGCTTGTTCTCTCCGCGCTCGAACACCTTCAGCAGGTGCCCGCAGTACGCGTGATAGATCACGAGCAGCAGCACGACCGTCACCTTCGCGTGGATCCATCCCTGCCCCTGGCCGATGCCGATCACGAGCCAGAGCCACAGCCCGCATGCGAGCGCCGGCACGGCGATCATCGTCATGAAGCGAAACAGCTTGCGCGCCATCAGCAACAGGCGCCGCACCGCGGCCGGATCGGTCTCCATGGCCAGGTTCACGTAGATGCGCGGCAGGTAGAACAACCCCGCGAACCACGCGGCGATCAGAACGATATGGAACGTCTTGACCCAGAGCATTGCCATCGATTGTGCGCCTCGCTTTACTGACGGCCTTCGCCGTGCCCGAGCACGACGTACTTCAGCGACGTGAGCCCTTCCAGGCCGACGGGGCCGCGTGCGTGCAGCTTGTCGTTCGAGATGCCGATTTCCGCGCCGAGGCCGAATTCGAAGCCATCCGCGAAGCGCGTCGACGCATTGACCATCACGCTCGCCGAGTCGACTTCGCGCAGGAAGCGCATCGCGCGGTCGTGATCCTCGGTGACGATCGCATCGGTGTGGTGCGAGCCGTAGTGGTTGATGTGCTCGATCGCGGCGTCGAGGCCGTCGACGACCTTGATCGCGAGCACCGGCGCGAGATATTCGGTGTGCCAGTCTGCGTCGGTGGCGTCGACCAGCGGCCCGATACCCGCCTCGGCGAGCACCGCGCGCGCGGCCGCATCGACGCGCAGCTCGACCTGCTTGTCGCGATACAGCTTGCCGAGCGGCGGCAACAGCGTCGCCGCGATGCCGCTCGCAACGAGCAGCGTTTCCATCGTGTTGCAGGTGCCGTAGCGGTGCGTCTTCGCGTTGTCGCACACCGTCAGCGCCTTGGCGAGATCGGCACGATCGTCGACGTACACGTGGCAGATGCCGTCGAGGTGCTTGATCATCGGCACGCGCGCCTCGTTGATCAGGCGCTCGATCAGGCTCTTGCCGCCGCGCGGCACGATCACGTCGACGTATTCGGTCATCGTGATCAGCTTGCCGACCGCCGCGCGATCGGCTGTCGCGACGACCTGCACGGCATCCTGCGGCAGGCCGGCCGCCTCGAGCCCTTCGCCGATCAGCTTCGCGAGCGCCGCGTTCGATTCGAGCGCCTCGGAGCCGCCGCGCAGGATCGTCGCGTTGCCCGACTTCAGGCACAGCGCGGCCGCGTCGATCGTCACGTTCGGGCGCGACTCGTAGATGATGCCGATCACGCCGAGCGGCACGCGCATCTGGCCGACCTGGATCCCGCTCGGGCGGTACTTGAGATTGCTGATCTCGCCGATCGGATCGGCCAGCGACGCAACCTGACGCAGGCCTTCGACCATCGTCTTCAGCGCCTTGTCCGACAGCGTCAGGCGGTCGATGAACGCCGCATCGAGCCCCTTTTCACGGGCACGGGCGACGTCGCGTGCATTCGCATCCTTCAGCGCCTGCGCGTCGCGCTCGATCGCGCGTGCCACGGCATCGAGCGCCGCGTTCTTCGCGGCCGTGCTGGCGCGCGCCATCGCGCGGGAAGCGTGCCGGGCACGGCGGCCCAGGTCCGTCATGTACTGGTCGATATCCATCGTGTGACTCGAAAAGCGAGCCGCTTTGCGCGGCGTGAATTCGTGGGAAGCGTGGAGCGCGGCGGCAAGCGGGCCGCGCCAGCTATCGAAACATTGTAAGCGGGTTGCGATGCGTGCGCTGAAGGCCCGGACAGGGCTTAACGACGCACGCGACCCGCGGTCGGCGGTCGCTCGCCGCGGGCGCCGGCCACCGTCATCGCGAGCTGGAACAGGCCGTCCCACGGATCGGGCGGCGGATCGTACTGCGTGCGGCGGCCCGGCGTGACGGCCGACAGCCCCTTCACCTGCCGGTCGAGCTTCGCGGCGAACGCGAGCGCATTCTCGAGAACCGCTTCCGACACGCGGTTCAGCGCGGGGCCGACCAACCGCTCGCGCGGGCCCCACACGCGGTTCTCGCGAAGCAGCGTGGCGAGCGGCTTGCCGGCCGTCGCGCCGCGCTTGATCCGCAACAGCGTGCGCAATTCCTCGACGACGGCCCACATCACGAGCACGATCGCCTCGCCCTCGCCCTTCAACCCGTCGATCATCCGCGCGAGCCGCGCTGCGTCGCCCGCGAGCATCGCCTCGTTCAGCTTGAAGACGTCGTAGCGCGCGACGTTCAACACCGCGTCGTGCACCTGCTCGAACGACAGCACGCCCTGCGGATAGAGCAGCCCAAGCTTCTGGATTTCCTGGTGCGCGGCGAGCAGGTTGCCCTCGACGCGCTCCGCGATGAACTGCAGCGCGCGCCGGCCATCGTCGCCCGGCGCGGCGCGCTGGCCCTGCATCGACAGACGCTGGCCGATCCAGTTCGGCAGCTGCGCGCGGTCGACCGGATCGATCTTCAGCGCGACGCCGCCGTTCTGCAGCGCGGTAAACCACGCGGATTTCTGCGTTGCCGCGTCGAGGCGCGGCAACGTGACGAGCAGCAGCGCGTCGGGATTGGGCGTCGCCGCGAGCGTCTTGAGCGCGTCGGCGCCTTCCTTGCCGGGCTTGCCCGACGGAATGCGCAGCTCGATCAGTTGACGCTCGCCGAACAGCGACATCGCCTGGGTCGCGCCGAGCAGCACGCTCCAGTCGAAGCCGCGCTCGACCGTATGCACCGAACGTTCGGTGAAGCCGGCCGCGCGCGCGGCCGCACGAATGCGGTCGCACGCTTCCTGCGCGAGCAGCGGCTCGTCGCCGTAGACGGTGTAGAGCCCGGCCATCCCCTTCGCGAGGTGCGGCTCCAGCGCATCAAGTCGCAATTGCATCGGTGCGTGCGCGGGCGATCAGAGCGGCGGCGGCGGCAACGGCGCGCGCGGCGCAACGCCCGGCACCACGTCCTCCGGCGCCGGCGTCAGCGAGTGGACGATCGCGAGACGCCGCATCAGCTGGTCGACCGCGTCGTTCTGCATGTCGCCGTACAGGATGTCGGCTTCCTGCGCCTTCGCGTTCGTGTACTGGTCGCTGTACGTCATCGCGCGGTTCAGCGCGATCGCGCTCGGCGGGATCAGCACGGTGCCGTCCTTGCTCGTCAGCGTGTAGTTCAGCGTATAGAACAACGCGTATTCCTGCGCCGACCCGAACTTGTTGAGCGTCAGCGTGTTCTGGCCACGCGACTCCCACATGTGCAGCACGGCGTCGGCGTCGTCCACCGACTTGACGATCTTCGTGTCGCTGCCGGCCTCGACGAGGCGCGTGAGACGCGCCTCGACGGGCGCCGGCGCACCGGCCACCAGCAGGTGCTTGAACGCGTAGTCCTGCTGGCCGCGCAGCTGGAAGCCGCATGCCGACAACGCGACCGCGCTGCCGACGGCGAGCATCAAAAACGATCTGCGGATCACCTTCGCTCCTTCTGTGTACGCCCGACGGCCGGCGGCCGTCAGACGACGATGTTCACGAGGCGGCCCGGCACGACGACGATCTTCTTCGCCGGCTTGCCGTCGCTGAACTTCGCGAATGCTTCGTCGGCCACCGCCGCCGCTTCGATCGCCTCGCGGCTCGCGTCCTTCGCCACCTTCAGCGCGCCGCGCACCTTGCCGTTCACCTGCAGCACGAGTTCGATCTCGGCCTGCTCGAGCGCGGCCTCGTCGACTTTCGGCCACGGGGCGTCGAGCAGCGGGCCGAATTCGTCCGCGTAGCCGAGCGCCTTCCACAGCTCGAACGTGACGTGCGGCACGACAGGGTACAGCACGCGCAGCAGCACGCCGTACGTCTCGCGCAGCACGCCGGGCGTCGCGCCCTTCGCGCCGTCGATCGCGTTCAGCATCTTCATCGCGGCCGATACGACCGTGTTGTACTGCAAACGCTGGTAGTCGAAATCAGCCTGCTTCAGCACGCTGTAGATCTCGCGGCGCAGTGCCTTGTCGGCGTCGCCGAGCGCGGCCGCGTCGAAGCCCGCGCGCGCGGCGAGCGCTTCGCGGTTCGTCGCGCCGAAGCTCCACACGCGACGCAGGAAGCGGCTCGCGCCTTCGACGCCCGCGCCCGACCACTCGAGCTGCTGCTCGGGCGGTGCGGCGAACATCGTGAACAGGCGCGCGGTATCGGCGCCGTACTGGTCGATCAGCACCTGCGGATCGACGCCGTTGTTCTTCGACTTCGACATCTTCTCGATGCCGCCGAGCACCACCGGCTGGCCGTCGGTGTTCAGCGTCGCGCCGACCGGGCGGCCCTTGTCGTCGTGCGTGACGGTCACGTCGGCCGGGTTGTACCAGGTCTTCTTGCCCGCCGCGTCTTCGCGGTAGAACGTCTCGTTCAGCACCATGCCCTGCGTCAGCAGGTTCTTCGCCGGCTCGCCGAACTTCACGAGACCGAGGTCACGCATCACCTTGGTCCAGAAGCGCGAATACAGCAGGTGCAGGATCGCGTGCTCGATGCCGCCGATGTACTGATCCATCGGCATCCAGTAATCGGTGCGCGCGTCGACCATCGTCTCGGCGTCCGGCGCCGTGTAGCGCGAGAAGTACCACGACGAATCGACGAACGTGTCCATCGTGTCGGTTTCGCGCTTCGCGGCCGCGCCGCACTTCGGGCACGTGCAGTTCAGGAACGCTTCCGACTTCGCGAGCGGGTTGCCCGAGCCGTCCGGCACGAGGTCTTCCGGCAGCACGACCGGCAGGTCCTGCTCCGGCACCGGCACGTCGCCGCACGACGGGCAGTGGATGATCGGGATCGGCGTGCCCCAGTAGCGCTGGCGCGATACGCCCCAGTCACGCAGACGCCACGTGACCTGCTTGTCGCCGAAGCCGCCGGCCTTCAGGTCGGCCGCGATCGCATCGACCGCCGCGCCGTATGCCATGCCGTCGTACTTGCCGCTGTTGACGCAGACGGCGACTTCCTTGTCGCCGTACCACTCCTGCCATGCGTCCAGCGAGTACGTCTGGCCTTCGGCCGCGATCACCTGCTTGATCGGCAGGTCGTATTTCTTCGCGAACGCGAAATCGCGCTCGTCGTGCGCCGGCACGCCCATCACCGCGCCTTCGCCATAGCTCATCAGCACGTAGTTGCCGATCCACACCTCGACCGGCTCGCCCGTCAGCGGATGCGATACCGTGAAGCCCGTCGCGACGCCCTTCTTCTCCATCGTCGCGACATCGGCCTCGGCGACGCCGCCGCGCTTGCATTCGTCGATGAACGCCTGCAGTTCCGGCTTGCCCTGCGCAAGGCGCGTGGCGAGCGGGTGCTCGGCCGCGATCGCGCAGAACGTGACGCCCATGATCGTGTCGGCACGCGTCGTGAACACGCGCAGGAGTGCCTTCTCGCCGTCGAGTTCGTACGGGAAGCCGAAGTTCACGCCGAAGCTCTTGCCGATCCAGTTCTGCTGCATGATCTTCACGCGCTCGGGCCAGCCGAGGCCGTCGAGGTCGTTCAGCAGCTCGTCCGCGTACTGCGTGATGCGCAGGTAGTACATCGGGATCTCGCGCTTCTCGACGAGCGCG
Source organism: Burkholderia sp. RF7-non_BP4 (assembly GCF_001521935.1). Lineage (NCBI taxonomy): Bacteria > Pseudomonadati > Pseudomonadota > Betaproteobacteria > Burkholderiales > Burkholderiaceae > Burkholderia > Burkholderia sp. RF7-non_BP4. The sequence goes on along the minus strand of NZ_LOTA01000089.1, from coordinate 114,091 downwards.
CCCGAGCGCCAGCCGCGGCCGTCGATCACCTGCTCGTTCGCGAGCACGGTCTGGTCGACCGGGTCCCAGTTCACGGTGCCCGTCTTCTTGTACGCGATGCCCTTCTCGAGCATCTTCAGGAACAGCCACTGGTTCCACTTGTAGTAGTCGGGCTTGCACGTCGCGATCTCGCGCGACCAGTCGATCGCGAGGCCCATCGACTGCATCTGGCCCTTCATGTAGTCGATGTTGTCGTAGGTCCACTTCGCGGGCGGCACGCCGTTCGCCATCGCGGCGTTCTCGGCCGGCATCCCGAACGCGTCCCAGCCCATCGGCATCAGCGTGTTGTAGCCGTTCATCCGCAGATAGCGGTACATCACGTCGTTGATCGTGTAGTTGCGCACGTGACCCATGTGCAGCTTGCCGGACGGGTACGGCAGCATCGACACGCAGTAGAACTTCGGCTTCTGCGAATCTTCCTTCGTCTTGTAGGCATCGGCTGCGCGCCAGTCGCCCTGAGCGGCGGCTTCGACGTCGGCGGGTACGTATCTCTCGTGCATGGTGTGGTTCGGACTAGGCTTTAAGCGGCGCGCCACGAGGCGGGCACGCGGAAGTGGACGAAATCGGGCAGCCCGGCGGCGGGAGCAGGCTCACGGTTCTCGGGCCTGCCTCATGGTTCCGGATATTCGCCGGGTAACCCGGAAGGTCTCCAGGTTACCCGGCGAAACCCTGCCAACCGGGCGGAAACGACGATTATACCGTCCGTGGCGGGCGGGACGGCCGGTCTCGCGGGCCGGCCATGCATTCTTGCCCGCCCGGGCGCGCGGGCGGCCTGCGCGTCAGCGTGCCGCGCCCGCGGCAGCCGGCGCGGCGGTGCCCGCCGGCGGCATGTCGGTGACGAAGCCGATCCGCGTGAGGCCCGCGGCCTGCGCGGCGCCCATCACCTGCGCGATCACGTCGTAGCGGGTCGCGCGCGATGCGCGCAGCCGCAGCTCGGGCGGCGCAGCGCCCGCGGCGGCGGCCCGGAAACGCGCCGGCAGCGCGTCGAGTGCGACGGGCGCGTCGTCCCAGTAGAGTTTGCCGGCGTCGTCGATCGACAGCGTGACCGACTGCGGCGTGTCGCGCGCGACGCTGGCCGCGACCTTCGGCAGGTCGAGCCGGATCGCGTGCGTCATCAGCGGCGCGGTGATGATGAAGATGACGAGCAGCACGAGCATCACGTCGATCAGCGGCGTCATGTTGATCTCCGCCATCGGCGCGGACGTCTTGTGGTGCTCCAGTCCGCCGAATGCCATGGTCGTTCCTCCCGGCCGCGCGTCAGGCGCCCTGCGCGCACACGAATACGTGCAGGTCGCGCGCGAAGCCGTCGAGTTCCTCTGCGAGCTGGCGCACGAGCCGCCCGAGGATGTTGTAGGCGAGCACCGCGGGGATCGCGACGACGAGCCCGAACGCGGTCATGATCAGCGCCTCGCCGACCGGCCCCGCGACGTTCTCGATCTGCGCCTGCCCGCTCGCGGCAATGCTGCCGAGCGCATGGTAGATGCCCCAGACGGTGCCGAGCAGCCCGACGAACGGCGCGGTGCTGCCGATCGACGCGAGCAGAACCTGACCGAATTCGAGACGCCGCTGCGAGCGCAGCATCGCGTGACGCAGCGCGCGCAGCACGCGTTCGCTGCGCTCCACACGCGCGGCGAGCGCGGCCGGATCGTGTTCGTCAGCCGCATCGCGCGCGGCTTCGGCGAGCGGTACGAACACGCGCTCGCGGTCGGCATCGGCGAGCGCGGCGATGCCGGCGTCGAGCGACGCCGCGCGCCAGAACGAGGCGAGCGCCCGCGGCCCCTGCCGCTTCGCGCGGACCAGCAGCCAGGCTTTCATGAGGAGGAAGCACCAGCTGGCGACGGACATCGCCAGCAGCACATAGGCGACGGCGTGCGTGATCGCATCGCCGCTTTCGAGGTAGTGGACAACGCCGGTGGGAATCGCCATCGGAGTTTCCCCGTGAGGGTCAGCGCAGGCCGAGCACGTCCTGCATGTCGAACAGGCCCGCGCCGCGCGCCGACAGGAAGCGGACCGCACGCAGCGCGCCCTGCGCGTACGACACGCGGCTCGACGACTTGTGCGTGATCTCGATCCGTTCGCCGATCCCGGCGAACAGCACGGTGTGATCGCCGACGATGTCGCCGCCGCGCACGGCCGCAAAGCCGATCGTCGACGGATCGCGTTCGCCCGTCACGCCGTGGCGGCCGTACACCGCGCATTCGTCGAGCGAGCGCCCGAGCGCGCCGGCAACGGCCTCGCCCATCATCAGCGCGGTGCCCGACGGCGCGTCGACCTTGTGACGATGGTGCGCCTCGATGATTTCGATGTCGTAGCCATGCGAGAAATGCTTCGCCGCGAATTCGAGCAGCTTCAGCGTGACGTTCACGCCGACGCTCATGTTCGCCGCGAACACGATGCCGATCTTGCCTGCCGCGGCCTGCAGCTCCGCCTTCTGCTCGGCGGTGAAGCCGGTCGTGCCGATCACGAGCTTCACGTCGTGGCGCAGCGCGGCCGCGACGTGCGCGATCGTGCCTTCCGGCCGCGTGAAGTCGATCAGGTAGTCGGCCTGCGCGAAGACGGCGTCGAGATCGTCGGTCAGCTTGATCCCGGTTTCCTTGCCGAGGAACGCGCCCGCGTCCTGGCCGAGGAACGGCGAATCGGCGCGGTCGAGCGCGCCGACGAGCTGCGCGTCGGAATCGTTGAGAACGGCTTCGATCAGCATCCGGCCCATACGGCCCGATGCACCGGCAATCGCAATCTTCATGGCTTTCTACACGACAGGTCTAAAGGCGGGCGGCGCATGCCGCCCTGTTTCCGCTCGCCGGCCGCTTACTGCGACTGGGCCGGCGCGGTGAGCGGCTGATTCTGCAGGTTGTCCGAACCCCGCGGGCCGACCGGCGGCGACGCCTCGTTCGACACGTTCGGCTGCGGCGGGCGATGGAACTGGAATTGCGGCTGGATCGCCGGCGCGGCGCCCGGCGGCTGGCCGCCCGGCACCGGCGCGCCACCCGAGGCCTGCGCGGACGGCGTGAAGCGGCGGGCGGTCGTGCCCTGCCCCGACACCTGGTTGGTCGCGCGGTTCGCCGCGCGCGCCGCCTGGGCGTTGGCATCCTGATCGACGACCGCGCCCGAAACCGGCTCGGCGGACGGGCTCGCGGCCGCGGCCGCCTGCGCGGCGCTCGCGGCAGCAGCGGCTTCGGACGCCTTCTTCGCCGCGGCCGCGGCCTTCGCCTTCTTGCCGCCGCGATCGCCGTCGATATCGGCCAGCAGGTCGAGTTCGGAAGGCAGGTTCTCGGCACCCGTCCAGCTCGCGAGGCGGTCGCCCGCGAACGTCAGCACGAGGTCGCGCTGCTGGACGACGGACGTCGAGCCGCGCTTGAAGTAAAAGAGGTAATCCCAGCGGTCGGCATGGAACATGTCCGACAGCAGCGGCGTGCCGAGCAGCGCGCGGACCTGCTCGCGCGTCATTCCGGCCTGCAGCTGCGCGGCCTTCTCCTGCGACACGAAGTTGCCCTGCACGACGGTGATCCGATAGGGCGTGATGCTCTGCGCGATGCGCTGCGTCACGCTGTCGTACGACGAACAACCAGCCAGCGCGGCAACGGCGGCGGCAGCGATGATGGCACTCCGCATGCGACTCCTCTGAAGGTGCGAAAGAGATTCCGGGAACATTTCCGTCACCGTGCAGGCCCGCGTCGCGGGCCGCGCGTGTTTCTGGAACGGCGAAAAGCCGGTAACATTGAAGCCCTGCATTGTACTCTAGGGATGCCTAGCCATGACCAATCCGACGGATCTCAAGAATATCGGGCTAAAGGCCACCCTACCGCGCCTCAAGATTCTCGAGATCTTCCAGCAAAGCCCGGTGCGTCACCTGACGGCCGAAGACGTCTACCGCAACCTGCTCAACGAGCAGCTCGACATCGGGCTCGCCACCGTTTACCGCGTGCTGACGCAGTTCGAGCAGGCCGGCCTGCTCACACGCAGCAACTTCGAATCCGGCAAGGCCGTGTTCGAACTGAACGAAGGCTCGCACCACGATCACCTCGTCTGCCTCGATTGCGGCCGCGTCGAGGAATTCTTCGATGCCGAGATCGAAAGCCGCCAGCAGGCGATCGCGAAGGAACGCGGCTTCCGGCTCCAGGAACACTCGCTCGCGATGTACGGCTCCTGCACGACCGAGAACTGCCCGCACCGCAAGCACTGATCCGCGCGCTTCACGCCTGCGCCACGGCCCGGCCGGCATCTCGCCGTCCGGGCCGTGTCGTTTTCGGGATCGGAATGGAAAAGGCCCGCGCGTTGCGTGCGGGCCGGTTCGGGAATGTTTCCGATCGTGAGCGGCGAGCCGTGCCGCCGCCGTGTGGCGCGCGGTGCTCGACGCCTTCGCCGTGCGTCAGGCCGCGCTCGCGCACGCCGGCGCGAACTCGAGCGCCCACGCGTCGTCGAGCGGAATCTCGTCGCAGTTCGGCTGCGGGCCGCCGCGGTCGACGATCACGAAGTCGCTGACCGCGTCGAGCGCGAGCAGCGGATGGTGCCAGACGCCCTTCGCGTAGTTCACGCCCTGCCAGCCTTCGGCGAGAAACGCGCGCATCGCGTCGGGCCGGAACTCGCCGGCTGGCGCGACGACGATCGCGTAGCGCGACACGGCCGCGAGCGGAATGAACGCCTGGCTGCCGTGCGGATGGCGCTCCATCAGCGTGATCGCGACCGGCAGCGCGCGCGGCTGCGCGCGAAACACGCTGACGAGCGGCCGGCCGCCGTCCGCGCAGACGTCGATCGTCGCGAGATCGTGGAAGCGCTCGGTCGTGCCGCCGTTGATCGGGAAGTGCCGCGCGCCTTCGAGCGCGATCACGTCGCCGAACGGCGCGAACGCCTCGCGGGTCAGGCGCTCGACGCGCAGGATGTGTGGTCCGCTCATGCCGATTCCTCCCTCAAGCCGGCTCGCCCCACAGACGCAGGCGCGACACGCCGCCGTCCGGGAAGATGTTGAAGCGCACGTGCGTGACGGGGCCGAGCGCCGCGAGCTGGTCGAACGTATGCACGTGGTCCATCTGCAGCTTCTGCTCGCCGAGCAGTTCGGCCCAGAACATCGCCTGCGTGACGAGCGAATCGTCGGTGCCGCCCGCGACCCGCGCGGCCTGAAGCGAACAGCGGTCGGGGAAGTTGCCCTTGAAGAACGCCGTGTCGACCTCGACGCGCCGGATGATCCCCGGCCGCGCCAGCGCGACGATCGCCCAGTCGTTGCCGGGCTCGCGGCGGCGCCGCGTTTCCCAGCCGTCGCCCATGTTCGCGCCGCGCCCCGGCATCAGCATCTGCGACGCCGGACCGAAGTGCTGATTGTTCGCGGCCACCAGGTAACCGCCGTTCTCGATCGCCGCGAGATCGACGAGCTCGCCGGCCGGCACGTGGCGCCAGTCGCGCTGCGGCTGGCCGTATACGCGCAGCCGCGCGAGCCCGCCGTCCGGATACAGGTTCACGCGCAGGTGCGTGACCGGCCGCGCATCGTCGACGCTCACGTAGTGGTGCGAATTGCCCTGCAGCGTCGTCGCGGGCACGATCGTGCGCCATTCGGCGTCGTCCGGCGGCGTGTCGCCGTCCACCGCGCATGCCTCGATCGACGCGGCCGGCGGGAAGTTGCCGGTGAAGTGGCTCGTATCGAGATCGACGCCGTGAATCACGCCCGGCCGCGCGAGCCGGACCACGCAGAAGTCGTGGCCGGTGGTGCGCTTGCGGCGCGTTTCCCAGCCGTCCATCCACTTGCCGTGGTCGTCGTACTTGCCGGGAATGAAGACGGCCGGCTCGGGATTCAGCATGCGCTCCTTCGGCGCGAAGAATTCGTCGCTGGCGAAGAGCGCCTGCGCGCCCAGGCGCGGATCGGCGAGGTTCATGTAGCGCCGCGTGAAGGCCGGCGCGTTCGGATCGAGGATGGGGGCTGCCATGTCGTCTCCATTATCTTGATGAGGGCCGGCGCATCGTGGCGCCGGCCGCAGGAAATTCGTTCGCGCGAAGCGGTCGGGGAAGCCGCTTCGCGCGAGGACGCTCAGAGCGCGTGAGCCTGGTCGCCGGCGACCGGTGCGGCGCTGCCCTGCTCGTCGGCCACGTAGCGCAGTTCGCGGTTCAGCACGCGCGTCGCGCGGGCCCGGTCGATGTCGTTCTCCCACACGGCGACGACCACCGTCGCGACGCAGTTGCCGATCAGGTTGGTCAGCGCGCGGGCGATGCCCACGAACCAGTCGACCGGCAGGATCAGCACGAGGCCGAGCACCGGAATCGCGGGAATCGCCGACAGCGTCGCCGCGAGGATCACGATCGCCGACCCCGGAATCCCGTGCGCGCCCTTCGACGTGACGAGCGATACCAGCAGCACGACGATCAGGTCGTGCGTGGACAGCGGCGTGTTGGTGGCCTGCGCGATGAACAGCACGGCGAGCGTCAGGTAGATCGAGAAGCCGTCGAGGTTGAACGAATAGCCGGTCGGGATCACCAGGCCGACCGTCGAATCCTTGATGCCCATGTATTCGAGCTTGCTCATCACCTGCGGCAGCACCGCGTCCGACGACGCCGTGCCGAGCACGATCGACAGCTCCTCGCGCAGGTAGCGGATCAGCTTGAACACCGAGAAGCCCGCGATGCGCATCACAATGCCGAGCACGACCGTGACGAACACGATGCAGCTCAGGTAGAACACGGCGACGAGGTAGCCGAGCTGCTTGAGCGACGCGACGCCGTACTTGCCGGTCGTGAACGCGATCGCGCCGAGCACGCCGAGCGGCGCGAGCTTGATGATGAAGCCGATGATGCGGAAGAACACGTGCGACAGTTCCTCGATCAGGCTGTTCACGCGCTGCGCCTTGTCGCCGAGCAGCGACAGCGCGGAGCCGAACAGCACCGCGAACACGAGGATCTGCAGGATGTCGCCCTTCGCGAACGCGTCGATCGCCGTCTCGGGGATGATCTTCATCAGGTAGCCGGCCGTGTCCTTCAGGCTTTCGGCGTTCTTCGCGTACGACGAGAGCGAGGCCGCGTCGAGCGAGCGCAGGTCGATGTTCATCCCGACGCCCGGGCGCGTCAGCCACGCGAGGACGAGCCCGATGCCGAGCGCGATCGTCGTCATCACCTCGAAGTAGACGACCGCCTTCAGGCCGACCCGGCCGACCTTCTTCAGGTCGCCCGCATTGGCCATCCCGCTGACCACGACGCAGAACACGATCGGGCCGATGACCATCTTGATGAGCTTCAGGAAGCCGTCGCCGAGCGGTCGCAGCGATTCGGCGAAATGCGGGAAGAACGCGCCGAGCGCGACCCCCAGGATTAATGCGACGACTACCCGGCCAAACAGCGAATTGAGGAATTTCGACACGGCGCTCTCCCGATCCAACGGTTGCAGTTTCGTCTGTTCATACTGGTAAGACCAGTGATGTTATGGTGGATAGTAGGAAGCCGATATAGTCGCGTCAAGGACGAACAAAATAGGGATTTCCCGCGCATGGAGGGGCGGATCGTGGCTTTCCCGTAGGCCGGTCATGCATCGCGCGCGGGCGGATTACAATGCCGGTCAGACCGGCCATCGTCCACATCATGAAAAACGTTCCGCACACCGTGACCGACGCCGCCATCGCGACGATCCGCGACCGGATCGAGGCAGGCGTGTATCCGGTCGGCAGCCTGCTGCCGGCCCAGCGCCAGCTCTCCGAGGAGCTGGAAATCAGCCGCGCGTCGCTGCGTGAGGCGCTCTCCACGCTCGAGGCGCTCGGGATGCTGCGCATCCGCGCCGGCAAGGGCGTGTATGTCGAAAGCGCCCAGGCGACGGCCGCCCATCCGTGGCAGTTCGCCGAGCAATCGTCGCCGCCCGACACGTACCAGATGCGCTATGCGCTCGAAGGGTTCGCCGCGCGGATGGCCGCGCACGTCGTCACCGACGACGACATCGCGTGGTTCGAGGACAACCTTGCCGACCTGCACGTCGCGCTGACCGAAAGCGCACTCGACGAAGCGTCGCGGCTCGACTTCGACTTCCACATGCGGATCATCCATCTCGCGGGCAACGCGGCGATCGAGTCGGTGCTGCGCAGCAGCGCCGACATCATGAAGGAAAGCCAGCGCATGCCGTTCTACCGGCGCGAGCTGCTGCTGTCGACGTGGCACGAGCACCGCGCGATCGTCGACGCGTTGATCGCCCGCGATGCGGCCGCGGCCGGCACGGCGATCGAGACGCACATCGCGAACGCCGCGCAACGCGCGGGCATCTTCTTCCCGACGCCGGGCGCCTGACGCCGCCGTCGGCCGGCGGTCCCGGCCGCCGCGGCAGCCATTCGCCGGTCGTACCGGTCATCCCCCCGCAGGATCGCGATACGCGAGCGCACGCGCGATGAACGCGCGCGCCGCGACGCTGCGGTACGCGCCCTTGCGCGTGAGCAGCGCCGCCGTGCGCGACGGCAGCGGCGGATCGAGCGCCAGCGCACACAGGTCGCCGCTCTCGCGCGCGACCGCGTCCGGCAGCACCGTCGCGAGCCGCCCGCGGCGCACGAGCTCCAGCACCGCGCTGACCGTGTTCGTCTCGATCGCGATCGTCGGCCGCGCGCCCTGTTCGATGAAATACCGGTCGATGCTTTCCCGCGTCGCGAACGCGCGGCTCAGCAGCACCAGCGGCTCGCCGACGAGCTCGGCCGGGCTCAGCGCGCGCCGGCGGCGGGCAAGGCGATGCGTGCGGCCCGTCACGAGCGCGAGCGGTTCGTCCCACAGCGGCAGCGCGTCGATGTCCGGCGCGCGCGGCGGCACGAACGCGAAACCCGCATCGAGCCGGTCGTCGGCGAGCAGCGCCTCGATGCGCTCCTGCGGCATCGCGTCGATCGTCAGCGCGACGTTCGGGAAATCTGCATGGAACGCGTCGATCAGCGAGCCGCTCAGGTAGGCCGCGAAGGTCGGCATCATCGCGAGCCGCAGCGAACCGCTGCCGAGATCGGCGACGTCGTGCAGCGCGCGCTGCCCCGCATCGAGCTCGTGCAGCGCCGCGCGCGCGTGACGCGCGTAGACCTCGCCGAATTCGGTGAGCTGCACCGCGCGGCCCGATCGGTCGAACAGCTGCACGCCGAGCATGTCCTCGAGCTGGCGGACCTGCTGCGACAGCGTCGGCTGCGACACGTGCAGAACATCGGCCGCGCGCGTGAAGCTGCGCTGCTCGGCGACGGCCAGGAAATAGCGGATGTGGCGGAGTAGCATCGTGGGCGATGTATTGGTAACGCCAATGGATACCATAAGAATCCAGTCTTGGACGCTATGGTTCGATTTCCGCATCATACGCACATCCGCTCCCGCCCACGGCGCCTGGCCGCCGCACCGGAGCGGCCCACCCGGGCCCGCCCTCCCTTCGCCCGCCGCACGACGCGCCGCCGCCAACCTCATCCGGACGCCGGCCACGCTCCGCCCGGCGCGCATCGGCGCATCGCCGAGCCGTTGAAGCCGGCCCCGACTTCCGCAACCCCGCGTTGCCGACGGCCCATGCCGCCGGCCGGCGCCGCTGTTTTTTCGCGACCATGGAACCGCATCACGACAACCATCCTCCCCTGACCCGCGCGATGACGCTGCTGTTCGCCTGCGCGTGCGGCATCGTCATCGGCAACATCTATTACGCGCAGCCGCTGCTCGCGGCGATCGCCCACAGCTTCGGCCGCCCGCCCGCCGAACTCGGCTATCTCGTCACGCTGACCCAGCTCGGCTATGCGGCGAGCCTGCTGCTGATCGTCCCGCTCGGCGACGCGGTCAATCGCCATACGCTGATCGTGCGACTGCTCGCGCTCAACGTGATCGCGCTGGTCGCCGTCGCGTTCAGCACGAACTTCACGATGTTCGTCGTCGCGAACGTCGCGCTCGGCTTCGTCACGTGCTCGACGCAGCTGCTCGTGCCGTTCGCCGCCTCGCTCGCCGATGCGCGCACGCGCGGCCGCGCGGTCGGCACCGTGATGAGCGGACTGCTGCTCGGCATCCTGCTCGCGCGCGTCGCGGCCGGCGCGATCGCCGACGGGTTCGGCTGGCGCGCGGTGTACGGAATCGCCGCGGCGATGATCCTCGCGCTGACCGGCGTGCTCGCCGCGAAGCTGCCGAAGGATCGCCGCCACGCACGGCTCGACTACGCGGCGCTGATGAAGTCGCTCGTCGCACTGGTGCGCGCGCAGCCGCTGATCGCGCTGCGCTCGACCTACGGCGCGCTCGTGTTCGCATGCTTCAGCCTGCTGTGGACCGGCCTCACGTTCCTGTTGAGCCAGCCGCCGTACAGCTATTCCGAAGGGCAGATCGGCCTGTTCGGGATCGTCGGCGCGGTGGGCGCGCTCGCGGCGACGTCGGCCGGCCGCCTCGTCGATCGCGGCCACGGCAACGCGGCGACCGGCCTGTTCGCGGCGGCCGTGCTCGCCTCGTTCGCACTGATCGCGGCCGGCGCGCATTCGCTCGTCGCGCTGATCGCGGGCATCCTGCTGCTCGACGTGGGCGTGCAGGGCATGCACATCTCGAACCAGAGCGTGATCTATGCGCTCGCCGGCCACGCGCGCAGCCGCGTGACGACGATCTACCTGACGAGCTACTTCATCGGCGGCGCATTCGGGTCGTTCGCGGCGAGCGTCGCGTACGGCGTCGACGGCTGGCGTGGCGTGTGCATCGCGGGCGCGGCGCTCTCCGGCGTGCTGATCGCCCTGTGGCTCGCGTCGCAGCGCGTCGGCGCGCGGCAAGTCACGCAATAGCCCGCTTTCGCCCCGGCCAATGAAAAAGGCACGCTCCGCAAATCGCGGGCGTGCCTTTTCCGCATGCGCGCCGTCGCGCCATCAGCAGACGATCATGCCCCCTCGTGCGCGAAATCGATCAGCACCTTCATCGCACGCTGCCGGTCACCGGCCAGCTCGAACGCGCGATTCGCGTCGCGCATCGGGAACACGCCCGTCACGGCCGGGCTCAGGTCGACGCGCCGCGCATTGATCAACTGCACCGCGAGCGCGAATTCCGCATGGAAGCGGAACGAACCGCAGATCGACAGCTCCTTGGCGACCACGACGTTCTGCGGCAGGCTGACGTCGCCGCCGAGCCCGAGCTGCACGACGACGCCGCGCGGCCGCATCACGTCGAGGCCGTCGCGCAATGCGCGCGCATTGCCCGAACACTCGATCATCACGTCGAACGTCCCCTTGTCGGCGCCGTAGCGCGCGACCCAGCCGGTGTCCGTCGACGCGTTGATCGCGTGATCCGCGCCGAGCGCGCGGGCAACCTCGAGCGGCGCATCGACCACGTCGGTCGCGACGATCTCCGCCGCGCCGTGCACGCGCGCCGCCGCGACCGCCAGCACGCCGATGGGCCCGCACCCCGACACGAGCACGCGGCGGCCGATCAGCGGGCCGGCGCGCGACACCGCATGCAGCCCGACCGCGAACGGCTCGGCGAGCGCCGCGAGCGACAGCGGCACATGGTCCGCCACCTTCACGCACTGCGCGGCATCGCACACGAGCGCGTTGCGAAATGCGCCCTGCACGTGCGGCATGCGCATCGCGCTGCCGTAGAAGCGCATGTCGAGACACTGGTTCGGGAGCCCTTCCAGGCAGTAGCGGCACGCGCCGCACGGGCGGCTCGGATTCACCGCGACGCGATCGCCGACCTTCACCGACGTCACGTCCGGCGCGACCGCCGCCACCGTGCCGGCCACTTCATGGCCGAGCACCATCGGCTGCTGCAGCCGGATCGCGCCGAAGCCGCCATGCCGGAAATAATGGAGATCGGAGCCGCAGATGCCGCCCATCGCGACATCGACGCGCACCTGGCCCGGGCCGATCTCGCCCGCGTCCTGCTCTTCGAGCCGCAGGTCGTTCGGCCCGTGGATCACGAGACACATGCAACGCATACGCATGACGTTCTCCTATACCGCGCTGATCAGGCCGCCGTCGACGAACAGCGTCTGGCCGTTCACGAAATCCGATGCGGCCGATGCGAGGAAGATCGCCGCGCCGCACAGCTCGTCGACGCGCCCCCAGCGGCCGGCTGGCGTGCGCTTGCACAGCCAGTCGGAGAACGCCGCGTCGTCGACCAGCGCGCGGTTCAGCTCCGTCTCGAAATAGCCTGGCGCGAGGGCGTTCGCCTGGATGCCATGCCGCGCCCAGTCGGCACACATCCCTTTCGTCAGCATCCGCACCGCGCCCTTGGTCGCCGCATACGGCGCGATCGTCGGCCGCGCAAGCTCGCTCTGCACCGAGCAGATGTTGATGATCTTGCCGCGGCCGCGCGCGATCATGTGGCGCGCCACCGCCTGCGCGACGTTGAACACGCCGTCGAGATTCACGCGCATCAGCGCATGCCAGTCGTCCGGATCGAATGCATCGAGCGGCGCACGGCGCTGGATGCCCGCGTTGTTCACGAGGATGTCGATCGCGCCGACGCGCGCCTCGACATCGTCGATTGCCGCACGCACCTGCGCGTGCTCGGCGACGTCGAACACCGCGTGATCGGCCGCGAAACCTTCGTCGCGGAAATGGCGCGCGAGCGTCGCGGCCTTCTCCTCATTGCGATCGTTGATCACGATCGCCGCACCGGCCTCCGCGAGCCCGCGGGCGAGCGTCAGCCCGATCCCGCGTCCGGAACCCGTGATCAGTGCGCGGCGGCCGTCCAGGCGGAACCGGTCAAGCGCGTTGCTCATGCATGTCTCCTCGTGCCATCGAGCCGCCCGCCGGTCGCGGCCGGTCTCGCGATGAGCGTATCTTCGGCGCTCGGCCGGGGTCACGCCAATGGTCTTTTTTGATCCGGTTATCATGAAATCCGATCACCGTCTGCTGCCGCCCGCCCACCATGGAACTCAAGCAATTGCGCGCCTTCGTCACGCTCGCGGAAGAGCTGCATTTCGGGCGCGCCGCGCAGCGCCTGTTCATCGTGCAATCCGCGGTGAGCATGCAGATCAAGGCGCTCGAGGAAGATCTGGGCGCACGCCTGTTCGAGCGCGACCGCCACAAGGTCGAACTCAGCGATACCGGGCGCGTGTTCCTGCCCGAGGCGCGGGCGACGCTGCAGCAGGCCGCGCGTGCGGAGCAGATGGCGCGGCTGTCGAGCCGCGGCGAGATCGGCACGCTGCGCATCGCGTTCGTGTCGTCGGTGCTGCCGGCGCTGCTGCCGGCCGTGCTGCGCACGATGCGCGAGCGCTATCCGCTGATCGCGCTCGAGCTGAAGGATCTGCCGACACCCGACCAGATTGCCGCGCTGCGCGACCGGCGCATCGATTTCGGAATGATCCGGCTGCCGGCCGCGTATGCGGGCATCGACACGCGCGTGGTGCTCGAGGAGGGCTTCGTCGTCGCGCTGCCGATCGACCATCCGCTCGCCGCGCACGAGACGATCGCGCCGGCCGCGTTGCGCGGCCAGCCCGCGTTCGTGCTCGCGCGCCGCTACGCGCCCGGCTTTCACGACGACATGCTGCTCGCGCTGAGCCGCGCGGGCACGACGCTCGAGATCGCGCAGGAATTCGGCGAATTCACGACGATGCTCGCGCTCGTCGCGGCCGGGATGGGGATCGGGCTGATCCCGGCGGAAGCCGCGAGCGCGCTGCCGCCGAACGTGCTCGCGCGGCCGCTCGACCTGGCCGGGCACCGGACCGGCATCGGCCTCGCGTGGACCGACCTCGACAGCCCGTTGAAGCGTGCGTTCGTCGACGCGCTCGAACACGTGACGGCGAACGCCGGGCAATAAAAAAGCCCGGCCGGAAAAACCGGGCCGGGCTCGTTCGTCACGCAGACCGCCTTGCGGCGGCCGCGCGACGTGCGGGATTACTTCGCGTTCGCGAATGCGACTGCCGTATCCAGCATGCGGTTCGAGAAACCCCACTCGTTGTCGTACCAGCTCGACACCTTGACGAGGCGGCCCGACACCTTGGTCAGCGTCGCGTCGAACGTCGACGAAGCCGGGTTGTGGTTGAAGTCGATCGACACCAGCGGTGCGTCGTTGTAGCCGAGGATGCCCTTCAGCGCGCCTTCCGATGCTTCCTTCATGATCGCGTTGACTTCCTCGACCGTCGTGTCGCGCTTCGCGATGAACGACAGGTCGACGATCGACACGTTGATCGTCGGGACGCGGATCGCGTAACCGTCGAGCTTGCCGTTCAGTTCCGGCAGCACGAGGCCGACGGCCGATGCAGCACCCGTCTTCGTCGGGATCTGGCTGTGGGTGGCCGAACGCGCGCGGCGCAGGTCTTCGTGATAGACGTCCGTCAGCACCTGGTCGTTCGTGTACGCGTGGATCGTCGTCATCAGGCCGGTTTCGAGGCCGATCTTGTCGTTCAGCGGCTTGACGAGCGGCGCGAGGCAGTTCGTCGTGCACGATGCGTTCGAGATGACGGTGTGCTCGGCCTTCAGCACGTCGTGGTTCACGCCGTAGACGATCGTCGCGTCGACGTCCTTGCCGCCCGGCGCCGAGATGATCACCTTCTTCGCGCCGCCCTTCAGGTGCGCGCTCGCCTTTTCCTTCGTCGTGAAGAAGCCCGTGCATTCCATCACGACGTCGACGCCCAGCTCGCCCCACGGCAGTTCCGCCGGGTTGCGGTTGGCCAGCACGCGGATCTTGTCGCCGTTCACGACGAGGTAGTCGCCGTCGACCGACACTTCGCCCGGGAACTTGCCGTGCGCGGTGTCGTACTGGGTCAGGTGCGCGTTGGTCTTCGCATCGCCCAGATCGTTGATCGCGACGATCTCGAGATCGTGCTTCTTGCCGTTTTCATAAAACGCGCGCAGCGTATTGCGGCCGATACGGCCGTAGCCGTTGATTGCGACGCGAATCGTCATGGTCTATCTCCTGATGGCTGAAAAAATTCGTTTCGTGCAGCTTCACGGTGCGACGCGCGCGGGGGTGGCGCGCGTCGCGAATGCTTTTAGGCCAGCACGGCCTTCGCGGTCTCGACGACGTGCTCGACAGTGAAGCCGAAGTACTTGAACAGCACGCCGGCCGGGGCCGATTCGCCGAACGTGTCGATCCCGACGACGCCGCCTTCGAGGCCGACGTACTTGTGCCAGAACGCGGTCACGCCCGCTTCGATCGCGACGCGGCGCACGCCGTGCGGCAGCACGCGTTCACGGTATTCGGCGTCCTGGCGGTCGAACACGTTGGTCGACGGCATCGACACGACGCGGGCCGCGATGCCCTGCTGCGCGAGCGGCTCGACGGCCTTCATCGCGAGTTCGACTTCCGAGCCCGTCGCGATCAGGATGATCTTGCGCGCGACGATCTCTTCGTCCCAGTCCTTCAGCACGTAGCCGCCCTTCTCGATGTTCGCGATCTGCGCGTCGGTGCGCGGGTTGAACGCGAGGTTCTGGCGGCTGAAGATCAGGCTCGACGGACGGTCTGCGGCAACCGCGTGGGTCCATGCGACGGCCGTCTCGACCGTGTCGGCCGGACGCCATACGTCGTGGTTCGGGATCAGGCGCAGGCTCGACACGTGCTCGATCGACTGGTGCGTCGGGCCGTCTTCGCCGAGGCCGATCGAATCGTGCGTGAACACGAAGATCGACGGGACCTTCATCAGCGACGCGACGCGCAGCGCGTTGCGGCTGTAGTCGGAGAACGTCAGGAAGGTGCCGCCGAACGGCTTGTGGCCACCGTGCAGCGCGAGGCCGTTGATCGCGGCGCTCATGCCGAATTCGCGCACGCCGTAGTTGATGTGGTTGCCGAGCAGCACGCCCGCGCCTTCCGGGTTCGCGCGGACCGCCTTCGATGCCTTCCAGTTGGTCAGGTTCGAGCCGGTCAGGTCGGCCGAGCCGCCGAGCAGTTCCGGCAGTGCGGCAGCCAGCCCTTCGATCGCCTGCTGCGATGCCTTGCGGGTCGCGACCGTCTCGGCGCGCTCGTTCGCGCCGGCGATGATCGCCGCGGCCTTCTCGGCCCAGTCGGCCGGCAGCTTGTTGGCCATCCGGCGCTCGAATTCAGCGGCTTCTGCCGGGAACTTCGCGCGATATTGCGCGAACGATGCGTCCCACTCGGATTCGGCACGCTTGCCGGCTTCCTTCGCGTCCCATGCCGCATAGACTTCCTGCGGGATCACGAACGGTTCCCACTTCCAGCCGAGCGCTGCGCGCGTCTTCGCGATTTCTTCCGCGCCGAGCGCCGCGCCGTGCACGTCGTGGCCGCCGGCCTTGGTCGCCGCGCCCTTGCCGATCACCGTCTTGCAGCAGATCAGCGTCGGCTTGTCCGACAGCTTCGCCTTCGCGATCGCCGCGTCGACCGCGTCGACGTCATGGCCGTTCACGTTCGGAATCACGTTCCAGCCGTAGGCTTCGAAGCGCTTCGGGGTGTCGTCGTGGAACCAGTTGACGACGTCGCCGTCGATCGAGATGCCGTTGTCGTCGTACAGCGCGATCAGCTTGTTCAGCTTCAGCGTGCCCGCGAGCGAGCAGGCTTCGTGCGAGATGCCTTCCATCAGGCAGCCGTCGCCGAGGAACACGTACGTGTGGTGATCGACGATCTTCGCGCCGTCGCGGTTGAACTCGTCGGCCATCAACGCTTCGCCGAGCGCCATGCCGACCGCGTTCGCCAGACCCTGGCCGAGCGGGCCGGTGGTCGTCTCGACGCCCGGCGTGATGCCGTATTCCGGGTGGCCCGGCGTCTTCGAGTGCAGCTGGCGGAAGTTCTTCAGCTCTTCCATCGGCAGGTCGTAGCCGGTCAGGTGCAGCAGCGAGTACAGCAGCATCGAGCCATGGCCGTTCGACAGCACGAAGCGGTCGCGGTCTGCCCAGTGCGGGTTCGTCGGGTTGTGCTTCAGGTGGCGCGACCAGAGCGCAACGCCGATTTCGGCCATGCCCATCGGCATGCCGGGGTGGCCGGAGTTCGCTTGCTGGACGGCGTCCATCGCGAGCGCACGGATCGCGTTGGCCATCAGGGTGGTGGAGGCGGGAGACGAAGTCGTCATGTCGAGTCCGGAGAACGAGTCGAGGAAACGGGGGCACGGCGGATCCGGAAGCTCGAGCGTCAATCGTTCCCGGCGCGCGGTGCGGCGCCTGACGGACGCGAAGCGGACGGAGCCTACGGACGGGGCTGCAAAGCTCGACATTTTAACAGATGGGCTGACATTTCCCTTGTCGGCGCACGGTGTTCCGGCACGCTTTTCCGCGGAACCGCACGCCTCCTATAATTCAGGCGTCGGAACTGCCCGCCCCGAGCGGCCCGCCCGTGAACACGACCCTTCTCTTCCATCCCACGCCCGACGCCGCGTACGGCTTCCCGAACGCACGCCGGCTCGCGCACGTCGCGTCGCCGCACCAGCACATCGAAGTCTGGGAAACCCCGCAGCTCGGGCGCCTGTTCACGCTGGACGGACGGCCGATGACGTCGGTCGGCGACGAATACGTGTACCACGAGTGCATGACGCACCCGGCCGCGCTCACGCATCCGTGCCCGCGCAAGGCGCTCGTGCTCGGCGGCGGCGACGGCGGCGCGGCGCGCCAGCTGCTCAAGCACGCGTGCATCGAGCGGATCGTCGTCGCCGAACTCGACGATGAAGTGGTCGGCATGGCGCGCCGCTATCTCGACGACGTGCACCAGGGCGCGCTCGACGACCCGCGCGTCGAGGTCGTGATCGGCGACGCCGCGCATTTCGTCACGTCGACCGTCGAGCATTTCGATCTCGTCGTGTTCGACCTCACGCCGCCCGATTCGCCGGCGGCCGGCCTCTATACGCGCGAGTTCTACGCGCGACTCAAGCGGATCCTCACGCCGTGCGGCGCGATCTCGCTGCATCTCGGCTCGCCGGTGTTCCACGCGGCGCGCATCGCCGCGCTGCTCGCCGACCTGCGCGCGAGCTTCGCGTTCGTCGATCCGTTGTCCGCGCACGTGCCGCTGTACGGATCCCAATGGCTGATGGCGATCGCGAGCGACACGCTCGATGCCGCCGCGCTGTTCGCGCACGACATCGACGAGCGTCTCTCCGCGCGCCGCGTGCAGGGCTTGCGCTACTACGATGCGCGGCTCCATGCGGCCCTCTTTGCCCTGCCGCGCGCGCTGCGCGATACACTGGGCGTTCGTCGCTGAGCGTCCCGGGCGGACGCATCGTTCTTCGGGTTGGCCGCGCGTTCTCCCGCGCCCGACCCGCGACGCCCACGCCCGGAACGATGCACGCGGCCCGCCGGCATGTCCGCGGGACCGCACCGGGCACCCGCGCGCCAATATCCGTTGGACTGCCAAGCATGGGACCGGAGCAACCGCTCAAGCGCCAACACCGTTCGACAGGAGATTTCATGACCGATCCACGTCCGGCCAACGTGCCTTGGTTGACGCCTTACCTGGCCGTGCGCAATGCGCATGCGGCCATCGAGTTCTTCCAGGCCGCATTCGGCTTCGAGTTGCGCGACGTCCTCGACGAGGACGGCGCGATCATGCACGTCGAGATGACCTACCGCGGGCAACTGATCGTGATGTTCGCGCCCGAAGGTGCATTCGGCTCCACCGCGCTCACGCCGAAGAGTGCGGGCGCAACCGCCCCGCAATCGTTCTATTTGTATGTCGACGACGTCGACGCGACCTGGCAGCGCGCGCTCGACGCGGGCGCAAAATCGCTGACCGCGCCGCAAGACCAGTTCTGGGGCGACCGCTTCGCGCAGATCGAGGATCTCGACGGCTACCGCTGGGCGCTCGCGCGCCGTCTGAGCGCATGAACGGAGCTGCGATACGCATGAGTGAAGCCACCACCACCGCGGCCGTGCCGCGCTTTTTCATCGAGGCGGCGCTGCGCACCGACGCGACGCTCGCGTTGCCGGCCGACGTCGCGCGTCACGCGCAAGTGCTGCGGCTGCAGCCCGGCGACGCGCTGGCGCTGTTCGACGGCAGCGGCGGCCAGTACCGCGCGCGGCTCGTCGAGATCGACAAGCGCAGCGCGCTCGCGCAGATCGAGGCGTTCGACCCGGCCGAGGCCGAGCCGCCTTATCGCGTGACGCTCGCGCAAGGCATCGCCGGCGGCGACAAGATGGATTGGGTGATCGAGAAGGCCGTCGAGCTCGGCGTCGCGGCGGTCGTGCCGCTGTCGACCGCGCGCGGCGTCGTGAAGCTGTCCGGCGAGCGCGCGGACAAGCGCGTCGCGCACTGGCGCGGCGTCGTGCGCGCGTCGTGCGAACAATGCGGGCGCAACCGCGTGCCCGACGTCGCGCCGGTACGCGGCTTCGGCGCCTGGCTCGATGGGCTGCCGGCCGCGCCGGCCGACGGCGAGCTGCGGCTGCTGCTGTCGCCGCGCGCGAGCATCCCGTTCGCGTCGCTGCCCGACGCGCCGCCTACGGCGACCGTCACGCTGCTGATCGGCCCCGAAGGCGGGCTGTCGCCGGACGAGGAAAACGCGGCACGCGCACGCGGGTTCACCGCGTTGTCGCTCGGCCCGCGCGTGCTGCGCACCGAGACGGCCGGCGCGGCTGTGCTCGCGGCGCTGGCCGCGCGCTGGGGCGGCTGGTGACGAACCCGACGCGTCGCGACACGCGGCGCGCGGGCTCTCGGGGTCGCCGCGCGAATGCGTCGCGCGGACGCAAAAAAGCCCGCGCGAGGCGGGCCTTTTGCCGGATCGGCCGCGTTCGGGCGGCCGACGGGTTCGCGCTTTACGCGAACGAATAGAACACGCGGAACGCGACCTTGCGCTCGGCCCAGAATTCGGCGGCTTCGCGGAACACGTCGAGCAGCGTTTCGCGCCCTTCCTTGTCGAATTTCTGCGCGATCGGCAGCCCTTCGAGGACGATCACGAAACCAGGCTGCGCGCCGGCCTTCGCGACCAGGTCGGTCAGGCAGTCGTACAGCGCATCGTAGTTCTTCCCGAAATGTTTCGGAAACAGGAACGACGTCGCGATCGTCTCCATCACTTCCTGCTTCGACTGCGCGGCGCCGCAATGCGCGTACAGGAAATGCTGGCCGAGCCGGTTGGCTTCGTCGGCGAGATCCTGCACGCGGAACGCGCGGATCGACTGCACGAGATTGGGTCGCACGGTCGTGAAAAGGCTCATAGGCTCCTCGTTCGATGAAAGCCCGGGCTCGGCTTCCTGTTGCTCCGGCGAGCCGCCGGCCTGTGCCGCCGCGTGGAGTTGCATCACGCGCTGAAACAGATTGCCGTCGCCGGCCGCGAACAGTTCCGCCGCCGCCGTATCGTGCGCGTAGATGGAGTCGCTCATTCCGTTCATCCCGAAGTCATTCAACAATACGTTTAAAACTGTTGTAGTGGTCGTCTGTGTAATAACAGTTGTCGATCCGGCGCAATGGCCCGCCGCAGACGATCCGGCGCGCGCCGCGATTGCGTGCGCGCGGCGTCGGCACCGTGTACTCGTGGTAGTAGCCGCGCTTCGCCTTCGGCAGGATCCGCTCGCGGTTGCCGAAGACGACGCCGTCTTTCTCGTACGGATAGGGGCCACCGGCGCCGATCAGGCCAAGCGTGGTCACGGCCTCGCGCGGCAGACGGGCGGTCGGGATCGTATCGACCCCGCCGACGGCCAAGTCGGCCGACGCGGCCTGCCGTGCGTAAGCGGCGGAAACCAGACTGCCCGTCGGTGTACCGACGATACCCATCGCGAACATCGCGAAGACGGACGCGAGCGCGCCGTTGCGGAGCCACTTGCGTGCCATGAACCAGGGTTCCCGCTGTTAAATCAAGTAGTTGACGACCAACCAAAGGCGTTAGCGTAGCGCTATTGTCCGCGCGAATCAATGTTCGTTTGGGAATCGAAAGGCTGGCCCCGCCCGGAATCGCGCATTTTTTACCGAAATAAGACTACATTTATCTTACATGAGATAGAATATTGGCGGCATCTCTCGTATGGCAAGACTTTGCCTCCTTGCCACGCTCGCTACCTGGAGTGGAGAGATGTTGCTGCTGCTTATGGGAAGCGCGTTTGCGCCCTGCCCGACGGCGTGCCCATTGCGGGCACGCCTCTTTTTGCTTTTGTTTACAATTTCGCCCGCCGCGCGGCACCGGTTCGACCGTTGCCGCGCGATTCTTTCCGGCTCAGCGGGCGGCGTTCACGTCGGCGACCAGCAGCGCCGCCATGTTGACGATGCGGCGAACGGTCGCCGATTCGGTCAGCACGTGCACCGGCTGGG
This sequence comes from Burkholderia sp. RF7-non_BP4, assembly GCF_001521935.1. Taxonomy (NCBI): domain Bacteria; kingdom Pseudomonadati; phylum Pseudomonadota; class Betaproteobacteria; order Burkholderiales; family Burkholderiaceae; genus Burkholderia; species Burkholderia sp. RF7-non_BP4. The sequence continues at coordinate 93,016 of NZ_LOTA01000089.1, read as the reverse complement.
CCGCGCCGAGCAGGATCGGCCCGATCGCGATGTTGTTGCCGGCGGCCGTCTTCAGCAGGTTGTACGCGATGTTCGCGGCATCGATGTTCGGCAGGATCAGCAGGTTCGCGTCGCCTTCCAGCGTCGATTCCGGCAGGATTTCCTTGCGCAGCGCCGCGTCGAGCGCGACATCGCCATGCATTTCGCCGTCGACCTTCAACTCCGGCGCACGTTCCTGCAGGATCGCGAGCGTATCGCGCATCTTCTGCGCCGAAGGCGCGTTGCTCGTGCCGAAATTCGAGTGCGACAGCAACGCGACCTTCGGCTCGATACCGAACCGGCGCACCTCTTCCGCGGCCATGATCGTGATCTCGGCAAGTTGCTCCGGGGTCGGATCGACGTTCACATGCGTGTCGACCAGGAAGATCTGGCGGCCCGGCAGCACGAGGCCGTTCATCGCCGCATACACGCTGCAGCCCGGGCGCTTGCCGATCACCTGGTCGATGAAGTGCAGGTGGCGGTGGGTGGTGCTGATCGTGCCGCAGATCATCCCGTCCGCTTCGCCCTTCTTCACCAGCATCGAGCCGATCAGCGTCGTGCGGCGGCGCATCTCCACACGGGCCAGCTGCTCGCTGATGCCCTTGCGCGCCATCATCTTGTAGTACGTTTGCCAGAAATCGCGGTAGCGCTCGTCGTGCTCGGTGTTGACGACCGTGAAGTCGGTGCCCGGCGTGAGACGCAGGCCGTAGCGCTGGATACGGTGTTCGATCACCGACGGACGGCCGATCAGGATCGGCTTGGCGAGCTTCTCGTCGACGATGATCTGAACGGCGCGCAGCACGCGCTCTTCCTCGCCCTCCGCGAACACGACGCGCTTCTTCTCCGCCGGCGCGCTGCGCGCGAGCTGGAAGATCGGCTTCATCGTCGTGCCGCTGTGGTACACGAACTGCTGGAGGTGAACGCGGTACGCCTCCATGTCCTCGATCGGGCGCGTCGCGACGCCGCCGTCCATCGCGGCCTGTGCGACGGCCGGCGCGATCTTGACGATCAGGCGCGGATCGAACGGCTTCGGAATCAGGTATTCGGGCCCGAACGACAGGTCCTGGATCCCGTATGCGGTCGCGACGATGTCGCTTTGCTCGTGCTGCGCCAGCTCGGCGATCGCGTTGACGGCCGCAATCTCCATTTCACGCGTGATCGTCGTCGCACCGACGTCGAGCGCGCCGCGGAAGATGAACGGGAAGCACAGGACGTTGTTGACCTGGTTCGGATAGTCGGTGCGGCCGGTCGCGAGAATCGCGTCGGGGCGCACTTCGAGCGCCGCTTCCGGCAGGATTTCCGGCGTCGGGTTCGCGAGCGCGAGGATCAGCGGGCGCTCGGCCATGCCCTTCACCATCTCCGGCTTCAGCACGCCGGCGGCCGACAGGCCGAGGAAGATGTCCGCGCCGTCGATCACCTCGGCCAGCGTGCGGGCTTCGGTTTCGCGGGCGAAACGCTCCTTGTCCGGATCCATCAGCTCGGTGCGGCCCTTGTAGACCACGCCGGCCAGGTCGGTCACCGTGATGTTCTCGAGCGGCAGGCCGATGTCGACCAGCAGGTCCAGGCACGCGAGCGCGGCCGCCCCCGCGCCGGACGCGACGAGCTTCACCTTCTTGATGTCCTTGCCGACGACCTTCAGGCCGTTCGTGACGGCCGCGGCCACGACGATCGCGGTGCCGTGCTGGTCGTCGTGGAACACCGGAATCTTCATCCGCTTGCGCGCTTCGCGCTCGACGATGAAGCAGTCCGGCGCCTTGATGTCTTCCAGGTTGATCCCGCCGAAGGTCGGCTCCAGGGCGGCGATCACGTCGACCAGCTTGTGCGGGTCCGACTCGTTCAACTCGATGTCGAACACGTCGATGCCGGCAAACTTCTTGAACAGTACGGCCTTGCCTTCCATCACCGGCTTCGACGCGAGCGGGCCGATGTTGCCGAGCCCGAGCACCGCCGTGCCGTTCGTGACGACGCCGACCAGGTTGCTGCGCGCCGTGAAGCGCGCGGCGTTCAGCGGGTTCTCGACGATCTCCTCGCACGCGTACGCGACGCCCGGCGAATACGCGAGCGCGAGGTCGCGCTGGTTGATCATCTGCTTGGTCGGGGCGATCGCGATTTTCCCCGGGGTCGGGAATTCGTGATAGTCGAGAGCGGCTTCGCGGAGCTTGGCTTTGGAGGAGGCTTGGGTCGACATGTGTCTCTTGACGTGCGGATTAGAATAACTGTTCGACGGCATTGTAGCGCCAATCGAAGGCCGCCAGACCGGCGATTCGGGTGCAACAGCCGCGACAAAAATGTACTGAACGGTGCAGGAACGGCGCCATTCGCTGCGTACAATGCCGTTCCCTTCACCGCTTCCGGGTTCGTCCGCCGTGCCAGCCGCCTTGTCCGAGTTTTCGCTGATCGATCGCTTCTTCGCGCGCCGCGCGGCCCGGGGGGCGCGTGCGTCGACGCTCGGCATCGGCGACGATTGCGCGCTGATCGCGCCTCGATCCGGCAAATTGCTGGCCATTTCGACGGACATGCTGGTCGAAGGCCGCCATTTCTTCCCCGATGTCGCGCCCGACGCGCTCGGACACAAGACGCTCGCGGTCAACCTGTCGGATCTCGCGGCGATGGGCGCTGAGCCGCGCGCGTTCACGCTCGCGTGCGCGCTGCCGCGCGCCGACGCGGCGTGGCTCGAGGCGTTCAGCAATGGGCTGTTCGCGCTCGCCGAGCGGTTCGGCTGCGAACTGATCGGCGGCGACACGACGAGCGGGCCGCTGAACCTGTGCGTGACCGTGTTCGGCGAAGTCTCGCCGGACGCGGCGCTGCGGCGCGACGCCGCGCGCGACGGCGACGACGTCTGGGTGTCCGGCACGCTCGGCGACGCCCGCGCGGGGCTCGGGCTCGCGCGCGGCGAATGGACCGCCGGCGCGGACGAAGCCGCCGCGTTCCGGCAGGCGCTCGAGCGTCCCGAGCCGCGTATCGCGCTCGGGCTTGCGCTCGCCGGCGTCGCGCATGCGGCGCTGGACATCTCGGACGGCCTCGCCGGCGACCTGCAGCACATCCTGACCCGCTCGAACGTGCGCGCCGAGATCGACGCGGACGCGGTGCCGCGCTCGGCCGCGCTCGCGACGCTGCCGCCCGACGTGCAGCGACGCTGCACGCTCGCCGGCGGCGACGATTACGAACTGTGCTTCACCGCGCCGGCCGCGGCCCGCGCGGCGATCGAGGCAGCGGGCGCGAGCGCCGGCGTTCGGGTGACGCGAGTCGGTACAATACACGCGTTGTCCTCGCCGTCGGAGCAGCCCGCGATCGCGTGGCGCGACGCCGCCGGCGCCCCCCTGACTCTCACGTTGCACGGTTTCGACCACTTCCATGCAGACTGACCCGACCGCGCAATCCGCGGCCGCGCCCGGCGCCGCCCGACACGTGCCGCAGCGCGCCACCGCGCGCTTCATGCTGTCGCACCCGGCGCACATCGTGTCGCTCGGCTTCGGCAGCGGGCTCGCGCCGTTCATGCCCGGCACGTTCGGCTCGCTGTTCGGCTGGCTCACGTTCGTGGTGTTCAACCGCTACCTGACGGTGCCCGAATGGTGGGCGCTGATCGCGGTCGGTTTCGCGGCGGGCACGTGGATCACCGGTTTCACCGCGCGGAAGATGGGCACGTCCGATCCGGGCGCCGTCGTCTGGGACGAGATCGTCGCGATCTGGCTCGTGATGCTGTTCGTCACGCCCGCGACCTTCATCGGCCAGTTGTGGGCGTTCGTCGTGTTCCGCTTCTTCGACATGCTCAAGCCGCCGCCGATCCGCTATTTCGACCGTCGCGTGAAAGGCGGGCTCGGCATCATGGTCGACGACCTGATCGCCGCGTTCATGACGCTGCTCGTGATCGCGTTCTGGCGCTCCGTCGTCGGCTGACCGATTTCCCGACTCCCGTTTCCCGACGCGCATGCCAACCGATTCCGTCGTCCATCAGCTTGCGATCCGCGCAGGCAACAAGCTGCGTGACGAGCACCTGTCGCTCGCCACCGCCGAATCCTGCACGGGCGGCATGATCGCCGCCGCGATCACCGACATCTCCGGCAGCAGCCAGTGGTTCGAGCGCGGCTTCGTCACCTACTCGAACCAGTCGAAGATCGACATGATCGGCGTGCCGCCCGACCTGATCGAGAAACACGGCGCCGTCAGCGAGCCGGTCGCGCGCGCGATGGCCGAAGGCGCGCTGCGCAACAGCCGCGCGCAGGTCGCGCTGTCCGTCACCGGCATCGCCGGCCCGGCGGGCGGCAGCGAGAAGAAGCCAGTCGGCACCGTGTCGTTCGCGTGGAGCAACCGGCTGCATACCGACGTCGAGACCCTCGTATTCAAGGGCGACCGCGAGCAGATCCGCACGCAGGCGGCCACGCATGCGCTGCGCGGACTGCTGAAGCTGCTCGACGAACGCGAACGCTGATTCGCCGACGCAGCGGCAGGGGCGGCCTCCGCCCGTGCAGACAGCCCGTGTTTCGGCGATATTTCAGCGATACGCGTTGATCGTATCGCGCGTCTTCTGCGCGGCGAGCGCGGCGGCTTCGGCGAAATCCTCGCCCTTGCTCGCGTAAAGGATCGCGCGCGACGAGTTGATCATCATCCCGGTGCCGTCGGCGGTGCGGCCCGCGTTGACGGTCGCCTGCACGTCGCCGCCCTGCGCGCCGATGCCGGGGATCAGGAGCGGCATGTCGCCGACGATCCCGCGTACGATCTCGATTTCCTTCGGGAACGTCGCGCCGACCACCAGGCCGAGCTGGCCGTTCTTCGCATTCCACTTGTTCGCCGCGAGGTCGGCCACGACCTGGTACAGCGGCCGGCCGTTGGTGTCGAGGAACTGCAGGTCCGACCCGCCCGGGTTCGACGTGCGGCACAGCACGATCACGCCCTTGCCTTCATGCTCGAAGTACGGCTCCACCGAGTCGTAGCCCATGTACGGGTTCACGGTGACCGCGTCCGCGCGATAGCGCTCGAACGCCTCGCGCGCGTACTGCTCGGCCGTGCTGCCGATGTCGCCGCGCTTCGCGTCGAGGATCACGGGCAGGCCCGGATGCTGGAGGTGGATGTGCGCGATCAGGCGCTCGAGCTGATCTTCCGCGCGATGCGCGGCGAAGTACGCGATCTGCGGCTTGAACGCGCTCGCATACTGCGCGGTCGCGTCGACGATCTGCCGGCAGAATTCGAAGATCGCGTCGGGCTGGCCGTCGAACTGCACGGGAAAGCGCGACGGCTCGGGATCGAGGCCGACGCACAGCAGCGAATTCGTGCGCTGCCACGCGGCGCGCAGCGATTCGATGAAAGTAAGCGGGGAAGACATGGCGGATACTCGCGGCAAACCGTTGGTAGACCGCGTATTTTACCCGCGTCGCCGGCGTCCTTCGCGCGCGGCGGCGTCGATGCGCGCATCGGACCGTTCGACGGTGAACGCGAAACGCCGCGTGAGCCGCTCGCCCGGCGCGAGCAGCGTCATCCCGTGCGCGGCCGCGCCGCCCGGCAGGTTCACCGCATTGATCGGATGATCGACCGGCTCGAAGCAGAAGAAATGTTCGCCGGGCGGCGTATAGAGCACATACGAATCGGCGTCGGCCGCGATCGTCAGCAACAGCCCGCGGCGCGGCCAGCTTACCGTCGCGTGGCCGCCCCAGCCGGTGAACGCATGATTGACGAGCGTCGCCGGCAACGGATACGCGACGCCGAACTGCCAGGCCGGCGGCACGCTCACGTGCCGCACCGGCAGAAAATCCGTGCCCGACAGCCACAGGCCGCCCGCGGCCGCGGCCAGCTCGGTCGCGTCGTCGCGCACGAGGAACGGATGCAGGCCGAGCCCGAACGGCAGCCGTGCACGCCCCGCGTTTTCGATCGTCAGCGCGATCGACAGCGTCGTGTCGTCGAGCGCGAACGACTGGATCGCGCGAAACGCGTACGGCGCGCCGCTCGCGCGATCGAGCGACAGCTGCAGCGTCGTGTCGGTCGCGTCGTCCACCTGCCACGGCGCGAGCCAGCCGTCGCCGTGAATCGGCAGCGGCTCGTCGCGGCGGTTGCGCGGCACCGCGACGCTGCGTCCGTCGCATTCGAAGCGGCCGTTGCCGATCCGGTTCGAGTACGGCAGCAGCGGATAACACGCGAGCGCGTTCGGATCCGTCGCCGTTTCCGGGTGCTCGCACCGCCGGAACACCGGCACCAGCGCGCCGTGGTCGCCGCGCCAGTCGAAGCGCGCGATGCCGCCGCCCAGGTGCGGCAGCACGTCGAGCCGCAGCGACGCGTTCGACAGCGTGACGGCCGCCGCATGCGCGGCGCCGACGCCCTGCGCGAACGCGGCGGTCTGCGGGCCGGCGCTGACCGGCTGCGCGGCGGCAGCCAGGCGCGCGCGGCGCGACTGGCTCGTGGACGACGACGATGCGCGCGAGGACGTGGCGGTCATGGTGAGCTCCTTTCCTTCGTCGATGAAGCGATACGGGTCGTCGCGCGGTGCCGCGCGAACGCGAACCTCGGCAATCAGGCCCAGCCGCCGTCGACCACCACGTCCTGCGCGGTGATCATCCGGCTGTCGTCGGCCGCGAGAAACAGCGCCATGCGCGCGAGATCGTCCGGCAGCAGCTCGGCGTCGATGCACTGGCCGGCCTTGATCGCCGCGCGGCCCGCGTCGTCGAGCCACAGCCTGCGCTGCTTGTCGGTCATCACCCAGCCGGGCACCAGCGAATTCACGCGGATCCCGAACGGGCCGAGATCGCGCGCGAGCCCGCGCGTGAGGCCCTGCACGGCCGCCTTCGCCATCACGTAGACGGGGTAGCCGCCGTTCTTCAGCATCCAGCTGATCGAACCGAGATTGATGATCGCGCCGCCGCCGCGCTGCTTCATGTCGTCGATCACCGCCTGCGCGGCGAAGAACTGATGGCGCAGGTTCACCGCGATGCCCGCGTCGAACGATTCGGGCGTCACGTCGCCGATCGCGTGGCGCGTGTCGTTCGCCGCGTTGTTCACGAGCACCGCGATCGCGCCGATGCGCGCGCGGATCGCGTCGATCGCATGGCGCAGCGCGTCGATGTCGGTCAGGTCGCACGGGATGAACAGCGGCGCGTGGCGCACGTCCGGCGCCTGCGCGAGGTTTTCCGCAAGCGCCTGGCCCGCGTGCGCGTCGAGATCGACGAACGCCACGCGCGCGCCCTGCCGCGCGAAGTGCTCGACGAACGCCGCGCCGATTCCGGTCGCGCCGCCCGTGATCAGCACCGCGCGATCCTCCAGGCTCGGGTAGCGCGCATAGCGCGCGTCGCTCGCGGCGCGCGGATCCTGCGCGGAAGTTTCGATGGTCATGCGAATCGTCTCCGTGGAATCGGTCAGTCGCGTACGCCGCGGTTCTTTAGCTGGTCGAGCAGCACGGCCGCGAGCAGGATCGCGCCGCGCACCAGGTACTGGTAGAACGCGTCGATGTTCAACAGGTTCATCACGTTCTCGACGGTGCCCATGATCAGCACGCCGATCACGACGCCCGAGATCGTCGCGCGGCCGCCCATCAGCGACACGCCGCCGAGCACGCACGCGGAGATCACGTTCAGCTCGAAGCCCTGCGCCGCGTTCGGCTGGCCCGACGTGATGCGCGATGCGAGGATCACGCCGGCGAGCGCCGTCACCGCGCCCTGGATCAGGAAGATGTACACGCGCGTGCGTTCGACGTTGATCCCCGCGAGGCGCGACGCCTCGGGGTTGCCGCCGATCGCGAGCGTGTTGCGGCCGTACACGGTCTGGTTCAGCAGCACGCCGAACACGATGAAGCACATGAGCGTGACCCAGATCGGCAGCGAGACGCCGAAGAGCGACAGCCCGCCGAGCGCGATGAACGTATCCGACGACACGCCGACCGCCTGCCCCTTCGACACGATGAAGCCGAGCCCGCGCACGATTTCCATCGTCGCGAGCGTCGTGATCAGCGCATTGATGCGCAGGTACGCGATCACCGCGCCGTTCACGAAGCCGATCGCCGCCCCGGCCGCGACCGCCGCGACGATCGCGACGAACGTGTTGTCGGTCGCATTCAGCACCATCGCGCACAGCACGCCCGAGAACGCGACGGTCGAGCCGATCGACAGGTCGAAGTCGCGCGAGGCCAGACAGAACATCATCGTGCACGCGACCATCCCGATCTGCGAGATCGACAGCGCGAGGCCGAGCATGTTGTCGATCGAGAAGAAGTGATCGACCGTCAGCGACATCGTCAAGAACATCACCGCGAAGATCGCGATCAGGCTGTATTCGGTGAGGTGCTGCCACCACTTCTGGCGGTCGCTCTGCTGGGGGACCAGCGCGTCGGCCGACGGCTTCACGGCTGCGCTGGCGAGGTTTTCCCTGACTTGCATGGTTGTGTCTCCTGCTCCTGCATCGCGCGGCCCGCGCCGCGCTTGATCGATTCGAATGTCGTGCGCCGCCCGTGGCGACCTCACGCTGCGTCAGCCGCCTCGACGACGCTCGTCTGCGGCAGCGCGAGGCTCAGCACCGCATGCTCGTTCGCCTGCTCGCGCGGCAGCTCGCCCGCGATGCGGCCTTCGCGCATCACGACGATGCGGTCGGACACGCCGAGCACTTCCGGCAGTTCCGACGACACCATCACGATCGCGCAGCCGCGCTCCGCGAGCCGGTAGATCACGTCGTAGATCTCGTGCTTCGCGCCGACGTCGATGCCGCGCGTCGGTTCGTCGAGGATCACGACCTTCAGGTCGGGCTCCGCGAGCCAGCGCGACAGGATCGCCTTCTGCTGGTTGCCGCCGGACAGGAAGCGGATCTTCTGCCGCCGGTTCGGCGTCTTGATCTTCAGCCGCTGGATGAAGCGGTCGGCCGTTTCGCTTTCGGTCTTGCGGTCGATGAACAGGCCCGCGCGCAGCGAATGTCGGCGGCAGCTGATGTTGATGTTCTCCGCGACCGACGCCATCGCGATGATCCCTTCCTCCTTGCGGTCTTCCGGGCACAGCACGATGCCGTGACGAATCGCGTCGCCGGTGCGCTTCACGTCGATGCGCTTGCCGTCGAGCGTCAGCGCGCCCGCGCGCCGACGGTCCGCGCCGTACACGAGCCGCATCAGTTCGCTGCGCCCCGCGCCGACCAGCCCGAAGAAGCCGACGATCTCGCCCGCGCGCACCGAGAAGCTCGCGGGTTCGCGCAACGCGGGGCCGTCGACGCCTTCGGCCGAAAACCGCACGTCGCCGAGCGCACGCGGCGCGTAGTGATAAATGTCCGCGATCTCGCGCCCGACCATCTCGGCGACCAGCCGCTCGCGCGGCACGTCGGCGAGCGATTCGTGCGACGCGATCTTGCGCCCGTCGCGAAAGATCGTGCACGCATCGCACAGCCGGTAGATCTCGTCCATCCGGTGCGAGATGTAGATCAGCGCGCGGCCCTGCGCGCGCAGATCGTCGACGAGCTTGAACAGCACCTCGGTCTCGCGATGCGACAGCGAGCTCGTCGGTTCGTCGAGCGCGATCACGCGCGCGTTGCGCATCAGCGCCTTGCAGATCTCGACCATCTGCCGCTGCGCGATCGACAGCCGCCCGAGTTTCGCGTCGGGATCGAGATCGACGCCCATCGCGGCAAGCCGCTCGCGCACATGGCGCTTCGCCTCGCCCTTCCTCACCCAGCCGAGCGCATTCGGCAGGCGGCCGAGCAGCAGGTTCTCCGCGACCGTCAGGTCGGGCACGTACTGCAGCTCCTGGTGAATCACCGCAATGCCGGCCGCGATCGACGCGGCCGCACTCGAAAAATGCACGGGCTGGCCGTCGACCAGCACGCTGCCCGCATCGGGCTGGTATTCGCCGCCGAGAATCTTCAGCAGCGTCGACTTGCCCGCGCCGTTCTCGCCCATCAGGCCATGCACCTCGCCCGCGTGCACGTCGAACGAGATGCCGTCGAGTGCGCGCACGCCGGGAAATACCTTGCCGATATTGTCAAAACGCAGTGCCGCTGACACGTCGTCTCCCTGCTTCCAGTTCCATCGATCGCCGGCCGCCGCATCGCCGCGGCAGCCGGCGGGCCGCTTACTTCGATGCGAGCCCCATCTCCTCGCGCACCTTCGACACGTTGTCGCGCGTCGCGAGCATGCCCGTCGTCAGCGTCAGCGCCGGCGGTGCCTTGCCCTGCGTGATCCACGCGTACATCAGGTCCGAGGTTTCCTCGCCGTGGCGCTTCGGGCTGATGATCACGGTGCCGTAGAAGCCCGTCGGCTGCGGCTTCTTGAACTCGTTCAGCGCCGAATCGGAACCGCCGATGCCGATGCCGATCATGTTGTCCGCCTTGAAGCCGCGTCCTTCCGCCGCGCGCACCGCGCCGAGCACGGCCTCGTCGTTCAGGCCGTACGCGACCCAGTGCTTGAACTGCGGGTTCTTGGTGAGCGCGATGTTCGCCGCGTTGAACGCGTTCTCGGTGTCGGTCTTCGCCTGCGGCGCCGCGATCACGTTCGCCTTCGGGAAGCCGGCCGCCACCAGCGCGTCGGTCGCGCCGCTCGTGCGGTCGTGCGCGGTCGGCAGCTGCTCGTAGGTGATGTCGATCGCGCCGACGTCCTTCATGTCCCAGCCGCGCTTCTTGATCTCGGCCGCGATGCCGTCGCCGACCTGCTTGCCGATGTTGTACGCGGAGATCCCCATGTGCGGCACCGCATCGATCGGCTTGCCCGCGCCGTCGACGAGGCGGTCGTCGACCGTCATCATCTTCAGGTTGTGCGACTTCGCCTTCGCGACGATGCCCGGCCCGAGCTTCACGTCGGGCGTGCAGATGATGAAGCCCTGCGCCTTCTGCGCGGACAGGTTGTCGATCGCGCTCATCACCTTCTCGCCCGACGGCGCGCCGATCTTCACGAGCGTGAAGCCCTTGTTCTTCGCCGCGATCTCGGCGAACTTCCATTCGTCCTGGAACCACGGCTCTTCCGGCTGCTTCACCAGGAAGCCGATCTTGACCGGGTCGGCCGCATGCGCGACCGGGCTGCCGATCACCACTGCCGCCGCCGCGGCCAGCGTTACGAAGGTTCTGCGTTTCATCTCCAGTGTCTCCTTGTCTTCATCGAACGGAATGCAGCCGCTTGTTGGTTTCGACGCAGCGTGCGCGCGGCCGTCGCACGTGCGGTCTGTCGAATCGTTGCGTCAGTCGTGGTACAGCGCCGCGCGCCCGCCGTCGACGGTGATGCACGCGGCATTGATGAACGGTGCCTCGTCGGACGCGAGGAACACGGCCGTCATCGCGACTTCCTCCGGTTTGCCGATCCGCTTCATCGGCTGCAGCGCGAGCGTCTCGGCGCGCGCCGCGGCCGGGTCGGCCTGCGCGTCCCACCAGTCGCGCGTGAGCTGCGTCTCGATGTAGCCGGGCGCGATCGCGTTCACGCGCACGTTGCGCGCCGCGTATTCGATGCCGAGCGCACGCGTGAGGCCCAGCACGCCGTGTTTCGCGACCGGGTACGGAAAGCAGCCCGGGATGATCCGGAACGCATGCGTCGACGCGATGTTCACGATGCTGCCGCGACCGCGTTCGACCATCCCCGGCAGCGCCGCGCGGCAGCCGTGCCACACGCCGTCGAGGTCGACCGCGAAGCAGCGGCGCCAGTCTTCGTTCGTCATCGTCAGCGGATCGGCGAATACGTTGATGCCGGCATTGTTCACCAGCACGTCGAGCGGGCCGAATGCGGCCTCGGTCTGCGCGAGCGCGTCGCGCACCGAATCCTGCCGCGTGACGTCCGCAAGCAGCGGCAGCACGCGCGCGCCGTCGATGTCGTCGGCGATCGCCGCGGCCGTGCGCTGCGCTTGCGGGAAGTCGAGGTCGACGAGCGCGACGGCCGCGCCCTCGCGCGCGAACGCCCGCGCGATCGCGGCGCCGATCCCGCGGCCCGCGCCCGTCACCATCGCGACCTTGCCCGCGAGACGTCCCATCATGCGGCTCCGCCGCGCGCCGCGCGCAGGCCGGCCTGGAACGCGCGCGCGTTCGCCGCGGTCTCGTCCGCCGACTGGCCGGGCCGGTACAGCGCCGAACCGAGCCCGAAGCCGTTGGCGCCGGCCGCGAGGAACGGCTGCATGTTGTCCGGGGAAATTCCGCCGACCGGAATCAGCGGCACCGCGCGGTCGATCACCGCGCGCCATGCCTTCACGACGGCCACGCCGAGCTGCTCGGCCGGGAACATCTTCAGCACGTCGGCGCCGTTCGCGAGCGCGGCGAACGCCTCGGTCGGCGTCGCGACGCCCGGTGCGCTCGCGAGCCCGCGCTCGCGTGCACGGCGGATCACGGCCGCGTCGCTGTGCGGCATCACGATCAGCGTGCCGCCCGCGTCCTGCACGCGGTCGACATGCTCGGCGCGCAGCACGGTGCCGGCGCCGACGATCATGTCGTCGGGCAGCGCGCGGCGCAGCGCCGCAATACTGCCGAACGGATCCGGCGAGTTGAGCGGCACCTCGACGATCCGGAAGCCCGCTTCGTGCAGCGCAAGGCCGTGGTCGGCCGCTTCGGCGGGCGTGATGCCGCGCATGATCGCGATCAGCGGACACGCGTCGAAAGCGCGCATCAGCGCGGCGTGCGGCGTGTACGGTGCGGGCAGCGTAAGGTCGGACGACATCGACGGTTCCTCTTCAATCGGTTCACTGGTCGGCGCAGACGGGCTCGCCGTCCGCGCGCACGAGCCCGGCTCGCGACGCGATCCACCACAAGCCGCGCTCCGTCGCCTGCGCGACGACGCGCGCGTGCGTGCAGCCGAACACGCTCAACGCGTCGACGTAGCGCGCGCACAATCCGTCGTCGCCGATCAGCAGCAGCGGCTGGTTCGCGAGCGCGACACCGCGCTCCGCGAGCATCGCGTCGAGCGCGTTCAGCTCATGGCCGATCAGCAGGCCGGACAGGTAATCGCCCTGCGCATCGGGCGCGAGCCGGTCGGTCAGGCCGAGCGTGCGCGTGCTGAAGATCGTCGCGAGCAGCCCCGCGCGCTGCGCGCCGCGTGCCACCGCGACACCGCGCGCGAATGCCGCGCGGTCGGGCGATTCGCTCGCGCGCATCGTGCGGCCGAGGATCGTGTGATCGCGCAGCGCCGCGAACAGCTCGCCGGTCATGAAGGTCTGGAAGCGCTCGATGAGCCCGTCCTTCACCCATGCCCATTTCGCATGCGTGCCCGGCAAGCCGATCAGTACGCCTGAACGATCTGCATCAAGCATGGGATCGTTCGCGAGTGCGCCGAATATCTGCGTTTCTTCGCCGCGCATCACGTCGGGCAAGTCGCCCGTCGCGATCACGCCCGGCACGATCGACACCGTCGTACCGCGCGACGTCGTCACCGTGACGAGCCCCGCGACGAGCGCGTCGGCGCCGGCCGGCACCTGGACGTACGGCGCCTCGCGCCAGCCCTGCGCGCTGCCGACCATCCCCGCTGCCAGCACCGGCACGCCCGGCGCGCGGTCGAGCCAGTCGCCGCACGCTTCCTCGAACACGACGTCGAACGCACGCGCGCCGCCGGCCGGCACGTGCATCACGCCCGCGGCACGGCTGCGCGTGTCGAGCAGCGCACCGTGCGCGTCGAACAGATACGCGCGCAGCGACGTCGTGCCCCAGTCGAGCGCGATCAGCGACGGTGCGGCGCAGGAGGCGTCCGGAGCGGTCCGGGTCGAATTGGTCATCGTTTGATCCTGCGGGTACCCTGCGGCGGGCTCCAGCCCAGTTCCGCGGAAATGGCTCGCGCTTCGCGCTGCACGAGCGGAATCAGTTCGTCCATCCGGTCGTGCGGCATGTACGGAATCGTGCTCGCGACCGATACGGCCGCGACGATCGCGCCCGACGCGTCACGGATCGGCGCGGCCACGCAGCGGATCGACGCCTCGTTTTCCTCGAGGTCGAACGTGTAGCCGCCGGCCGCGTAATGCGCCATGCGCTGCAGGAACGCGCTCGTCTCGGGCCGGTTGTCCGGCTTGAAGTTGACGCCGGCCAGCGCGCGCCGCGCGGCTTCGAACAACGAGCGCCACAGGTCCGGATCGAGGTCGAGCATCATCGCCTTGCCGATGCCGGTCGAGGCGAGCGGCATCCGGTGGCCGACACGCGAGCGCATCTCGAGGCCGCGCGTGCCGGGGATCTTGTCGATGTACAGCACGTCGTCGCCGTCGCGCACGCCGAGGTGGATCGTGTCGAGCGTCGCTTCGGCGAGTGCCTCGAGGTGCGGCCGCGCGACCGCCGTGAGCGGCATCTGCTCGAGCGCGATCGTGCCGAGCTCGATCAGCTTCGGGCCGAGCAGATAGCCGCCCTGCACCTGGCGCAGGTAGCGCGCCTGCACGAGGCTGCTGACGAGACGGTGCGTCGTGCTGCGCGTCGTGCCGAGCGCGGCGCCGATCGCACGCATGTCGCGCGCGCCGTTCGCGATCGCTTCGAGGATCGCGAGGCCGCGCAACAGCGTCTGCGTGCCGGCTTGCTGCGCGGCGAGGTCGAGCGGCGTGCTGGTCGCGCCGATGGTGTCGGTGAGCGGCGCATCGTCCGGCGTCGCGCGCCGGGCGTCTAGAGCAAGGGAATCGGGCATCTTGGTCATGGAACGTGCTTCTTCAGCGGAATCGGGGAAGCCGCTGTCGCGACGCCGGAACGAGGTCGGGCGTCGTGGCAACGCGGCGGTCGATGCACCGAGGAAAGCGCCCGGCGAACTTCATGGAATGTGTCTCCGTGTGCGTCGGGCGCCGCGCGATGCGTGGGTCCGAAGCTGTCGATGTGCTTCGGATTGTAGGAGCGCACGCATTCGCCTCCAATATTTGAATGCGTTGTCCAGATAATGAGATAAATCGGCAAAGTGCTGCGGCGGCCGTCGCGAAACGGCCGCTCCATGCGCACGGGGGCGGAACCCGACACGTCGCGGGTTCCGCCCCCGTGTTGGTCACGCGCGCCGCGCTTACTGCTGGTTCGTGCTGCGCGCCTGCATGTAGCGCTGCACGTCGGAGAACGACACGCGACCGCTACCGCTCGCGTCGATCTGCCGGAAGTGATTCGCGACATAGCCGAGGCCGGCCGCGCGCGCCTGCGCTTCGGTGATCGAGCCGGTGTTCTGCGTATCGGCCGCGCCGAACTGCCGCGCGAGCTTGCGCACCACCTGCGCGTGCAGCGCGGCGCCCGTCGTCTGCGTGCCGGCGGTCGGCTTGCGCGCGGCCGGCGGCACGTACGGATCGCCGAGCTGCGCTTGGCGCGCGCGCGCCGGGGTGGCGGCGTCGCTCGCCTGCGCGAACGCGGACACCGATGCGGATGCTGCAACGCCGGCGCACGCGAGCGCGGCGGCAACGACGATGAAACGTTTCTTCATGTCAGGCTCCAGTCTGGAATGAGGTCGTCGGCGGCCGGCGAACGGCGCCGCCACGGGCGCGCGTCGCCAGGCCCGCACATCGCATCAGTGCGCGGCCGCGTTGTAGAAAGTCACAAGGTCGGCTTTCTCCTGCGGACGCGACGTATCGTCGAGATAGACCATGTGTCCACCCTGATAGTCCTTGATCGTCAGGTTCGGTTGCGAGCCGAGCCGCGCGAGGTCGAGCTCGGTCTGGTAGAACGGCGTCGCGATGTCGTGATACCCGTTCAGCGACAGCACCTTCAGCGACGGATTCAGCGTCAGCGCAGCCGCGAGATCGGGAATCGTGTCGGGCATCGCGAGGCCGTCGTGCGTCCAGTCCCAGGTCTGGATCGCATTGCTGCTGAGCGAATACGCCGACTGCGCGCTGTACTTCAGCACGTTCGGCAGGTAGCTGCCGATCGTGTCGCTGAACGGCTTCGTGATGAACGTGCTCGACGGGTCGCCGTCCGCCGCGAGCGGGCTCGACGACGGCACGTTCACGCGTGCGTCGTAGCGGCCGATCAGCGTGCCCGGGATCAGCGACACCTGGAAGCTGTTGTCGAAGAAGGTCGGGACGACGTTGAAGTCCGCGTTCCACAGCGACTGCTTCACGCCGGTCGAATTCACCATCGTCGTGACGAGCGTCGGCGGGGGCGGCGTGTGGCTCGCGAGATACGCGTTCACGGCGGGCACGTAACTGCCGGCCGTCAGCTGGCGCATCTGGTCCGCGTATTGCGGCAGGCTCGACGGGTTCGGGTTGTCGAGCTGGTAGTACGCGCCGACGGTGCCGTAGGACGGCACGAAGCCCGCGCAACTCACGGGGCTCGCCCCGTTGTTCGAGTTGCCGACATAGTCGCTCGCCATGTCGCAGTTCGCGTTGTAGTTCAGGATCGACGACTGCAGCACGATGCCGTCGAGCTTCACGCCGGCCGTCTCGAGCAGGTTCGCGAGCACGTCGGTGCGCGGCGTGCCGTACGACTCGCCGAACAGGTATTTCGGCGAAGTGTCGCGCTGGTTCACGGCGATGTAGCGCGTCACGAAGTCGCGGAACGCGCCGCCGTCCTGGTCGACGCCCCAGAACGTCTGGTTCGTGTTCGGCGCGATCGCCTCCGAGAAGCCGGTGCCGATCGCATCGACGAACACGAGGTCGGTCGTATCGAGCAGGCTTTCCGCGTTGTCGACGAACGGGAACGTCGACGCGTTCGCGTTCGGGTCGCCGGTCTGGATCCGCTTCGGACCGAACGAGCCGAGATGGAGCCACACCGATGCGGAGCCGGGACCGCCGTTGTACAGGAACGTGACGCGCCGCTTCGCCGCGGGCTGGTTGTCGGCGGTGTACGCGACGTAGAAGAACGATGCTTCGGGCGCGCCCGTCTGCGGATTGCGCGCGACGAGGTGGCCGGCGGTGGCCGTGTAGCGAATCGTCTTGCCGTTCAGCGTGATCTGGTGATGGGTGACGGCGGCCTTTTCGACCGCGGCGGACGCGTCGAGCGACGCGGTCGCGCTCGACGAATAACTGTTGGGATCGTTGTACGGCTTGTCCACCTGAGCGGCGGGATCGGCTGAATTGTCGGTACCTGCTGCGGAGGACGACGTCATGTCGTCGTTGCAGGCCGTCAGAATCAGCGAAGAGAACACAACTCCCAACAACAGCTTCGCTTTGCTCGCTGGCATCGTTGCTTTCCTTCTCTCGAATGTTTTTTGTGTCGAGCAGCCGGGTAAGCCGCCCCCCGCCTCGATTGCGGCCGATAAGCCGAGGCGCTGGCCAATATACGTGAGCGGGTGGGCTTTGAAAAATTTGGAAATATTCGAGCGACGTGCGGTGCGGTGCACACCTTTCAGGAATGCTTCGATTGCCGAACCATTGTTTTTCGGCAGCCTTTCAACTGCTTTCGCGTTTACCCGGAAACACTAAAACCGCGCGGATTTCGTGCCATATCGGCAAACAAAATCCCGCGCGGGCGGGCATTGCTCAGTAAAGCGAAATAGACGAATTCGTCTAATGGATATGTCCCGAAATGCGGGCGACATGAATGCGCTGCAGCGCACCAATGGCGCGCCGGCGACGGAACGGACAATGTGACGGCGCGGGCGCGCCGCTCACTGCGATTGCGGAAGTTCGGCCGCGCCCATCCGGCGGGCGATCACGGCCGCGCGCTGCGCCTGGTACGCCGAGCCGCGGTGCGCGTCGAACCAGCGCGGCTTCGGCAGCATCACCGCGAGGCGCGCCGACTGCCACGCGCCGAGCCGGCTCGCGGGAATCCTGTAGTAATAGCGGGCGGCGGCCTCGGCACCGTACACGCCGCGGCCCCATTCGACGGAATTCAGGTAGATCTCGAAGATTCGCTCCTTGTCGAGCACCGTCTCGAGCATCCACGTGATGATCAGCTCCTGCCCCTTGCGGATGTAGCTCTTCTCGCGCGACAGGAACAGATTGCGCGCGAGTTGCTGCGTGATCGTCGAACCGCCCGCGACGATCCGGCCGCGCGCCTTGTTCTTCTCCCACGCCTGCAGGATCGCGTCGACGTCGTAGCCGTTGTTGGTCGCGAAGGTCGAATCCTCCGACGCGATCAGCGCGCGCTTCAGGTTGCGCGAGATCTGGTCGTACGGCACCCACTGGTGCTGGATCCGCGCGGGCGGATTGTCGCGCGACAGCCACCACGCGTCGGTCCGCATGAACGCGGTGGAACCCGGATTGATGAGCGACCACAGCGCGATCTGCACGAGATAGAACAGCTGCGTCGCGAGCCACGCGCCCGCGAACACCGAACCCGCATAGACGATCCAGCGGGTCGGGCTGATCGTCCGTGTGCGCTGCGTACCGCTTACCGCCACCACCTGCCGCGCTCCGGTCAGGCCGCCGCGAGCGCCTGGCGCAGCGCGGCCAGCACCGGTGCGCCGTCCGGCCGCACGCCGCGCCAGATGAAGAACGATTCGGCCGCCTGCTCGACCAGCATCCCGAGCCCGTCGGCCGTGCGTGCGCCGAGCGACGCCGCATGCTGCATGAACACGGTCGGCTGCGCGCCGTACATCATGTCGTACGCGAGCGTGCCCGCGCCGAACGCGGCCGCGTCGCACTCCGGCAGCGCCGCGTCGAGGCTGCCGGCCGTCGCGTTGACGATCACGTCGTACGGTTCCGCACGCACGGTGTCCGGGCCGCCGCCCGACAGCACGCAGCCCGCATCGTGCGCGGCCTGCGTGAACTGACCGACGAGCGCCTCGGCCTTGCTCGCGGTGCGGTTCACGATCGTGATCGACAGCGGCGCGCGCTCGAGCATCGGCAACACGACGCCACGCGCCGCGCCGCCCGCGCCGAGCAGCAGGATGCGCGCACCCGCGAGCGACACGCCGAGATTCGATTCGATGTCGCGCACGAGGCCGACGCCGTCCGTGTTGTCGCCGTAGATGCGGCCGTCGGCTTCGATGCGCAGCGTGTTGACCGCGCCCGCCGCCGCCGCGCGCGGCGACAGCGTGTCGGCGAGCGCGTGCGCGTCGAGCTTGAACGGCACCGTCACGTTCGCGCCGCGCCCGCCTTCGACGATGAATGCGCGCACGGCGGCCTCGAAACCGTCGAGCGGCGCGAGCCGGTGCTCGTAGACGATCGCCTCGCCCGTCTGCGCGGCGAACTGCGCGTGGATGAACGGCGACTTGCTGTGCGCCACCGGATTGCCGAACACCACGTAGCGGTCGGCGCCGCTCGTCGACGCGGCTGCGTTCATGATGCGCGTCCCTCTTCGCTCTCTTCGCTTTCCTGGCCGTTGCCGCTCGCGGCCTCGCCGCCTTCGACCGCCGCGCCGTCCGCTTCGGCCAGTGCCTCGGCCTCGGCTTCCGCCGACGCGTCTTCCGCATCGACCAGCGTGTCGTCGCCGCCTTCGGTCTCGTCTTCGTCGTCGGCCGCGTCGCCGCTCGTCACGGTCGGCGCGTCGAGCACGTTCAGCAGCCGCACCGACGCCTCGATCGTCAGCTCGTCGAGCGACATCACGTCGAGCAGCACGCGCGTGCCGCGCGCATGCACACCGAGCCCCGGCACGTGCAGCAGCAGCGGAATTTCCTCGAGGCGCACCAGGTCGCCCTTCACGACGCTCGCGACGACCTGCTTCTTCTGCTCCTGCGCGAGCCAGCGCAGGCACCAGAAGTACTCCATCCGGCGCTGGTAGTCGGCGTAGGCGGTATAGGTGTCGTCGAAGCCCTGCACGACCGCGTACAGGTCGGCGTCCTTCGGCTTGAACGGCGCGGCGAGCTTCGCGGTGACGCCGTGCTGCACGCACGCGAGCAGCTGCCACTGGTTCACGAGGTCGACGTAGCGGCGCAGCGGCGACGTGCTCCACGCGTACTGCGCGACGCCGAGGCCTTCGTGCGGCGCGGCCGTCGTCTGCATCCGCGTGCGCTTCGGGCCCGGCGCGCCGAAACCGCGCTGCGAGCGATAGATGCCGGGCACCGTGTGATCGTGCAGGAACGCGCCCCACGTCGAGTTCGCGAGGATCGCGAGCTCCGACACGATCAGGTCGAGCGGCGACCCGCGGCGACGCGGCGTGATCGTCACGTGCTCGCCTTCGACGTAGAAGTTGTAGTCGGTGTTGCGCTGCACTTCGCGCTTCAGGCCGTAGCCCGCGCGCGCGACCTGGCGCTTCTCGAACAGCGCCTGCGCGAGCGGCCACAGCACGGCGATGTCGTCCTTGTGCGGGTAGTCGCCGGTGCCGGCCGCGAGCGTCTCTTCGTTGACGAGCTCGTCGAGCGTGTTGTGGCGCAGGTTGTTCTTCACGAACACGAGTTCGGCACGCGTCTCGTTCGCGACGATCTCCTGCGTCTCGCGGTTGACGATGATGTACAGCGACAGCGCCGGGCGGTAATCGCCTTCCTTCAGCGTGAACACGTCGACGACGTCGTCCGGCAGCATCGTGATCTTGTCGCCCGGCATGTAGACGGTCGACAGGCGCGCGCGCGCGATCGCGTCGACCGCGTCGCCGCGCACGATGCCGAGCGCCGGCGCCGCGATGTGCACGCCGACCCGCACACGACCGTCGGACAGGTGTTCGACCGAGAACGCGTCGTCGATTTCGGTCGTCGTGATGTCGTCGATCGAGAACGCCTCGACGTCCGCGCGCGGCAGGTCGTCCGGCAGCGGGCCGACCGTGACGGCGGGAAAGCCCGTGCCGTGCGGGAAGAATTCCGCGAGGAAGCGCGCCTCGTGCAGCGCACGCGGCGACGCGATGCCGCCGCAGTCGAGCATCAGCCGCGCCGGCGACACGCCGCGCGCCCCGGCGGCCGCTTCCATCGCCTTGTATTCGATCGCGTTCTTGTCCGGCCGCGTCAGCAGCCCGAGCACCTTGCCCGCGAATGCCTCCGGCAGCTTGCCGGCCTTCAGTTCCTCTTCATACTGCGCCTGGACGAGCGCCTGCTGGCGCTTGCGCTCGAGCGACGCGAGCGCCATCTTGAGCTGCTCTTCCGGCGCGCGCTGATACTGGCCGCGCCCCTTGCGTCGGAAGTAGACGGGCGAGCCGTGCAGCCGCAGCACCAGCGCCGCGCGCTCGACCGGGCCGTAGGTCGCGCCGAAATATTCCGAGGCGAGCGCCGTATATGCGAATTCCTCGGCCGGCGCGCATTCCCACAGGAAGTCCAGGTCGATCTGTTGCGCGGCCGTATCGGCTTCCTGCATCAGCTCGCTCGCGGCCGGCTTCTCGAATTCGATCAGCACGTCCTTTGCACGGACCTTCGCACGCCGCCCGCCGGGCAACTCGACCTGAAATGCGTCGCCCTGGCGCGACAGCACGCTGCCCGCCTTGAAACTGCCCGATTCCTCGAAGAAAACGTTCACTCAGTACTCTCGTTCAGACTGCCGGGCGCCGCATCGGCGGCGCCGCATGATGATGGGAATTCGATCGGCATGACGCCGGGTTCATGACGTTCTTTCGTCGCAAAAGGCGAGAACGTCGTCGACATAGTCGGCAAATTCGCTGATTCCATGATCGCTGCCTTCGATCACGCGCGTTTTCGCGCCCGGGTAATGGGCGAGCATCTCGCGGTAGTCCAGCACTTCGTCGCCCGTCGCCGCGAACAGATAGTAGCGTTCGGGCCGCGAAATCGCTGGCACGCGCAGCGCATCGAGCTCGTGCAGGTGACGGCGTTCGACGACGATCGACCCGCCGCCGTGCCACAGCGGCTGTTCGCCCAGATACTGCTCGAGATCGCGCTGCGGCACGATCGCCGGATTCAGCACCACCGCCTTCCAGCCGTGCTTTTCGGCGAGCCAGGTCGCGTAGTAGCCGCCGAGCGAGCTGCCGATGACCGTCACGTCGTGCGCACCGGCCACCTCGGCTTCCGCGACGGCGATCGCCTCGAGCGGCGACACCGACAGCGACGGGCAGCGCCACTCGTGCGTGCGGCCGAGTTCGGCCATGCGCGCGGCGAGGAGCCGCGACTTCTGCGACTCCGGCGACGACCGGAATCCGTGCAGGTACAGGATCACGCGCGGCTCCCGAGCGCGTCGAGCAGCTTCTGGTGCACGCCGCCGAAGCCGCCATTGCTCATCACGAGCACGTGGTCGCCCGGGCGCGCGGCCTCGACGACCGACTTCACCAGCAGGTGAAGATCGTCGAACGCGCGGGCCTTGTCGCCGAGCGGCGCGAGCGCGTCGCCGAGGTTCCAGCCGAGCGCGTCGCGCCCGGTCGGGGCACCGTAGCCGAACACCAGGTCGGCGTCGGCGAGGCTTGCCGGCAGTTGCGCCTTCATCACGCCGAGCTTCATCGTGTTCGAACGCGGCTCGAGCACGGCGAGAATGCGGGAATTTTGACGGCCGATGCGCGCACGAAGACCGGCGATCGTCGTTTCGATCGCGGTCGGATGGTGCGCGAAGTCGTCGTAGACGGTCACACCGTCCACGCTGCCGCGCACTTCCATGCGCCGCTTCACGTTGCGGAACGATGCGAGGGATTCGGCGGCCTGCGCGGGCGGCACGCCGACGTGGCGCGCGGCGGCGATCGCCGCGAGCGCGTTCATCCGGTTGTGGTCGCCCTGCACCTGCCACGCGACCTCACCGACGCGCTCGGCCTGCAAATACACCGCGAAACGCTCGTCGACCGGCACGCCGTCCTCGGCAGGTAGCGCCTGCCAGCCGCCGTCGACGCCGAAGCGCTCGACCTCGCTCCAGCAGCCGCGCGCGAGCACGCGCTCCAGCGCGTCCGAGCGGCCGTTGGTCACGATCCGGCCGACGCCCGGCACGGTGCGCACGAGGTGATGGAATTGCGTTTCGATCGCGGCGAGATCCGGGAAGATGTCGGCGTGATCGAACTCGAGATTGTTGAGCACCGCGGTGCGCGGCCGGTAGTGGACGAACTTCGAGCGCTTGTCGAAGAACGCCGTGTCGTATTCGTCGGCCTCGATCACGAAGAAACTCGAATCGGTCAGCCGCGCCGACACGCCGAAGTTCAGCGGCACGCCGCCGATCAGGAAGCCCGGGTTCAGGCCGGCATCTTCCAGCAGCCACGCGAGCATCGACGACGTGGTCGTCTTGCCGTGCGTGCCCGCGACCGCCAGCACCCATTTGCCGGCCAGCACGTGCTCGCCGAGCCATTGCGGGCCCGATACATACGGCAGACCGCGATCGAGGATCGCCTCCATCAGCGGGTTGCCGCGCGTGACGACGTTGCCGATCACGAACAGGTCGGGCTTCAGGTCGATCTGCTCGGCGCCGTAGCCCTCGATCAGCGTGATGCCCTGCGCCTCGAGCTGCGTGCTCATCGGCGGATAGACGCCCGCGTCGCAACCCGTCACCGTGTGGCCCGCCTCGCGCGCGAGCACGGCGAGACCGCCCATGAAGGTGCCGCAGATGCCAAGAATGTGGATGTGCATAGATGAATGCTTTCGCGCCGCCGGGCGCCGTCGATTCGGAAAGGAAGGTCTGCGGCACGCCGGACAGGCCGCCCGGCCAACGACTTTCGCCGCGACACAAAGACCGTCATTGTAACTGACGGCCCGCCCTGCCCGGCGGCCCGAACGATGGATCCGAACGCCGCGCGGCGCGGCGGGCGGCACCCGGCCGCACCGCGTTCGGCCGTGGCGGCGATCGAGTATGATTGCCGGATCATGTCTCGCAAACCTCTTGTCGACCCGCGGCGCGCCCGCGAGGAAATTGCCCAGTCCGCCGCCCGCCTGATCGCGGAAGACGGCCTCGATTACGCCGGCGCGAAACGCAAGGCCGCGCGCCAGCTGTTCGGCGATACGCGCGTTGCCGGCGAATGGCTGCCTGATAACGACCTGATCGAGGAAGAACTGCGCGAGTACCTCGCCCTGTTCCAGAGCGACACGCAGCCGGACGAACTGCGCCGTCTGCGCGAGATCGCGCTCGACTGGATGCGCCGGCTCGCCGAGTTCAATCCGTACGTGACGGGCGCGGTGCTGAACGGCACCGCGAACGCGCATTCGGACATCCATTTGCAGATATTCACCGACAACCCGAAGGACGTCGCGATCTACCTGCTGAACCAGAACGTTCAGTACGACGTGTCCGAAACGCGGCATTTCGCCGGTCGCGCCGACGTCGAGACGCTCAGCTTCCTGTGGCGCCCGCGGCGCGACGTGGACGCGATCGGCATTCACGTCGCGCTCTACGCGAGCGACGACCTGCGCGGCGCGGTCAAGGCCGACGCCCGCGGCCGGGTCGCCCGCGCCGACGCCACCGTGTTGCGCGCGCTGCTCGAGGCCAGCAACGCCCCTTCCGAACCGGAATGATTCAACGATGATGATGAAACGCATGTTGGCGCTCGCGGTGGTCGCGGCCGCCGCCGTCGCCGGCGGGCTCGCCGCCGGCCATTGGTTCCGCGGCGGCAGCGCCGATGACGGCGTCGCCGTCGCCGCCTCCACCGCGAAAGGCAGCCCGGTCGAGCAGCTGTGGGCCGCGTCGCTGACCGGCGTCGACGGCAAGCCGGCGTCGCTCGCTTCCTTCAAGGGCCAGAAGGTCGTGGTCAATTTCTGGGCGTCGTGGTGCGGCCCGTGCGTCGAAGAAATGCCGGAGCTCGTCGCGCTGTCGCACCAATACAAGCAGAAGGGGATCCGTTTCATCGGGATCGGCGTCGATTCCGACCAGAACGTGAAGAACTTTCTGCAGAAGGTGAAGGTCGACTATCCGGTTTTCGTCAGCGGTTATGCGGGCGCGGATCTGGCCCGCAATTTTGGAAATACCGCCGGCGCGCTGCCGTTTACGGTCGTCATCGACGAAACCGGCAAGATTCGCGAGACAAAATTGGGACAAATCCAACCGGCCGAGCTGAAAAAGACCCTCGACGCGTTGTGATCGCCCTGAACGGCTGCCTGCGCGTTGGCGGCGATTTGTGCGTCGATCGGCGCAATTTCACGGGAATTCGCTGATACTTTGCGGCCGCACCGGTAATTCTTGCAGGTCCGGCGCGCGTGGCCGTTCGGCAAAACTAGACAAATTTCTCTAAATAGCGCTAAAGTTCGCGCAATTCCGCAGAAATAGAAGCGACCATGACACGATTGCTGGTGGTGCACGGCCCCAACCTGAACCTTCTCGGCACCCGGGAACCGGAGGTGTACGGCCGCGTCACGCTCGCGCAGATCGATCAGGCGCTTGCCGCGCGGGCGCAGGAAGCCGGCGCCGAACTGTCGTCGTTCCAGAGCAACCATGAAGGCGCGCTCGTCGACCGCATCCAGGCCGCGCGGGAGGAACAGACCGATTTCATCCTGATCAATCCCGCCGCGTATACGCACACGAGCGTCGCGATCCGGGACGCGATCGCCGGTGTTGGCATCCCGTTCGTCGAGGTTCATCTGTCGAACGTGCACCGCCGCGAAGCGTTCAGGCACCACTCCTACTTTTCCGACCAGGCCGAAGGCGTGATCTGCGGGCTCGGCTGGAAAGGTTATCTGTACGCGCTCGAGTACGCGCTCGACAAGCTGCAAGGCACGTCGCGCGGCTGATTTCGCGATCTAGATTCAGCGCCGGTCCCACCGGCGCTTTCACGTATTGAAAGGGGAATTCCCGATGGATCTTCGTAAGCTGAAAACTCTGATCGACCTCGTCTCCGAATCCGGCATCTCCGAGCTGGAAGTGACGGAAGGCGAAGGCAAGGTGCGTATCGTCAAGAACGCGCCGCCGGTCTATGTCCAGCCGACGGGCGGATTTGCCCCGCAGGTCAGCGCACCGGCCCCGGCGGTCGCGCTGCCGACCGAAGGCGCGGCTGCCGCGCCGGCCGCAGGCGCCGCTGCCGCGCCCGCCGTGCCGCAAGGCCACGTCGTGACGTCGCCGATGGTCGGCACGTTCTATCGCGCACCGTCGCCGGGCGCGGACCCGTTCACCCAGGTCGGTGACACGGTCAAGGAAGGCCAAACCATCTGCATCATCGAAGCGATGAAGCTGCTCAACGAGATCGAGTCGGACAAGGCCGGCGTGATCAAGGAAATCCTCGTCGAGAACGGCCAGGCCGTCGAATACGGCCAGCCGCTTTTCGTGATCGGCTAAGCCCGCCGCGCGGCCTGTCCGGCCGCGCTCCGCCGATGCTCGCCAGGCGCCGTTCGCGCGCCCCTCGAAGAGACGAATACTCGCTATGTTTGAAAAAATCCTCATTGCCAACCGCGGTGAAATCGCGCTGCGCATCCAGCGCGCGTGCCGCGAGCTCGGCGTCAAGACGGTGGTCGTCTACTCGGAAGCCGACAAGGAAGCCAAGTACGTCCGCCTCGCGGACGAAGCCGTCTGTATCGGCCCGGCCCCGTCGAACCTGAGCTACCTGAACATGCCGGCGCTGATCAGCGCCGCGGAAGTCACCGATGCCGAGGCGATCCACCCCGGCTACGGCTTCCTGTCGGAGAACGCCGACTTCGCGGAACGCGTCGAGCAGTCGGGCTTCACGTTCATCGGCCCGCGTCCGGAAACGATCCGCCTGATGGGCGACAAGGTCACCGCGAAGCAGACCATGATCAAGACCGGCGTGCCGTGCGTGCCGGGTTCGGAAGGCGCGTTGCCGGACGATCCGAAGGAGATCGTGAAGATTGCCCGCGCGATCGGCTATCCGGTCATCATCAAGGCAGCGGGCGGCGGCGGCGGGCGCGGGATGCGCGTCGTGCACACCGAGGCCGCGCTGGTCAATGCGGTCAACATGACCCGCGAGGAAGCCGGCCGTGCGTTCGGCAACCCGCAGGTGTACATGGAGAAGTTCCTCGAGAACCCGCGCCACATCGAAATCCAGGTGCTGTCGGACGCGCACAAGAACGCGATCTGGCTCGGCGAGCGCGACTGCTCGATGCAGCGCCGTCACCAGAAGGTGATCGAGGAAGCGCCGGCGCCCGGCATTCCGCGCCGCCTGATCGAGCGCATCGGCGACCGCTGCGCGGACGCGTGCAAGAAAATGGGCTATCTCGGCGCGGGCACGTTCGAATTCCTGTACGAGAACAACGAGTTCTACTTCATCGAGATGAACACGCGCGTGCAGGTCGAGCACCCGGTGTCGGAGATGATCACGGGCGTCGACATCGTCCAGGAACAGATCCGCATCGCGGCCGGCGAGAAGATCGCGCTGCGCCAGCGCGACATCCAGTTCCGCGGACATGCGATCGAATGCCGGATCAACGCGGAAGATCCGTTCAAGTTCACGCCGTCGCCGGGTCGGATCACGTCGTGGCATACGCCGGGCGGCCCCGGCGTGCGCGTCGACTCGCACGCATACAATGGCTATTTCGTGCCGCCGAACTATGATTCGATGATCGGCAAGCTGATCACCTACGGCGCGACGCGCGACCAGGCGATCCGCCGGATGCGCATCGCGCTGTCGGAGATGGTCGTCGAAGGCATCCAGACCAACATCCCGCTGCACCGCGAGCTGATGATCGACTCGAAGTTCGTCGAAGGCGGCACCAGCATCCACTATCTCGAACACCGGCTCGCCCAGAAGCAGCAGGTCGCACCGGAAGAAGCGTAAGCATGAGCTATCGCGAACTCGTCGTCGAACTGGCCCGTGAGCATGCGGAGGCGCTGTCCGACGCGCTGCTCGACCTGGGCGCGCTGTCGGTGTCCGTCGAGGACGCCGACGCCGACACGCCCGACGAACAGCCGCTCTTCGGCGAGCCGGGCCTCGTTCCCGAACGCACCGCATGGCAGCACTCGCGCGTGATCGCGCTGCTGTCGCCCGATCACGATCCGGCCGTGCTGCTCGCGGCGGCCGCGAACGAGATCGGCGTCGCCGAGACGCCGAAGTTCGACGTACGCGAAGTCGAGGAACAGGACTGGGTGCGGCTCACGCAGTCGCAATTCGAGCCGATTCCGATCGGCGAGCGGATCTGGGTCGTGCCCTCGTGGCACGACGCACCCGACCCCGACGCGCTGATCCTCGAACTCGACCCCGGCCTCGCGTTCGGCACGGGCAGCCACCCGACCACGCGCCTGTGCATGGAGTGGCTCGAACAGTCGGTGAAGCCCGGCCAGTCCGTGCTCGACTACGGTTGCGGCTCGGGCATTCTCGCGATCCTCGCGAAGAAATGCGGGGCGAACCCCGTGGTCGGCATCGACATCGATCCGCAAGCGGTCGAATCGGCGCGGCAGAACAGCGAACGCAACCACGCGGAAGTCACGTACGGCCTGCCCGACGCATGCCCGGCCGGTGAATTCGACATCGTCGTCGCCAACATCCTGTCGAACCCGCTGAAACTGATGGCGTCGATGCTCGCATCGAAGGTGAAACCGGGCGGGCGCATCGCGCTGTCGGGCGTGCTCGCGCGCCAGGCGGACGAAGTCGCGGCCGTCTATGCGCGCTACGTCGACATCTCGGTCTGGCGCGAACACGAAGGTTGGGTATGCCTCGCCGGAACGCGGCGGGAAAGCCATTAGAATAGCGCTGTCCTTCACTCTGGCCAGCAGGCCGCCCGGCTCGACATGCTTCTTGCGACGCGCTGCCCTCATTGCGAAACCGTCTTCCGGCTGCAGCAGGAACAGCTCTCGCTGCATGACGGGCTCGTGCGCTGCGGACACTGCCATCAGGTCTTCAACGCGTCGCAGTCGCTCGTTCCCGAGCCTGCGCTGACCGAAGCGGCACCGGCCGGGCCGGCCGCCGCCGTACCGCAACACGAAGCCGCGCCCGCGCGGCTCTTCGCCACCGACGCACCGGTCGAGCCGACGTCCGGTTCCGACTACCAGCCCGAAGGCTGGGACATGTGGGCGCCGTGGCTCGATGCCGGCGTCGACCCGTCCCTGCAGCACACCGTGCAGACCGTGCGAACCGAGCCGCTGGTGCCGCTCGCGCTGCCGGCCATGGACGCCGGCGTCGTCCACCTGTCCGGCACGCCTGCCCCGATCTCATCGGCTCCAGCCGAACTGCACGCTGTCGCGTCGGCCGAGCCGGATTGGGCGCGGCACGAAACCGACTCATCCGGCGCATCGCGGGCCACGCCACCCGCCGAACCCGACCTGCGCGAACCGCGCTTCGTCGCGCACACGCCGCCAGCGGCCGACGCGGACGAACCTGTCGGCAACGCGCACTTCTCCGTACCCGACGACGAACGCGCACCGCGCGAACCGCGCTTCGCATTCACGCCGGCGCAAGCCGTCCCTGAACCCGGCGCCGACGCCGACGAGCGCGCCCCCGCACCGGCCGCGGCCGCCAGCGAAGCGGCCGTCCAACCGGCCGCGCCCTTCCCCGCCGCACTGGCCGACGACGATCGCCCGCACTTCGCCGTGACCCGCGAGACACGCGCGCCGCAGCGACGCGGGATGCTCGGCGGCTTTTTCGGCGGACTCGTGGCCGCCGCGCTCGCGGTGCTGCTCGTCGCGCAACTCGCGTGGTGGCAGCGCGAAACCGTGATGATCGACTGGCCGGTCACGCAGGGCTGGTTCCGGCAGGCGTGCGCGCCGCTCGGCTGCACGGTCACGCCGCCACGCGCGATCGACGGGCTGCGGCTCGACGCGGCCGACCTGCGCCAGCTCGACGGCCCGCGCGTGCTGGAGTTGAAGGTGCCGCTGACGAACCGCTACCGCGTCGCACTCGCCTACCCGTCGCTCGAGCTGACGCTGCTCGACGACACGAATCACGTGACCGTGCGCCGCGTGCTCGCGCCGCGCGACTACGTCCGCCCGGGCACGCCGATCGACGCCGGGCTGCCGCCCGGCACAACGCGGACGATGGTCGTCCGTCTCGACACGAACGGCGCACCCGCCTCGAATTTCCGCGTCCAGATCTTCTATCCGTGACGCCCCGCGGCGCGCGCATGCGCGCCGTCTCAACCCGCGCGCCGCAGCGGCGCG
Organism: Burkholderia sp. RF7-non_BP4; assembly: GCF_001521935.1. NCBI lineage: Bacteria > Pseudomonadati > Pseudomonadota > Betaproteobacteria > Burkholderiales > Burkholderiaceae > Burkholderia > Burkholderia sp. RF7-non_BP4. The sequence continues at coordinate 63,455 of NZ_LOTA01000089.1, read as the reverse complement.
CTATTTCGGAGCACGAACATGAGCAAAGTTACGCTGGGTGGCAACCCGATCGATCTCGCCGGCACGTTCCCGGCCGTCGGCTCGCAAGCCCCCGACTTCAAGCTGGTCGGCAAGGACCTCGCCGATCTGTCGCTCGCCAGCTTCGCCGGCAAGCGCAAGGTGCTGAACATCGTCCCGAGCCTCGACACGCCGACCTGCGCAACGTCGACCCGCAAGTTCAACGAAGCCGCGTCGTCGCTCGACAACACGGTCGTGATCGTCGTATCCGGCGACCTGCCGTTCGCCGCCACGCGCTTCTGCACGACGGAAGGCCTCGCGAACGTCGTGACGGCTTCGACGTTCCGCGGTGCCCGCGCGTTCGCGAACGCGTACGGCGTCGACGTGACGAGCGGTCCGCTGAACGGCCTGACGGCCCGCGCGGTCGTCGTGCTCGACGCGCAGGACAAGGTGATCCACGCGGAACTCGTCGGCGAGATCAAGGACGAGCCGAACTACGACGCAGCGCTCGCCGCACTGAAGTAACCCGCTGCCGCCCGGCGCTGCCGCGCGAGGCCCGACGGCCTCGGCGCGCCGGCCGGGCGGCCGCTTCCTTTTGCTCTCTACAGGAACGCACGCCTTGACTACGCTGATTTGCGGCTCGCTCGCCTACGACAACATCATGACCTTCGAAGGCCGGTTTCGCGAGCACATCCTGCCCGACCAGGTTCACCTTCTGAACGTGAGCTTCCTCGTGCCGACGATGCGTCGCGAATTCGGCGGTTGCGCGGGGAACATCGCTTACGCGCTGCACATGCTCGGCGGCGACGCGCGCATCATGGCGACGGTCGGCGCGAACGACGCCGATCGCTATCTCGAGCGTCTCGACAGCCTCGGCCTGTCCAGGGCCAGCGTGCGCGTGGTGCCCGAAACGCACACCGCGCAGGCGATGATCACGACCGATCTCGAGAACAACCAGATCACCGCATTCCACCCGGGCGCGATGATGCAGTCGCACCTGAACCGCGCGGACGAAGTGTCGGGCGTGAAGCTCGGCATCGTCGCGCCGGACGGCTTCGACGGGATGGTCCAGCACGCCGAGCAATTCGCGAAGGCCGGCGTCCCGTTCATCTTCGATCCGGGCCAGGGCCTGCCGCTGTTCGATGGTGCGACGCTGCGCCGCATCATTGAACTCGCGACCTTCGTCGCGGTCAACGACTACGAGGGCAAACTCGTCAGCGACAAGACGGGCTGGTCCGAACAGGAAATCGCCAGCCGGGTTCAGGCGTTGATCATCACGCGCGGCGAGCACGGCTCCACTATTCTTCACAAAAACGGCGAAGAACAGATTCCGGTCGTGCAAGCCGAGCGTGTCGTCGATCCGACCGGCTGCGGCGACGCCTTCCGTGGCGGCCTGCTGTACGGCATCGAGAATGGCCTCGACTGGGCAACCACGGGCCGCCTCGCGAGCCTGATGGGCTCGATCAAGATCGCTCACCAGGGGCCTCAAACTTACGCACTGACGCGCGCCGAAATCGACGCGCGTTTCGAGGCTGCCTTCGGGTACAGTCTCAAATGAATATTGTGGGAGATCAAAAATGATGACCAAGAAAACCCTCACGCTCGCCGCCATGCTGACGGCCACGCTGACGCTCGCGGGCTGCTTCACGGCGCCGGGCTCGGCAGATGTCTATAGCGTCGGCCAGGCGCAGCGCGAACAGACCGTCCGCATGGGCACGGTCGAAAGCGTCCGTGCCGTGCGCATCCAGTCCGACGGCGGCGGCAGCGCGATCGGCACGCTCGGTGGCGGTGCGCTCGGCGCGGTCGCGGGCAGCGCGATCGGCGGTGGCAAGGGGTCGATCCTGACGGCCATCGCGGGCGGTCTCGTCGGCGCGGTCGCGGGCAACGCGGTCGGCGAAAACCTCAGCACGGCGAACGGTGTCGAAATCACCGTGCGCCTCGACAACGGCGACCTGCGCTCGATCACGCAGGCGGCGAGCGGCGAAGTGTTCCGCGCCGGCGAGCGTGTGCGACTGCTGTCGAGCGGCGGCGTCACGCGCGTCACGCACTAACGAGCATCCTCAGCATGCGGCGCAAGCCGCGGTCGAACGCATGTGCGAAGCTGCACATGCGTTTTTTTTCGTCCATGCCCGACAGCCGGTCGACGCATCGACGAATACGGACGAAAAAAATCCCGCCACCTGAGCCAGATGGCGGGACCGATTGAGTAGCGCTACTCAACCCGCGGACACCACGTGAGTGTCCGGGTGGTGCGGGTCAGCCGCGATTACGGACGGCTGCCGGTCGGGAACGGCCATGCCGCTGCCGGGTTGAGCGCGGTCTTCACGCCCGATGCCGGCGCGACCGATGCGGTCGACGCGGTGGTTGCCGGTGCAGCCTTCTTCACGACGGCCTTCTTCGGAGCAGCAGCCTTCTTCGCCGGGGCAGCGGCCTTCGGTGCGGCAGCCTTCGGTGCAGCGGCAGCCTTCTTCGCGGGCGCAGCCTTCTTGGCAGGGGCAGCCTTCTTAGCAGCGGCCTTCTTCGCAGGCGCAGCCTTCTTCGCGGCAGCCTTCTTCGCCGGCGCGGCCTTCTTCGCAGCGGCCTTCTTCGCCGGTGCGGCCTTCTTCGCAGCAACCTTCTTCACTGCGACCTTCTTGGCTGCAACCTTCTTCGCAGCGGCCTTCTTCGCCGGTGCTGCCTTCTTCGCGGCAACCTTCTTCACCGCGACTTTCTTCGCTGCAACCTTCTTGGCTGCAACCTTCTTCGTTGCGACCTTCTTTGCCGCGACCTTCTTCGCAGCGGCCTTCTTCGCCGGTGCTGCCTTCTTCGCGGCAACCTTCTTCACCGCGACCTTCTTCGCAGCAACCTTCTTCACCGCAGCGGCCTTCTTCGCCGGAGCAGCAGCCTTCTTCGCAACGGCCTTCTTGGCAGCGACCTTCTTAGCAGCCGGTTTTTTCTTGGCAGTAGCCATGTTGTTCTCCTTCAGGTTCAGATGAGAGTCAGTTCAAACTACACCCTTCGTCAAAACCCGCTTCCCGCGGACGCTGTTCAGGACGTGCGCTTCGAAGCGGGCTATTCATCGGCGTACGCGGATACCACGCGCTTACGCTAATGAATACGGTATGGCGCGCGTGACCCCATGGCCTCGCGCGCCAAATCAAGTCGGTAGCCGGCGCACCTCGCGCCGCTACCCCTAATCGCTTGATCAAGCGGACCGCCACACGGCCGTCCGCTTTTTCCGGAGGGAAGTTTGCCCATCCCACTGAAGGGTTCGCAAAGTGCCGATCATGTCGTTGGGCCGATAAGGCACCGGGCATGCTTTGCATCAGGCGTTCTTGCTCCTAAACCTTGGGCCGGGGCCGAGAGGCCGCCGGCTGCTCCATCATGTGACGGGTTCGCTGCTGCGGGTTATTCCCAGGACAGCGCACCGCCCGTCTGATACTCGATCACACGCGTCTCGAAGAAGTTGCGTTCCTTCTTCAGGTCGATCATCTCGCTCATCCACGGGAACGGGTTTTCCTCGTTCGGGAACAGCGGATCGAGGCCGATCTGCTGGCAACGACGGTTGCTGATGAAGCGCAGATAGCTCTTGAACATCGACGCGTTCAGACCCAGCACGCCGCGCGGCATCGTGTCCTCGGCGTAGCGGTATTCGAGTTCGACAGCCTGCTTGAACAGCTCGCGGATCTCAGCGCGGAATTCCGCGGTCCAGAGATGCGGGTTCTCGAGCTTGATCTGGTTGATCAGGTCGATGCCGAAATTGCAGTGCATCGACTCGTCACGCAGGATGTACTGATATTGCTCTGCAGCACCCGTCATCTTGTTCTGGCGGCCGAGTGCGAGGATCTGCGTGAAGCCGACATAGAAGAACAGGCCTTCCATGATGCAGGCGAACACGATCAGCGACTTCAGCAGCTTCTGATCCGCTTCGAGCGTGCCGGTCTTGAAGGCCGGGTCCGTCAGCGTGTGGATGAACGGGATCAGGAATTCGTCCTTCGCGCGGATCGACGTGACCTCGTGGTACGCGTTGAAGATCTCGCCTTCGTCGAGACCGAGCGATTCGACAATGTATTGATACGCGTGCGTGTGGATCGCTTCCTCGAACGCCTGGCGCAGCAGGAACTGCCGGCATTCGGGCGCCGTGATGTGGCGGTACGTGCCGAGCACGATGTTGTTCGCGGCGAGCGAATCGGCCGTCACGAAGAAGCCGAGGTTGCGCTTGACGATGCGGCGCTCGTCCTCGGTCAGACCGTTCGGGTCCTTCCACAGTGCGATGTCGCGGGACATGTTGATTTCCTGCGGCATCCAGTGGTTCGCGCAACCCGCCAGATACTTTTCCCACGCCCACTTGTACTTGAACGGCACCAGCTGATTGACGTCAGTCTGGCCGTTGATGATGCGTTTGTCGGCGACATTGACCCGCGCTTCCGAACCGCCAGCGGGAACAGCCGATGCTTGCGGCGGCACCGCAAGATCGCCTTCGAAAATGTCGCGGACCTGATGGGCGGCAGGCGTTGCAGCCTGCAGTCCGACAGCCATCCCTGCGGAGGTGCGCATCGCGTTTTGCTGCGCTCCGCTCGCGGGGGTTACGGCAGTCTTCTCGTCATCCCAGTTGAGCATAAATTCTCACCATCAATTTAGAACGGTTTGTACCATCTTTTCCTGAGCGATAAAAGGGTTCGCTCACGAAAAATCCTTTTTTCGATTCGCGTTGCGACCTCGATACAACACTTTGAGCAACGCATCGTCGTTCATGCAGAGCGCGACGCGTGTCACGCATGTATCGCGAGGTGCGCTCGACGCATCGAACGCTGATCGAAACGCGACGTCGTCGGGGATGTTTCGATCGCTTGTCACTGCCTGCAACGCAAGTGCCGCGTTACAGATTCCTTATCATTTTTTTAGTAGAGAGCGGCGCACACTTCAACCTCGATCGGTTGCCGTGCGCGCCGCCCGAACCTTCTTCAGGTCATGCGCGCCGCGTTACTGGCAGGCTTCGCACTCGTCGAAGCCCGGATCGCCCGGACGCATCGTGCACACCGGACCGTCTGCTTCGACCGGCGCCAGCGCCGGTGCAGCATTGATCGCGCCCGACGATGCATCGCCGCCCGCCGCACCGAAGCCGCCTGCCGCGCCTTGCGCGCCGCCGCTGCTCGAGCCGCCGCTCGTCGGCACTGCGTTCAGCGCGCCGTGTGCGACCGTCGACTTCTCGACGTGCGTCGCCGCCATCGTGCGGAGGTAGTAGGTCGTCTTCAGACCGCGCAGCCATGCGAGCTTGTAGACCTCGTCGAGCTTCTTGCCCGACGCGCCGCCCATGTAGATGTTCAGCGACTGCGCCTGGTCGATCCACTTCTGACGACGCGACGCCGCTTCGACCAGCCACGTCGGGTCGACTTCGAACGCGGTCGCGTAGATCGCGCGCAGGTCGGCCGGGATGCGGTCGATGCGCGACAGCATGCCGTCGAAGTACTTCAGGTCGGCGACCATCACTTCGTCCCACAGGCCGCGTTCCTTCAGGTCGCGAACGAGGTACTCGTTGACCACCGTGAATTCGCCCGACAGGTTCGACTTCACGTACAGGTTCTGGAAGGTCGGCTCGATGCATGCCGACACGCCGATGATGTTCGAGATCGTCGCCGTCGGCGCGATCGCGACGCAGTTCGAGTTGCGCATGCCGTGTGCGGCGATCCGCGAACGCAGCGTCGTCCAGTCGAGCGACTCGGACGTGTCGACCTCGACGTAGCCGCCGCGCGCTTCCGTCAGCAGCTTCAGCGTGTCCTGCGGGAGGATGCCGCGATCCCACAGCGAGCCGCGGTAGCTCGAGTAACGGCCGCGTTCCTCGGCCAGCTCGGTCGACGCGTAGTACGCGTAGTAGCAGACCGCTTCCATCGAACGATCGGCGAACTCGACGGCCGCTTCCGACGCGTACGGCGTGCGCAGCAGGTGCAGGCAGTCCTGGAAGCCCATGATGCCCATGCCGACCGGACGGTGCTTCAGGTTCGAGTTACGCGCCTTCGGCACCGCGTAGTAGTTGATGTCGATCACGTTGTCGAGCATGCGCATCGCGACGCTGATCGTGCGCTTCAGCTTGTCGTGGTCGAGCGCGTAGCTGCCGTCGGCCTGCTTCACCAGGTGGGCGACGAGGTTCACCGAGCCCAGGTTGCACACCGCGATTTCGGTGTCGCTCGTGTTCAGCGTGATTTCCGTGCACAGGTTCGACGAATGGACGACACCGACGTGCTGTTGCGGCGAGCGCACGTTGCACGGATCCTTGAACGTGATCCACGGGTGGCCGGTTTCGAACAGCATGCCGAGCATCTTGCGCCAGAGTTGCTGCGCCGGGATCTTCTTGAACAGCTTGATCTCGCCGCGCGCGACCTTGTCTTCGTAAGCCGTGTAAGCCTTCTCGAACTCCGCGCCGAACTTGTCGTGCAGATCCGGGCAGGTCGACGGCGAGAACAGCGTCCAGTCGGCGCCTTCCATCACGCGCTTCATGAACAGGTCGGGAATCCAGTTCGCCGTGTTCATGTCGTGCGTACGGCGGCGGTCGTCGCCCGTGTTCTTGCGCAGCTCGAGGAATTCCTCGATGTCGAGGTGCCACGATTCCAGGTACGCGCACACCGCGCCCTTGCGCTTGCCGCCCTGGTTGACCGCGACGGCCGTGTCGTTGACGACCTTCAGGAACGGGACCACGCCTTGCGACTTGCCGTTCGTGCCCTTGATATGCGAGCCGAGTGCGCGCACGCGGGTCCAGTCGTTGCCGAGGCCGCCGGCGAACTTCGACAGCAGCGCGTTTTCCTTCAGCGCTTCATAGATGCCGTCGAGGTCGTCCGCGACCGTCGTCAGGTAGCACGACGACAGCTGCGAGCGGTGGGTGCCCGAGTTGAACAGCGTCGGCGTCGAGCTCATGAAGTCGAAGCTCGACAGCACGTTGTAGAACTCGATCGCGCGCGTTTCGCGGTCGATCTCGTTCAGCGACAGGCCCATCGCGACGCGCATGAAGAATGCCTGCGGCATTTCGATGCGGGCGCCGTCGACGTGCAGGAAGTAGCGGTCGTACAGCGTCTGCAGGCCGAGGTAGCCGAATTGCAGATCGCGGTTCGCGTCGAGCGCTTCGCCCAGACGCTTCAGGTCGAACTGCAGCAGCTTGTCGTCGAGCAGGCCGGCGTCGACGCCGCGCTTCAGGAACTGCGGGAAGTATTCGGCGTAGCGGGCCGACATTTCGGCCTGGACCACTTCCTCGCCGAGGATCTCGCGACGGATCGTGTGCAGCAGGATGCGGGCCGTGACCTGGCTGTATGCCGGATCCTTTTCGATCATCGTGCGCGCAGCGAGGATCGCCGAGTCGTAGACCTGGCTCATCGGCACGCCGTCGTACAGGTTCTTCACCGTTTCCGCGACGATCGGGTCAGGGTTAACCGCAGCGCCGAGGCCGTCGCAGGCCGACACGATCAACGCACGCAGCGCGTTCAGGTCGAGCGGACGCGTGACGCCGTTGTCGACGACGTTGATGCCGGTGCTCGCCTCGCCGCCCGCGGCCGCTGCTTCCTCGCCCGCATGCTGACGCTCGAGGTGACGCTTCTCGCGATACAGCACGTACGCACGCGCGACGTTGTGCTCGCCGCCGCGCATCAGCGCGAGTTCGACCTGGTCCTGGATATCTTCGATATGGAACGTACCGCCGTTCGGACGGCTGCGCACGAGCGCGCGCACGACGTTGTGCGTCAGCTGCTCGACGAGTTCGCGTACGCGCGCCGATGCCGCGCCCTGCCCGCCGTTGACGGCCAGGAAAGCCTTGGTCACCGCAATCGCGATCTTCGAAGGCTCGAACGACACCACGCTGCCGTTGCGGCGGATCACCTTGTAGTCGGCGAACGTGGCCTGCGGCGCGAGCGCCTGTGCGCCCTGTTCGGTCCCGCCGAGCGGACGGCTCGAGGCGCTCTCGTACTGGGACGTCGCGTTGTCGGTGGTTTGCATGTGCAAAGCTCCTGGTGTTGGATGGTGCGGAGAGAACCGCGGATTAAAACGAACGCTGCGCAATGGCGTGCGCGAGCGGTAAGAGGCGAGCGATGCGTCGGGGAAGCCGGTTCGGTCGATGCGCGACAACCGTTCCGGTCGTGTGCTTCGTCATGTATACCCTGCCCCGTCGAAGTTCGCTGCGCTTGATCGCGACGCCCGGACCGCCCGGCCTGGCGCGCCGCCCTGAGAACCCTGTCCGCCGGCGTTGCCCGCCGGCCGGTGCCGCTCGGGTTTCCCCTGCGACACACACTATATCTAGTACAGAACTGCTCAACTGGCACCAAGTATAGTGGACATTCGGACGAGGTCAAAACGGATAATTTGCGATGGAGGTCTTGACATCGCTCGCGCGCAGACACGACAAGGCATTGGTCGGAGAAAAAACTTTCCCCGGTCAAAAAACCCTGCGCTCAGTGCTGACGGAAAGGAAAGTATTCGGCGGAAAAGCCGGCATCGCCTGCGAAGCGTTGCCAATCGAAGTGCGGTCCCGGGTCGGTCTTGCGGCCCGGCGCGACGTCGGAATGCCCGGCCACCGCATCGATCGGATAGCGCGCGGCAAGCGTGCGCGCGAGCACGCCGAGCGTCGCGTACTGCGCCGCGTCGAACGGCACGTCGTCCGCGCCTTCGAGCTCGATGCCGATCGAGAAGTCGTTGCAGCGCGGCCGGCCGAAGAACTCGGACGCGCCCGCGTGCCATGCACGCTCGTCGCACGACACGAACTGCACGAGCTCACCGTCGCGACGGATCAGGAAATGCGCGGACACGCGCACGCCGCGCAGGTGGCTCTGGTAATACGGGTGCGCATCGCAATCGAGGCGATTCAGGAACAGCGCCTCGATCGCGTCGCCGCCGAACTCGCCGGGCGGCAGGCTGATGTTGTGGACGACGACGAGCGTCGGCACCGCGCCCGCGGGCCGCGCCTCGAAATTCGGCGACGGCGCGTGGCGCGCTTCGCGCACCCAGCCGCGCGCGTCGACCGACAGCAGCGCTGCGTCGCTCATCGCGCGTCGCGGCCGCTCGCGTGTGCGCCGTGGCGCTGCGCGTGCTCGGTGCTGCAGAAGTATTCGCCGCCCGCGGCGACGGCGTCGCCTTTCGGCGTATGCACACCGCATTCGGCACAGCGCACCATCGGTTCGGGCAGCGAGCGCGCATCGCCGTTCGGGCGTGCCGTCCCGGCGCCGCCGGAACCGGGCGCGCCGTCGAAGCCGCCACCGCGGCCGTTGCGCGCCTGCGCGTGCTCCTGGGCCTGGCGCAGCTTGCGCGTGAGCCACGAACCCGCGAAGAAGAGAAGGATCAGGAGAAGAATCTGTCGCATCGGAAACCTGCGTTCAAACCACGGAGCGGTGCAGCAGCACCTCGAAAACGAACCGGCTGCCGACATACGCGAGCAGCAGCGCGGCGAACGACACGAGCACCCAGCGCGCGGCGCCGCGCCCACGCCAGCCCGACGTCTTGTGGGCGACCAGCAGGCCGCCGAACATCAGCCACGACAGCACCGCGAACACGGTCTTGTGATCGAGCCGCAGCGCGCGCGCATCGACCTGCTCGCTGAACAGGATCCCCGACGCGAGCGTCAGCGTCAGCAGCACGAAGCCGGCGCCGATCAGGCGGAACAGCAGCTTCTCGAGCGTGAGCAGCGGCGGCAGCGTTTCGAGCCAGCTCGCGATCCAGCCGGTCGAGCCGTCGCGCCCGCCGCTCCTCAACGACTGCAGACGCCGCTCGACCATCAGCATCAGGACCGCGTGCAGCGCGGCGATCGCGAAAAGGCCGTACGCGATGTTCGCGATCAGGAAGTGCATCTTGAACAGCGGCGCTGCGGCATAAGGCAGCACCCGCACGCCGCCGAACACGAGCGGCAGCAGCGACGCGCCGCACGCGAGCGGCAGCACCAGCAGGCGCAGGCTGTCGAGCGGGAAGAAGAAGCTCTCGATCCAGTAGATGCCGGCGCCGAGCCAGAACATCGCGGACAGCGCGAACGCGAAGCCGAAGACCATCGCGTCGTGCGGAAAAATCGTCATGTGCAGCAGCACGCCGTGCGCGACGAGCGCCGCGAACAGCAGTGCGCGGCCGGCCCCGCTCATCCCCGACGCGGCGGACGCTGGAACCGGCACGGCCGGCACGCTCGCGACGAGCGAGGTCGCGCCCTGGCGGTGCGTGCGCCAGCCTGCGACGGCGAGGCCGCCGTACAGGAATGCGGTGAGGGCATACAGTACAATATCCATGTTCGAAGTTTACACTAGGCCCCCTTCCCGCGACGGCTCCCTTTGTTCGGTTCCGTTGCGCCTTCGGGCCCCACTGTCCATCGCTCCCCATGCTCGACAATCTCACTCAACGGATGGCGCGCGTCGTCAAGACGCTGCGCGGCGAGGCCCGGCTCACCGAGGCGAACACCCAGGAGATGCTCCGCGAGGTGCGTCTCGCGCTGCTGGAAGCCGACGTCGCGCTGCCCGTCGTTCGCGAATTCATCGCCAAGGTCAAGGAAAAGGCGCTCGGCGAGGAAGTGATCAGCAGCCTGTCGCCGGGTCAGGCGCTCGTCGGCGTGGTCCAGAAGGAACTGACCGCCGTGATCGGCGGCGACTACGAAGGCAAGGCCGCCGAGCTGAACCTCGCCGTCACGCCGCCCGCCGTGATCCTGATGGCCGGCCTGCAGGGCGCCGGCAAGACGACGACCGCCGGCAAGCTCGCGAAGCTGCTGCGCGAGAAGTACAAGAAGAAGGTGCTGACGGTGTCGTGCGACGTGTATCGCCCGGCCGCCATCATGCAGCTGAAAACGGTGAGCGAACAGGTCGGCGCCGATTTCTTCCCGTCGACGCCGGATCAGAAGCCCGTCGACATCGCACTCGCGGCCGTCGACTGGGCGAAGCGCCACTACCATGACGTGCTGATCGTCGACACGGCCGGCCGCCTCGGTATCGACGAGGCGATGATGCAGGAAATCGCCGCGCTGCACGGCACGCTGAAGCCGGCCGAAACGCTGTTCGTCGTCGACGCGATGCTCGGTCAGGACGCGGTCAACACCGCGAAGGCGTTCAACGACACGCTGCCGCTCACCGGCGTCGTGCTGACCAAGCTCGACGGCGATTCGCGCGGCGGTGCCGCGCTGTCGGTGCGCCACATCACGGGCAAGCCGATCAAGTTCGTCGGCGTCGCCGAGAAGCTCGACGGCCTCGAGGTGTTCCACCCGGACCGGATGGCGAACCGGATCCTCGGCATGGGCGACATCCTCGCGCTCGTCGAGGAGGCCCAGCGCGGCGTCGACGTGCAGGCCGCGCAGAAGCTCGCCGACAAGGTGAAGAAAGGCGGCGACTTCGACCTGAACGATTTCCGCGCGCAGATTTCGCAGATGAAGAACATGGGCGGCCTGTCGTCGCTGATGGACAAGCTGCCCGCGCAGTTCCAGCAGGCGGCGGCCGGCGCCGACATGGGCCAGGCCGAGAAGCAGATCCGCCGCATGGAAGGGATCATCAGCTCGATGACGCCCGCCGAGCGCGCGAAACCCGAAATCATCAAGGCGACGCGCAAGCGCCGCATTGCAGCCGGCGCGGGCGTGCCGGTGCAGGAAGTCAACCGGATGCTGAACCAGTACGACCAGATGCGTACGATGATGAAGAAGCTGAAGGGCGGCAACATGCAGAAGATGATGCGCGGCCTGAAGGGCATGATGCCCGGCATGCGCTGATTCCGCCCGTCGGTCGGCGCGCGGGTTTTTGCCGTAGCGCGCGCCGGTCGTTCTGCTTCATCCTTATTTGTATACCGACTGCCCGCCAGAACACATGAACCGCGAAGAAGCCCTCCACATTTTCGACCACTCCGAAGAGATCGTCTCGGCCGATGCCGTCAACGCATCGATCGCCCGGATGGCCGACGCGATCCGCGCCGACATCGGCGACGCGTTCCCGCTCGTGCTCTCGGTGATGGGCGGCGCCGCGGTGTTTACCGGGATGCTGCTGCCGCATCTCGATTTCCCGCTGGAATTCGACTACATCCACCTGACCCGCTACCGCAACACGACGCAGGGCAGCCCCGAGATGCACTGGCGCGTCGCGCCGCGCGAATCGGTGAAGGACCGGATCGTGCTCGTGCTCGACGACATCCTCGACGAAGGCGAGACGATGGCGGCGATCCGCGACCGCATCCTCGACATGGGTGCGAAGCGCTTCATGTCCGCCGTGCTGTGCGAGAAGACGCTTACGAAGGCGAAACCGCTGCACCCCGACTTTTGCGGCTTCTCGGTGCCGGACCGCTACGTGTTCGGCTGCGGGATGGACGCAAAGGGCTACTGGCGCAATCTGCCGACGATCCGCGCGCTGACCGCGAACGTCTGACCGCCCTGCCCGCCACAAAGAAAAGCGGCGCTCCGGTTTTCCGGAGCGCCGCTTTTTTGCGTCGGCACGCGCCGAGCCGCCCGCGCTACAGCTGGTGCACGAACGCCCGGATGCCGGCCAGCAGCATCTCGACCGAGATCGCGACGAGCACCAAACCCATCAGCCGCTCGAATGCGGCGACGGTCCGCTCGCCGAGCCACTGCTGGATCCGTTCGGCCAGCACCAGCGTGATCGCGCAGACGATCATCGTGACCGTCAGCGCGCCCACCCACTCGAACATCTTGCCCGGCGCCTGCGACGTCAGCAGCATCACCGTCGCGAGCGCGGACGGCCCGGCAAGCGCCGGAATCGCGAGCGGCACGATGAACGGCTCGCCGCCTGCGCGCGGATCGCTGCCGAGCGCGCCATCCGGATGCGGGAAGATCATCCGCAGCGCGATCAGGAACAGCACGATCCCGCCGCCGAGCCGCAGCGACAGGTCGGTGAGGCTCATCATCCGCAGGAAACGATCGCCGACCACCATGAAGAACAGCAGGATCACGAACGCGATCCCCACTTCACGCAGGATCAGCTTCACGCGCCGCTCGCGCGGCACGTCCCGCATCGCCGTGATGAACAGCGGAATGTTGCCGAGCGGATCCGTGATCAGCACGAGGAGCACGGTGGCCGACAGGAAGGTGTATTCCACCGTGTCCCCCGGTTGCAGCGCTTAGCGCGCGAGCGCGGCGCGGATCTTCTCCGTCACCGTCGCCGCGGCCGCGTCGGCCGGCAGCAGCGTCGCTTCGGCGTCGCGGCGGCCCTGATACTCGATCTTGCCCTCCTTCAGGCCACGTTCGCCGATCACCAGGCGATGCGGCACGCCGATCAGTTCCCAATCGGCGAACATCACGCCCGGGCGCTCGCCGCGATCGTCGAGGATCACGTCGATGCCGGCAGCGGCCAGTTCCGCGTACAGCTTGTCGGCCGCCTCGCGAACCATGTCGCTGCGATCGTAGCCCATCGGGCACAGCACGACCTCGAACGGAGCGATCGACTCGGGCCAGATGATGCCGCGGTCGTCGAAGTTCTGTTCGATCGCCGCGCCGAGAATGCGCGTGACGCCGACGCCGTAGCAGCCCATCAGCATCGGCTGCGGCTTGCCCGATTCGTCGAGGAACGTCGCGCCCATCGCTTCCGAGTACTTGGTGCCGAGCTGGAACACGTGGCCGACTTCGATGCCGCGGCAGATGTCGATCTCGCCCTTGCCGTCCGGCGACGGATCGCCTTTCTTCACGTTGCGCACGTCGGCGACGTCCGGCTCCGGCAGGTCGCGGCCCCAGTTCACGCCCGCGATGTGATAGTCGACCTCGTTCGCGCCGACGACGAAATCGCTCATGTTCGCGACCGTGCGATCGGCGATCACCTTCACCGGCTTCTTCGTGCCGACCGGGCCGAGATAGCCCGGCGGCGTGCCGAACCACTCGACGATTTCCTGCTCGGTCGCGAAGCGGTGGTTCTTCAGCCCCGGCAGCTTCGACACCTTGATCTCGTTCAGATCGTGGTCGCCGCGCAGCATCACGAGCCAGATGGTCGGCTCGGCGCCTTCGTTGTCGGTGGCAAGCACGATCGACTTGATCGTGCGCTCGAGCGGGATCGCCAGCAGTTCGGCGACGGCCTCACACTTCGCCTTGCCGGGCGTCGAAACCTTCTCCATCGCTTCGGCCGGTGCGGCGCGCGCGGGCGTCAGCGGCAGCGCTTCGGCCGCTTCGACGTTCGCCGCGAAGTCGGACGTCGGGCAGTAGGCGATCGCGTCTTCGCCGGTATCGGCGATCACGTGGAACTCGTGCGAGAAGTTGCCGCCGATCGAGCCGCTGTCGGCCGCGACCGCGCGGAACTCGAGGCCGAGGCGCGTGAAGATGCGCACGTATGCGTCATACATCTTGCGATACGACTCGTTCAGGCCGGCCGCGTCCTTGTCGAACGAATACGCGTCCTTCATGATGAATTCGCGGCCGCGCATCACGCCGAAGCGCGGACGAATCTCGTCGCGGAACTTCGTCTGGATCTGATAGAAGTTCACCGGCATCTGCCGGTAGCTCTTGATCTGGTTGCGCGCGATGTCGGTGACGACTTCCTCGTGCGTCGGCCCGATCACGAAGTCGTTGTCCTTGCGGTCCTTGAAGCGCAGCAGTTCCGGGCCGTACTGTTCCCAGCGCCCCGATTCCTGCCACAGCTCGGCCGGTTGCACGGCCGGCATCAGCAGCTCGATGGCGCCTGCCCGGTTCATTTCCTCGCGCACGATCGCCTCGACCTTGCGAATCGAACGCAGGCCGACCGGCAGGTAGTTGTAGATGCCGCCGGCGACGCGACGGATCATGCCGGCGCGCACCATCAGCTTGTGGCTGACGATCTCTGCGTCGGCCGGTGCTTCTTTGAGGGTGCCGATAAAGAAACGGGAAGCTTTCATGCGGACGGTTCCAAATACGGCGCCCCCAGGCGGGGCGCCCGAAAAAGTTTCAAGGTGAAAAAGCTGCGCGCGACGAACGACGATGGCGCAGATGACGTAGCAGACTAATCAGGGACAATTCAGCCGGTGCACCCCGCGCGGATTCGCTCCGTCACGGTGCGCAGCGCCCGTTATCTGTTTATAATCAAAGCAATTTTAAAGGATTCGAAGGTGGTTGTATGCTGGATCGTGAAGGCTTTCGCCCGAACGTCGGCATCATCCTCTTGAACGCGCGCAACGAGGTGTTTTGGGGCAAGCGGCTCCGCGAGCATTCCTGGCAGTTTCCTCAAGGTGGGATCAAGTACGGCGAGACCCCCATGCAGGCGATGTACCGGGAACTGCACGAGGAGACCGGGCTGCACCCGGAACACGTCAAGATAATCGGCCGCACCCGCGACTGGTTGCGTTACGAGGTGCCTGACAAGTTCATCAAACGCGAAGTACGCGGCCATTACCGCGGCCAGAAGCAGATCTGGTTCCTGCTGCGGATGGTCGGACGCGATTGCGACATTTGCTTGCGCGCGACCGATCACCCGGAGTTCGATGCGTGGCGCTGGAACGAGTACTGGGTGCCGCTCGATGCGGTGATCGAGTTCAAGCGGGATGTCTATCAGTTGGCGCTGACGGAACTGTCGCGCTTCCTGCGCCGCCCGGCGCAGCGAGCCGAAAAGCCGCGTGGGCCGCGTCCGTCGCGCTATCCGCGCGTCATCGGTGCGCAGGTCCAGCAGACGCTGACGATTGTCGACACATCGGTGGTCTGTTCGGAGATCGAAGTGGAGGCGAGCACGCTCGACGAGATGCCGCCCCGCGAGATCATCGGCAAATGACGAGTCGGACTGCATGACCGGGCGCGACCTTGTGTCGCGCCCTTTTTTTACGAGGAATGCATATTGAAAGCGATTGCTCTCGCGCTCGCATCGATTGTCGCCGCGGCCACGCTGGCCGGTTGCGCGAATTCGAAGACGCCGACCAACAAGGATGACAGCGAGTTCGTGTACCTGCTGGACCGCCAGGGCAACTGGAAGGAAAACCCGGTCGACACGCTGCCGCCGCTTCCACAAGCAGGCGACCTGCTGCCGTTCAACGTATCGCAGAACACGCCGCTCAAGTTCTCCGTCGATGCGAAGTCGCTCGCGGTCGGCACCGACGGCGTCGTGCGCTATGCGGTCGTCATCACGAGCCCGGCCGGCGCACGCAACGTGAACTACGAAGGCATCCGCTGCGACACCTACGAATGGCGTCAGTATGCAGGCCTGAATTCGGACCACGACGGCTGGGACCGCACGGTCGAGAACGACTGGCGTCGCATCGAGAACGGCGAGCTGAACGCGTACCACTCGGCGCTGTACCAGGACTACTTCTGCTCGAACAAGATGCCGCAGGGCACGACCCAGCAGATTCTCGAGAACATCCGGTTCCACCGCACCGCGATGAGCCAGCTGCGCTGACCGCGCGACGCAGGGCGCCGGCCCGGCCCTGCCTCTCGCCAGTCGCAACAAAAAGCCCGCATAACGCGGGCTTTTTGTGTCTCGCGACGCCTTGGCCGAATGATTACACGAGCACGAGGTTGTCCCGGTGAATCAGCTCCGGTTCCAGCATGTAGCCAAGCATCGCCTCGATCTCGCCGCTCGGCTTGCGGTGAATCAGCTTCGTTTCCGCGCTGCTGTAGTTCGTGAGACCGCGCGCCACTTCGCGTCCGTCGGGGCCGACACATGCGATCACCTCGCCGCGCGCGAATGCGCCCTGCACGCCGATCACGCCGATCGGCAGCAGGCTCTTGCCGCCAGCCGTCAGCTTCTCGACCGCGCCGGCGTCGATCACGACGTGCCCGCGTACCTGCAGATGATCGGCCATCCATTGCTTGCGCGCAGCCATCCGCGCGGTGCGCGCGATCAGCTGCGTGCCGATCGCCTCGCCCGCCGCCAGTCGCACCAGCACGTCGGCTTCGCGGCCGCTCGCGATCACGGTGTTCGCGCCGCTGTGCGCTGCGCGCTTCGCCGCGAGGATCTTCGTCAGCATTCCGCCGCGGCCGAGGCTCGAGCCGGCTCCGCCCGCCATCGCCTCGAGTTCCGGTGCGCCCGCACTGGCTTCCGCGACCAGCGTCGCGTTCGGATCCTTGCGCGGATCGGCGGTGAACAGCCCGGACTGATCGGTCAGGATGATCAGCGCATCGCCTTCGATCAGGTTCGCGACCAGCGCGCCGAGCGTGTCGTTGTCGCCAAACTTGATTTCGTCGGTGACGACCGTGTCGTTCTCGTTGATGATCGGCACGACGCCGAGCCGCAGCAGCGTGAGCAGCGTCGAGCGCGCGTTCAGATAGCGTTCGCGATCGGCAAGGTCGGCATGTGTCAGCAGGATCTGCGCGGTGCGGATATCGTGCTCGGTAAAGCGGCTTTCGTAGACTTGCGCGAGCCCCATCTGGCCAACCGCGGCGGCGGCCTGCAACTCGTCGATCTCGCGCGGACGCTTGCTCCAGCCGAGCCGCTGCATTCCTTCAGCGATCGCGCCCGAACTGACGAGCACCACTTCCTTGCCCTGCGCGCGCAGCGCGGCGATCTGGGCCGCCCAGCGGCCGATCGCAGCATGATCGAGCCCCTTACCGTCGTTGGTTACGAGGCTCGAGCCCACCTTCACCACCAATCGCTTCGAATCCGCGATGATCGAACGCATCGTGCGCTGTCTCCTGTATCTGATGCCGGCCCGACAGGGCGCGATTAAATTCCGGCACCAGGCGCGACGCCCGGTGCGTTCCGGCCCCGCTCAGGCGTCGTCGCCGGGCGTCGCGCCGCCATCGGCGGGCGGCGCATCGCGGAACCGCACGTCCGCGGCCAGATCTTCCTCTTCCGCCGCACGATGCGCGTCCGAATGCTCGGCGAGGTAGTCGTAGATCGCGTAGCAAAGCGCTTCGCAGCCCTGACCCGTGAGCGCCGAAATCTCGAACACCGGGCCGTCCCAGCCGAAACGGTCGAGGAAATCGGCGACGCGCGCCTCGCGCTCGTCTTCCGGCACCATGTCGAGCTTGTTGAGGACGAGCCAACGCGGCTTCTCGTAGAGCGCCTCGTCGTACTTGCGCAGTTCGCCGACGATCGCGGTTGCTTCCGCGACCGGATCGACGCTTTCGTCGAACGGAGCCAAATCGACGAGATGCAGCAGCACACCGGTGCGCTGCAGGTGTCGCAGGAACTGGTGGCCGAGGCCCGCACCTTCGGCTGCGCCCTCGATCAGCCCCGGGATGTCGGCGATCACGAAGCTCTTGCTCGGGCCGACGCGCACGACGCCGAGGTTCGGCGCGAGCGTCGTGAACGGATAGTCGGCGATCTTCGGCTTCGCGTTCGACACCGACGAGATGAAGGTCGACTTGCCGGCGTTCGGCATGCCGAGCAGACCGACGTCGGCGAGCACCTTCAGTTCGAGCCTCAGCATGCGCCGTTCGCCCGGCTTGCCGTCGGTTTTCTGGCGCGGCGCGCGGTTCGTGCTCGACTTGAAATGCAGGTTGCCGAGGCCGCCTGCGCCGCCCTTCGCGAGCATCACCTGCTGATCGTGCTCGGTGAGGTCGGCGATCAATTCGCCCGTGTCCATGTCCGTCACGACCGTGCCGACCGGCATGCGCAGCGTGACGTCGTCACCGCCCTTGCCGTAGCAATCGGATCCGCGGCCGTTTTCGCCATTGCGCGCCAGATGCTTCTTCGCGTAACGGTAGTCGATCAGCGTGTTGATGTTACGGTCGGCGATCGCGTAGACGTTGCCGCCCCGGCCGCCGTCGCCGCCATCCGGCCCGCCGAACGGGACGAATTTCTCGCGGCGCATCGACGCGCTGCCATCGCCTCCGTCGCCGGCGATGACTTCGATTCGTGCTTCGTCAATGAACTTCATTCGTCACTCCGACCAGTATTTCCGCTATTGTGCCGCGCGCCGGCGCGCTTGAACAATCTGCCGTTCGGCCGATTGCCCGCCGTTTCGCGACAGCCGCCGGTGCGCACATGCGCCCGGCGGCCAAATAAAAAAAGGCCCCGCGAAGACTGCGGGGCCTTTCGGCTACGAAGCCCGTGGGTGCCTGAACTTAGGCAGCCGCCGGGACGACGATGACCAGATGCTTCTTGTCCGCGCCCTTGGTCGCGAACTTGACGTGACCGTCGACCAGCGCGAACAGGGTGTGATCCTTGCCCATGCCGACGTTCTCGCCAGCGTGCATGCGCGTACCGCGCTGACGCACGATGATGCCGCCAGCGTTGATCGCCTGGCCGCCGTACACTTTCACGCCGAGACGTTTCGACTCGGAGTCGCGGCCGTTCCGGGAAGAGCCGCCTGCCTTTTTGTGTGCCATCTGATTGCTCCTTTACCGAGGCGCTTACGCGTTGATCGCGTCGATGCGCAGCTCAGTGTAGTTCTGGCGGTGGCCGCCGTGCTTTTGGTAGTGCTTCCGGCGACGCATCTTGAAGATGGTGACCTTGGCATGACGACCGTGCGACACAACGGTGGCCTTGACGGAAGCCCCACTGACCAGCGGCGTACCGAACTTAATCGATTCGCCTTCGCCCACTGCGAGAACCTGGTCGAGCGTGATTTCAGCGTCAATGTCAGCCGGTATCTGTTCTACTTTGAGTTTTTCGCCAACGGCAACCTTGTACTGCTTGCCGCCGGTTTTTATGACCGCGTACATTGAGAACCTCACTCTGGATCCAATTTTTCCGCACACCACGCGCGGAAAACACGTGATTATACATGGGGTTAGCACCCAAGTCAAAGGCGATCCACGATTGCTGCGCGCAAGCCTTGGCCGGACGGCCAAAATCACGGTGCCGGCACGTCCGACAGACCGGGATATCGCGGATTCGACTTATAATCCGCGGCATCACCCATTTCGATCATCATGTCGTCGTCCACCGCCTCCCCCACCCTCAGCGCCGCCCACCTGCTCGCCCCGATCGCCAGCGACATGGAGCAGGTGAATCGCGTTATCCGGCAAAGCCTCGCGTCCGACGTGCTGCTGATCAACCAGATCGCCGAGTACATCATCGGCGCGGGCGGCAAGCGGCTGCGTCCGGCCCTGTTGTTGCTCGTCGCCGGTGCGCTCGGCGAGACGTCGCACCAGCGGCACGTGCTGGCCGCCGTCGTCGAGTTCATCCACACGGCCACGCTGCTGCATGACGACGTCGTCGACGAATCCGAACTGCGGCGCGGCCGCCAGACGGCGAACGCGCTGTTCGGCAATGCGGCGAGCGTGCTGGTCGGCGACTACCTCTATTCGCGCTCGTTCGAGATGATGGTCGGCGTCGGCAAGATGCGCGTGATGGAAATCCTGTCGGAAGCGACGACGATCATCTCCGAAGGCGAAGTGCTGCAGCTTCTGAACATGCACGACGCGGACGTCGACGAGTCGCGCTACATGCAGGTGATCCGCTACAAGACGGCGAAGCTGTTCGAGGCATCGGCACGCCTGGGCGCGGTGCTCGCCGGCGCCGATGCGCCGACCGAAGCCGCCGCGGCCGAATACGGCCGCCGGATCGGCACCGCATTCCAAATCATGGACGACTGGCTCGACTACGCGGGCACGGCCGAAGCGATGGGCAAGAATGCCGGCGACGATCTGCGCGAAGGCAAACCGACGCTCCCGCTCATCTATCTGATCGAACGCGGCACGCCCGAACAGTCGGCGCTTGCGCGCGAGGCGATCGAACAAGGCGGCACCGATCGCTTCGATACGATTTTCGACGCGATCACGCGTTCCGGCGCGCTCGACCATACGCTCGAATGTGCGCGCCAGGAAGCACAGGCCGCTGCGGCCGCGATCGGCGCGTTCCCGGATTCGATCTACAAGGAAAGCCTGCTCGCGCTGTGCTCGTACTCGACGTCGCGGCAGTCGTAAACGCGCCGCGAAGGGGACGCGATACCTTGCCTCGAAAAATTTCTTCACCAAGGTATTCCCTTTTAGAAAAAACATCGTTATAGTTACGTTCTTGCTTGAGACGACGCAGCGATCTTCACGAAGGCGCCAGAGTCGGAAGAGCAAAAAATCGGGGTGTAGCTTAGCCTGGTAGAGCGCTACGTTCGGGACGTAGAGGCCGGAGGTTCGAATCCTCTCACCCCGACCAGATTTGAAAAAACCGTGCACCATGTGCACGGTTTTTTTTTGCCTTCGTTTTGCCCGGTCGCACGGGCCCGATGCCGCGTGCGACACATCCCGGCCGCCGGCCTCTGCTATATTCCCTCCATCCCTGTCCTTCACTGCCCTTCTGACGCGTGGACCAAATTCCCTTATGGGCGCAAATCGGCGCCGTCTTCCTGCTTCTCCTCTGCTCCAGCTTCTTTTCCATTTCCGAGACCGCGATGATGGCGCTCAACCGCCATCGGCTGAAGCATCTCGCCGGTCAGGGCGTGCTCGGCGCGAAAACCACGCAGGGTCTTCTCACGCGCACCGACCTGCTGCTCAGCGTGATCCTGATCGGCAACAATCTGTTCAACACGATCATCCCGGTTCTGACGACCTCGCTCGCGCTGCATACGTTCGGCCGTAACAACCTCGCGCTGTCGATCGCGACCGGCATCGTCGCGTTCCTGATCATCGTGTTCGCGGAAATCGCGCCGAAGATCGTCGGCGCAACCTTTCCCGAGCGCATCGCGCTGCCCGCCAGTCTCGTGATCGCGCCGCTGATGCGCGTGTTCAAGCCGGTCGTCTGGTTCGTCAACGCGCTCGCGAACGGCGTGCTCTGGGTGCTGCGTATCAACACGAAGAAGGGCCGCGATCAGCGGATGTCGGCCGACGAGCTGCGCGCGATCGTGCTCGAATCGAGCAGCTTCATGCCGACGAAGCACCGCAGCATCCTGCTCAACCTGTTCGACCTCGAGAACATCACGGTCGACGACGTGATGGTGCCGCGTCGGCAAATCGAATCGCTCAACTTCTACGCGCCGCTCGACGACATCCTGCATCAGCTCGAGACCTGCTATCACAACCGCCTGGTCGTCTACGAAGGCGACATCGACAAGGTGCTCGGCGTGCTGCACGTCCGGAAGACACTCACCGCACTGCACAACCAGGATTTCGACCGCGAAACGTTGCGCACGCTGCTCGCCGAGCCGTACTACGTGCCGTCGGGCACGCCGGTCGTCCAGCAGCTCCAGTATTTCCAGGAAAGCCGGCAGCGAACCGCTCTCGTCGTCAACGAGTACGGCGAACTCGAGGGGCTCGTCACGCCCGAGGACATCATCGAGGAACTGATCGGCGAATTCACGACGTCGATGCCGCGCGGCGAACGCGCGGGCGGCTGGGACCAGAACGGCGAATGCATCGTCGCCGCCAGCATGCCGCTGCGCGAACTGAACCGCTGGCTGCACCTGCAATTGCCAACCGACGGACCGAAGACGCTGAACGGCCTCATCCTCGAAATCCTCGAGGAAATTCCCGAAGGCGACGTGTGCCTGAAAATCCGCGACGTGATGCTCGAGGTCATGCGCAGCGACGATCAGGCCGTACGCACCGTCAAGCTCTTCAAGCCGCGCGGCACGCGCGCACGCGCCGCGCGCTAGCCGAACGGCCGACTGTCGGCGCCGCTCGCGATACGCGACCATTTGCTGGTCACGATCAACAGGCGGCCGAGCGCCGGCTCACATGCACTTCCCACCTCCCGGGGCGCCGCCGCGCACGCAGCGGCCGCCTGCCTCCCTCGACGCATCGCCCGCTGAAACGCCCCGGTCGCTCGATGCGGCGCAACTCGACGACTCGCCCGCCGTACGGCTGCTGACCGACACGTTGCACGCCGCCCGCGTGCGCAACGCGTCCGACATCCACGTCGAGCCGTTCGAAGGAGGCTGGCGCATCCGCCTGCGCATCGACGGCGTCCTGCATGAACACGCGCGGCCGCCAGCTCATCTGCGCGACGCACTCGTGACACGCATCAAGGTGCTCGCCCGCATGGACATCGCCGAGCGCCGGCTTCCGCAAGACGGCCGGCTGCGCATCGCGGTCGACGGCGGCATGCGAGGCGACTACCGGGTCAGCTCGCTGCCCACGCTGTTCGGCGAGAAGCTCGTGTTGCGCCGCCTGGAAATGTTGCCGCCCGACCTCACGCTCGCGCGCCTCGGCTTCGACGCGCGGCAGGCCGAGGCGATGGAGGCCGCGATTCGCGCGCCGCACGGTCTCGTGCTCGTCACCGGGCCGACCGGAAGCGGCAAGACGCTGTCGCTCTATTGCGCGCTGCAGATGCTCGACCGCGATGCGCACAACGTGTGCACGGTCGAGGATCCGGCCGAGATTCAGCTCGACGGCATCAATCAGGTCGGCGTGGCCGAAAAAGCCGGGCTCACTTTCGCCACTGCGCTGCGCGCGCTGCTGCGGCAGGACCCGGACGTCATCATGGTCGGCGAGATTCGCGATGCGGAGACGGCCGACGTCGCGATCAAGGCCGCGCAGACCGGGCACCTCGTGCTGTCGACGCTGCACACGAACGACGCGCCGACAGCCGTCGCGCGCCTGCTCGACATCGGCGTCGCACCATACAACCTGGCGGCCGCATTGCGCCTCGTCACCGCGCAACGCCTCGTCCGGCGCCTGTGCACCGTCTGCCGCGTGCGCTCGGACGCATCGGCACGCGCGCTACGCGAAGCAGGCTGCGATTCGGCAGCGCTGGAATCCGGATGGCGTCCGTTCGTCGCGCGCGGCTGTGCCGCCTGTCACGGCATCGGTTATCGCGGCCGGATCGGCCTGCATCAGACGATGCCGGTTTCACCGGCAATGGCGGAGCACATCGTCGCACGCGCAAGCGTCGGCACGCTCGCGCAATGCGCGGCGTCCGAGGGCGTGTGCAGTCTGCGCGACGCGGCACTCGCGCACGTCCGCGACGGCACGACGAGCATCGCGGAAGCGCTGGCCGCGACGCCCGACGCATGATCGCCATGCATGCACCGCCAAAGGAAACCTGCTTCGCGTGGCGCGGCCGTCGTCGCGACGGCACGCCATGCCGCGGGAACGTCATCGCCTTCGATGCAGCCGCCGCACGGGCAGCACTCGCGCGCGACGGCGTCGCGGTGCTGTCGCTCGACGTCCGCGGCGCGGCCCGACCACCCGCGGCCGGCGCACGAGAGGTCACGCGCTTCACGCGTCAGCTCGCGAGCCTGCTGCAAGCCGGACTACCGCTCGCACCGTCGCTCGAGATGCTCGCCCGCACCCGTACACGCGACGGGTTGCCGCGCATCGCCGCCGGTCTCGCGCGCGAGATCATCGGCGGGCAACGCTTCGCCGCCGCGCTCGCACGCTATCCGTCCCAGTTCGGCACGCTGTATCGCCAGTTGATCGAGGTGGGCGAGGCATCGGGTGCGCTCGGTACCGTACTGACCCGCGTCGCGGAGCACCGGGAACGCGCCGACGCGCAATGGCGCAAGCTGCGTGCCGCGCTCGCATACCCGGTCGCCGTCATCGTGTTCGCGCTCGCGATCTCTGCCGCGCTGATGGTGTGGGTCGTGCCGACGTTCCGACAGATTTTCGACGGTTTCGGCGCGGCGCTGCCGGCACCAACCCGCGCCCTGCTCGCCCTCTCGTCCGCGACATCGGCCTGGGGTGGCACGTTGGTTGCGGGCGCAGCCGGCGCCGGACTCGTCGCGCGCCACGCGCTGCGGCGCTCGCCTTCGCTGCGCTATACGGTCGCGCGGCATCTGTTGAATCTGCCGCTCGTCGGCACCGCGCTCATACGCTTCGCGACCGCGCGCTGGTGCCGCTCGCTTGCAACGCTGCTCGGCGCGGGCGTCCCGCTCGCCGATGCGTTCGCCACGCTCGAGCGCACCGCCGGCCATCCGGTGTTCGAACAGGCCACCGCACAGATCGCGACGCGCGTGCTGCGCGGCGCGCGACTGGCCGATGCGATGCACGCGGCGGGATGCTTCCCGGACGACGTCGTGCAGCCGATCGCCGTCGCCGAGGAAACCGGCGCGCTCGACACGATGCTCGCCGATATCGCCGCGCTATGCGAGCGTCAGCTCGACGCGCGCCTCGATGCGCTCGCCGCGCTCGGCGAGCCGTTGATCGTGATCGTGCTGGGCGCACTCGTCGGCGGACTCGTGATCGCGATGTATCTGCCCATCCTTCAGCTGGGCAACGTGGTGTAGCATCGCAACCGATTCTGTCGCCTTTCATGCCCGAACCCGAGCCCCATGACGTCCGCGCCCCTCATAACCGTATTCGACTCGCCCGACAGCACGTTGCTCGCGCTGGCGATGCTGCCGCCCGCGGTGCAGTATGCGTTCGCCATCGTGCTCGGCCTGTGCGTCGGCAGCTTCGTGAACGTCGTCGTGCACCGGATCCCAGTGATGATGCAGCGCGCCTGGCAGGCCGAGATCGCCGAAGCGACCGGCAGCGCAAGCACGCCGCCGGATGACGGCTATCCGCCGCGCTACGACCTGTGGCGCCCGCGCAGCGCCTGCCCGCATTGCGGTCACGTGCTGCGTGCGTGGGAGAACATCCCGCTCGTCAGCTACTTGCTGTTGCGCGGGCGCTGCCGTCAGTGCGGCCATGCGATCGGCGTACGCTATCCGCTCGTCGAGCTCGCCGGTGCGCTGCTCGCCGCCGGTTCGCTCGCCGCGTTCGGCCCCACCGTCGCCGCACTCGCCGCATTCGGATTGTGCGCGGCACTGCTGGCAATGAGCGCGATCGATATCCGGACCGGGTACCTGCCCGACTCGATGACGCTGCCGTTGCTTTGGGCCGGGCTCGCACTGAACCTCGGCGGCACGTTCACGTCGCTGCGTTCGGCCGTGGTCGGCGCGATGGCCGGCTACCTGTTCCTGTGGTCGATCTACTGGCTGTTCAAATGGTTGCGCGGCATCGAGGGTATCGGCTTCGGCGACCTGAAGCTGCTCGCCGCGCTCGGCGCATGGATGGGCTGGGCCGCGCTGCCGCAGGTCGTGCTGTTCGCCGCGGTGACGGGCGCGCTCGTCGGGCTCGTCGCGACCTGGCGCGGACGCATGCGCTTCGAGGAGCCGATTCCGTTCGGCCCGTTCCTCGCGGCAGGCGGCGTCGCGACGCTGTTTTTCGGCACCCCTTTCTATTCGGCACTCGGCGGCTGACATGACGCACTGCCGGCGGCCGCCATGTTCGCTGCGTCGCGGGGAGGCGCTTCGCTGCCTCGTGACGGCACGGCGGAGGCTCACATGTTTGCAATAGGACTCACCGGCGGCATCGGCAGCGGCAAGACGACCGTCGCCGACATGTTCGCCGCACGCGGTGCATCGATCGTCGATACCGACCTGATCGCGCACCGCATCACCGCACCGGCCGGCCTCGCGATGCCGTCGATCGAACATGCCTTCGGACCGGACTTCGTCGCGGCCGACGGCTCGCTCGACCGTGCAAAGATGCGCGCACTCATTTTCAGCGACGACGACGCGCGCCGGCGCCTCGAAGCGATCACGCATCCGCTGATCCGCGCCGAGACCGAGCGCGAGGCCCGCGAAGCGCAGGGCCCTTACGTGATCTTCGTCGTGCCGCTGCTCGTCGAGTCAGGTAACTGGAAGGCGCGCAGCGATCGCGTGCTGGTCGTCGACTGCCCGGTCGAGACGCAGATCGCACGTGTGATGCGGCGCAATGATTTCACGCGCGAACAGGTCGAAGCGATCATCGCAAGACAAGCGACGCGCGAAGCGCGTCTCGCTGCGGCCGACGACGTGATCGTCAACGACGCGACGACACCCGCAGCTCTCGCCGCACAGGTCGATGCACTGCACCAACGTTATCTCGCATTCGCGGCCGCCGCGCACTGATCGCCGCGCGCGATCGTGATGGTGTACGAAATTGGTGCGTTGCTAGGGTAGACAGTGAGCATTAGAATGTCCTGCATTGTTTCAATCCCTACCCTAGAGGCGAGCGCGCTTGATTCTTTACGAGTATCCGTTCAACGAGCGAATTCGCACGCTGTTGCGCCTCGAAGACCTGTTCGAGCGCTTCGCGTTCTTTTTGGCTCAGGAGGACCCGCGTGAACATCACGTCGCGCTGACGACGCTGTTCGAAATCGCCGAGGTCACGGGCCGCGCGGACCTGAAATCGGATCTGATGAAGGAGCTCGAACGTCAACGCCAGACGCTCGCCCCCTTTCGCGGCAATCCGGGCATCGAACAGAATGCGCTCGAGGCCGTGCTCGGTGAAATCGAGCAGACGCTCGCCAATCTTGCGCAGATGCAGGGCAAGACCGGGCAGCATCTGATCGACAACGAGTGGCTCGCCAGCATCCGCAGCCGCGCGGTGATTCCCGGCGGCACGTGCAAGTTCGACCTGCCGTCGTACTATGCGTGGCAGCAATGGCCCGCGGAACAGCGGCGCCAGGACATCGCGAAATGGATCCTGCCGCTGCTGCCGTTGCGCGACGCCGCTGCGATCGTGCTGCGGCTCGCGCGTGAATCGGGCCAGGCTTCGAAAGTGATGGCGATGCAGGGCAGCTACCAGCAGATGCTGTCGGGGCGCACCTACCAGCTGATGCAGGTGCGCGTGCCCCCGGAGCTGCGCGTGATTCCCGAAGCGAGCGCCAACAAATACATGCTGTGGGTACGGTTCACCATGCAGGACGGCGACGTGCGGCCGCGTGCGGTGGACATCGACGTACCATTCCACCTGACCCTGTGCAATCTGTAACGGCCGCGTGCCGGTTCGACGCTCTCGTATGACTACCGTTGTGAAATGTCCTTCGTGCGGCGCAGAAGTGCGATGGACACCTGAAAACAAGTTCCGTCCCTTCTGTTCGGCCCGCTGCAAGCAGCTCGACCTCGGCGCATGGGCCGCAGAAAAGTACCGGATCGGCGGGTCCTCCGACGAGGGTCCGTCGTCGGAGGAAGACGGCACCGACGGCCGCCGCGACAGCTGAGCGGCGCGCGACGCCGCCCGTCCTGCGATGTGGCCCGCCTTTCAGGCGAGCCGCCACGGCGTCATTGCGACGCCGCCTCCTTCTCGAGCAGTTCCAGCACCGGCAGCGCCGCCGGCAACAGCGGCGCGACCTCGACCGGCAACTGCTGCCACACGAACGCCTGCCCTTCCTTGCTGTGCGGCTCGCCCGTCCAGCCCGTCACCTTGCAGAAATAGAGCCGCACGTACGCGTGCGGATAATCGTGCTCGAGCGTATGCCAGCGGTGGCTGGCTGTGACTTCGATGCCGAGCTCCTCGTGCAATTCGCGCGCCAGCGCGTCCTCCACGCTCTCCCCGGCCTCCAGCTTGCCGCCGGGAAACTCCCAGTAGCCCTCGTACGGCTTGCCCTGCAGCCGCTGCGCGAGCAGGTAACGACCGTCCGCCTGCACCATCACGCCGACCGCGACCTCCGTCACCTTGCGTCCATCAGGCGCGCGCACGCCGCCTGCTGCGAAATCCGCACTCATGCCTGCTCCTTGCGACCCGACCAGTCGCGCGCGAATTGCCATGCGACGCGACCCGAACGCGAACCGCGCTCGAGCGCCCAGACGAGCGCGTCGCCGCGCGCCGTCTCGATCTCGGCGTCCGCGCAGCCGAAATAGCGCAGCCAATGCGCGACGATGTCGAGGTAGTCGTCCTGCTTGAACGGGTAGAAGCTGACCCACAGCCCGAAGCGCTCCGACAGCGAGATCTTTTCCTCGACGACTTCACCGGGGTGGATCTCGCCGTCCGGCAGATGCTTGTACGACTCGTTGTCGCTCATGTACTCGGGCAGCAGATGGCGGCGGTTCGACGTCGCGTAGATCAGCACGTTGTCGGACTGCGCGGCGATCGAGCCGTCGAGCGCGACCTTCAGCGCCTTGTAGCCCGACTCGCCCTCCTCGAACGACAGGTCGTCGCAGAACACGATGAACCGCTCCGGACGCTGCGCGATCAGGTCGACGATGTCGCCGAGATCATGCAGGTCGTCCTTGTCGACTTCGATCAGGCGCAGGCCGTCCTTCGCATACGCGTTCAGGCAGGCCTTGATCAGGGACGACTTGCCGGTGCCGCGCGCACCGGTCAGCAGCACGTTGTTCGCCGGCTTGCACTGGACGAACTGTCGCGTGTTCTGCTCGATCAGCCCTTTCTGTCGATCGATGTTGTGCAGGTCGTCGAGTGTGATCGACGATGCTGCCGGCACCGGCTGCAGATAGCCGCGCCCCTGGCGCTTGCGCCAGCGGAACGCGGTGGCGGCGTTCCAGTCGATGGCCGCCGGCGCAGGCGGCAGCATCCCCTCGAGGCGGCCGAGCAGCGCTTCCGCGCGCGTCAGAAACTGTTCGAGCTTGTCCATGTCGTTCGAGCGCTCCCGATCAGGAGCGGTAATCCGCGTTGATGCTCACGTAATCGTGCGAAAGATCGCACGTCCAGACGGTTGCCTGCGCGTCGCCGCGGCCGAGCAGCACGCGGATCGTGATTTCGCTCTGCTTCATCACGCGCTGGCCGTCCTCCTCCTGGTAAGCCGGATTGCGGCCGCCGGCCTTCGCGACGAGCACGTCGTCGAGATAGAGATCGATCTTGCCCACGTCGAGATCCGTGACGCCCGCGTAGCCGATCGCCGCGAGAATCCGGCCAAGATTGGGGTCGGATGCATAGAAAGCCGTCTTCACAAGCGGCGAGTGTCCGATCGCATACGCGATCTGGCGGCACTCGGCGACGCTCTTGCCGCCCTCGACCTGCACCGTCATGAATTTCGTCGCGCCTTCGCCATCGCGCACGATCAGCTGCGACAGCACCTGGGCGACCTGCGTAACCGCGTCGCGCAGCGCCGCATAGGCCGGCGAGTCGGTCGACATGATCGCGGGCAGCGTGCTCTTGCCCGACGCGATCAGGATGAACGAGTCGTTCGTCGACGTGTCGCCGTCGATCGTGATGCAGTTGAACGAGCGGTCGGCCACTTCCTTCACGAGCGTGTCGAGCACCGGCTGCGCCACGTTCGCATCGAACGCGAGGAAGCCCAGCATCGTCGCCATGTTCGGCTTGATCATGCCCGCACCCTTGCTGATGCCCGTCAGCGTGACCGTGTGGCCATCGATCGTCACCTGGCGCGACGTGGCCTTCGGCAGCGTGTCGGTCGTCATGATCGCCTGCGCGGCGTCGTACCAGTTCGCGGCCTTGCGGTTTGCGAGCGCTGCCGGCAGCCCGGCCTTCAGGCGGTCGATCGGCAGCGGCTCGAGAATCACGCCGGTCGAGAACGGCAGCACCTGTGCAGCGTCGATGCCCGCGAGGCGCGCGAGTTCCGAGCAGGTCTCGCGCGTGTTCGCGAGGCCCGGCTCGCCGGTGCCCGCATTCGCATTGCCCGTGTTCACGACGAGCGCGCGGATGCCCGCACCGCCGGCACGCACCTTTGCCAGGTGCTCGCGGCACACCGTCACCGGCGCGGCGCAGAAGCGATTCTCGGTGAACACGCCGGCGACCGTCGCCCCTTCGTCGACGGAGATGACCAGCACGTCCTTGCGATTCGGCTTGCGGATGTTCGCTTCCGCCCAGCCGAGCGTGACGCCGGCGACGGGATGGAGTTGGGCGGGATCGATCGACGGAAAATTGACAGCCATGGGGCACACCTGCCGGATGGAAAATGCCGGCATGCGCCGGCATCGATTGGAAGAACCGGCGGCCGCACGCGCGGGCCGCCGCAACTCACATCACTGACTCGAAGCTGCGAACGAAGCGGCACGCGAATGCGCGCCGCCGCCGATCATGACAGCTTCCCGTGACATTGCTTGTACTTCTTGCCGCTGCCGCACGGGCACGGGTCGTTGCGGCCGACCTTCGGCATCTCGCCGCCGGGGCCGCTGTGGGTCATCGCGCTGCCAACCATGTCGGCCGTCGCCGTGGCCGCGGTGGCGGCCGCGACGTTCGCGACCGGCGCGCCGGATTCCGCGTAGTCGGCATGCTGATACTCGACGTTTTCGAGATGACCGCCGCGCTCCTCGATCTGCTCGGCGGCTTCCTCGAGTTGCTCCGGCGACTGGATCTGCACGTTCATCACGATGCGCGTGACTTCCTGCTTGATCGCCTCGAGCATCGCGGCGAACAGCTCGAACGCTTCGCGCTTGTATTCCTGCTTCGGGTTCTTCTGCGCATAGCCGCGCAGGTGGATGCCCTGGCGCAGGTGGTCGAGCGCCGCGAGGTGCTCGCGCCACAGGCGGTCGACCGTCTGCAGCATCACCGAGCGCTCGAACGCGCTGAACGATTCGCGGCCGACCATCGCGACCTTCGTCTCGTACTGCTCGTCGGCGGCGGTCGTCACCGCTTCGAGAATCTCCTCGGCCGTGATCGACGACGACTCGTTCACCATTTCCTGGATCGCGAGGTCGAGCTGCCAGTCGTTGCGCAGCGCTTCCTCGAGCTCGGGCACGTCCCACTGTTCCTCGATGCTGCCTTGCGGCACGAACTGGTGGACGACTTCGGCGATCACGCCATGACGCATTGCCGAGATCGTCTCGGTGATGTCGTGAGCTTCGAGCAGTTCGTTGCGCTGCTGATAGATCACCTTGCGCTGGTCGTTCGACACGTCGTCGTATTCGAGCAGCTGCTTGCGGATGTCGAAGTTGCGCGCTTCCACCTTGCGCTGCGCGGACTCGATCGAACGCGTGACGATGCCGGCCTCGATCGCCTCGCCTTCCGGCATCTTCAGGCGATCCATGATCGAGCGCACGCGGTCGCCCGCGAAGATGCGCAGCAGCGGATCGTCGAGCGACAGGTAGAAGCGCGACGATCCCGGGTCGCCCTGGCGGCCCGCACGGCCGCGCAGCTGGTTGTCGATCCGGCGCGATTCGTGGCGCTCGGTGCCGATAATGTGCAGGCCGCCCGCGGCCTTCACCTGCTCGTGCAGCGTTTCCCACTCGTCGTGCAGCTGCTTGATGCGGCGCGCTTTTTCGTCGGCGGGGATCGCGTCGTCGGCGTCGATGAACGCAGCCTGCTTCTCGGCGTTGCCGCCGAGCACGATGTCGGTACCGCGACCGGCCATGTTGGTCGCGATCGTGATGCGGTTCGGCCGGCCGGCTTCCGCGACGATCGCGGCTTCACGCTCGTGCTGCTTCGCGTTCAGCACCTCGTGCGGCAGGCCTGCCTGCTTAAGCAGGTGCGACAGCAGCTCCGAGTTCTCGATCGACGTCGTGCCGACCAGCACCGGCTGGCCGCGCTCGTAGCAGTCGCGAATGTCGCGGATCACCGCGTCGTAGCGCTCCTTGGCCGTCTTGTAGATCTGGTCCTGCTTGTCGATCCGCTTCGGCGGGCGGTTGGTCGGGATCACGACCGTCTCGAGGCCGTAGATCTCGTTGAATTCGTACGCTTCGGTGTCGGCCGTACCGGTCATGCCCGCGAGCTTCGCGTACATGCGGAAGTAGTTCTGGAACGTGATCGAGGCGAGCGTCTGGTTCTCGCTCTGGATCTTCACGTGTTCCTTCGCCTCGACCGCCTGATGCAGGCCGTCGGACCAGCGGCGGCCCGCCATCAGGCGGCCCGTGAATTCGTCGACGATCACCACTTCGCCGTTCTGCACGACGTAGTGCTGGTCCTTGTGGAATAGCGTGTGCGCGCGCAGCGCGGCGTACACGTGGTGCATCAGCGTGATGTTCTGCGGCGCGTACAGGCTCTCGCCCTCGCCGATCAGGCCCCACTCGGCGAGCAGCCGCTCGGCCTTCTCGTGGCCCGACTCCGTCAGGAACACCTGGCGCGCCTTCTCGTCGAGCGTATAGTCGCCCGGCTTCTCGACGCCCGTGCCGTCGGCCTTCTCCTCGCCGATCTGGCGCTCGAGCAGCGGCGGCAGCGCGTTCATCCGCACGTACAGTTCGGTGTGATCTTCCGCCTGGCCGGAGATGATCAGCGGCGTACGCGCCTCGTCGATCAGGATCGAGTCCACTTCGTCGACGACCGCGAAGTTCAGTGCCCGCTGCACGCGCGCGTCGGTCTCGTAGACCATGTTGTCGCGCAGGTAGTCGAAGCCGAACTCGTTGTTCGTGCCGTAGGTGATGTCCGACGCGTAGGCCTGCTGCTTCTGGTCGTGCTCCATGCCGGACAGGTTGATGCCGACCGACAGACCGAGGAAGTTGTAGAGGCGCGCCATCCATTCGGCGTCGCGCTGCGCGAGGTAGTCGTTGACCGTCACGACGTGCACGCCACGGCCGGCCAGCGCATTCAGGTAGACGGGCAGCGTCGCGACGAGCGTCTTGCCCTCGCCGGTGCGCATTTCCGCAATCTTGCCGTAGTGGAGCACCATGCCGCCGATCATCTGCACGTCGAAGTGGCGCATCTTCAGCACGCGGCGGCTCGCCTCCCGGCAGACCGCGAACGCCTCGGGCAGCAGCTTGTCGAGCGACTCGCCGCCCGCGATCCGCTGGCGGAACTCATCCGTCTTGCCGCGCAACTGGTCGTCCGTCAGCTTCTCGATCTGCGTTTCGAGCGCATTGATCGTCGCGACGGTCTTTTGGTATTGCTTGACGAGCCGCTGGTTGCGGCTGCCAAAAATTTTCTGGAGAAAACCGGTTGTCATCGGATCGGATCCTGCGTCGCAGCACCGGCGCCCGGCGCGCGTTGCGCGCCCCGACGCCCGAGCCTCGGCGGCTTAGCGAATTAGTGGAATCAAACGAGGAATTTTAGCACGCGAGGAAGCATGCGCCGGTGTCCCGGCCGGACTCGCGCCGCACGCCAAACCCGTGCGTGCAATCGGGCGCATGGCCCGAAAGCCGCCCGTGCGCGAGCCGGCGCGGGTACAATCGGCGTCAACGTCCGCGCCCGTGCGCGCCCGAAGAATGCCTCGATGAACCGATTTTCCAAGCGTTTCGGCCCGCTCGCCGCGTATCGCCCGCAACCCGTGTCCGAAGTGCTCAACCGCACCGACGCGTTCGCGGCGCTGCGCGCCGGCGTCGAACAGGTCGCGTCGCTGCAGCGCGACCTGGCCGCGCTGCTGCCCGACTATCTCGCGAATCACGTCGAACCGGGCTCCATCAAGGACGGCACCCTGACCCTCTTTGCCGCGCACAATGCGCTCGCCGCCCGGCTGCGGCAGGTCGAGCCGCGCCTGCTCGCCGATCTCCAGAAGCGCGGCTGGCCGGTTTCGGCGCTGCGCGTGCGCGTGCGTCCGAAAGACGCGCCGGAACCCCCGCACGTGAAGCAGGCGCGCATGACGACCGTCGGCGCCACCGCGTTGCGCGACCTCGCCGATCACCTCGAGCCGTCGCCATTGCAGGCTGCACTCGCGCGAATGGCCGCGCGGCACGGTGCGAAGTCGTCGCGCTGAGTACGCGCCGCCCCCCGCGGGCCCGACGCCCAACAAAAAAGCGACCCGAAGGTCGCTTTTTTATCGCGGGTGGCGAACGCCGATCAGGCGAAGGCCGTCTGCGTGTCGAACGCGAAGCCGCTCGGCGCGGCTTGCGGATCGTCGAACGTGACGATCTCGTACGCGTCCTCGTGCGCGAGCAGTTCGCGCAGCAGCGCGTTGTTCAGCCCGTGACCCGACTTGTATGCAGTGTACGACGCCAGCAGCGGATGGCCGACCACGTACAGGTCGCCGATCGCGTCGAGCATCTTGTGCTTCACGAATTCATCGTCGTAGCGCAGCCCGTCGTTGTTCAGGATCCGGTATTCGTCGAGCACGATGGCGTTGTCCATGCTGCCGCCGCGTGCGAGACCCAGCTCGCGCATCATTTCGACTTCATGGGCAAAACCGAACGTGCGCGCACGCGCGATCTCGCGCACGTACGACGTGTTCGCGAAGTCGACCTCGAGTTCCTGGCCGGTCTTGTCGACGGCCGGGTGACGGAAGTCGATCGTGAACTTCAGCTTGAAGCCGAAATACGGATCGAGACGTGCGAACTTGTCGCCGTCGCGGATTTCGACCGGCTTCTTCACCTGGATGAAGCGCTTCGGCGCGTTCTGCTCCTCGATGCCCGCGGACTGGATCAGGAACACGAAGGACGCGGCGCTGCCGTCCATGATCGGGATTTCTTCGGCCGTCACGTCGACGTAGAGGTTGTCGATGCCGAGACCGGCACACGCCGACATCAGGTGCTCGACGGTCGACACGCGCGCACCATCCTTCTGCAGCACCGACGCGAGCCGCGTGTCGCCGATCGACATCGCGGATGCCGGAATGTCGACAGGCGTGGGCAGGTCGACGCGCGAGAAAACGATCCCCGTGCCCGGCGCGGCCGGGCGGAGCGTCAGTTCGACCTTGCGGCCCGAGTGGAGACCGATGCCCACGGTCTTCACGATCGATTTGATGGTGCGCTGCTTCAGCATGATGTTCTTCATCTTGATTGAGAATATCAATCAGGAGTTATATTCGATAGGTGGGATTATAGCGTAATTCCCTATTCAACGCTGTTTGAAACTGCGTATCAATCTGTTTCGACTGTTTACCCGCGCCGATACGGGACGGGCCGATGCCCGGAACGGAGGCGTTTCCGGTCATCGGCCCGTGTTACAACTGCCCTGAGGCCGATGCGCAGCGTTGCCGGCAGGCAACGGCGCACCGCACGATCAGGACGTCAACGTCGCGAGCACGCTCGCCGCATCGCTCACTTCGAACTTGCCCGGCGCTTCGACGGCCAGCGTCTTGACCACACCGTCGTCGACCACCATCGCGTAGCGCAGGGAACGGATTCCCATGCCACGCGCGGACAAATCCTGCGTCAGCCCCAGCGCATGAGTGAAAGCAGCGCTGCCGTCCGCCATCATGCGCACCTTGCCCGCGGTGTGCAGATCACGTCCCCATGCGCCCATCACGAATGCGTCGTTGACGGACACGCACCAGAGCTCGTCGATGCCCGCCGAGCGCAGTTGCTCGGCGTGCTCGACATAGCCCGGCACATGCTGCGCCGAACAGGTCGGCGTGAAAGCGCCCGGCAATCCGAAGATCACCACCCGCTTTCCCGCAACCTGATCGCGCACGCTGCAGGCATTCGGCCCCAGCGTGCAGCCTTCGCGCGCGTCGTCGATGAACTCGAACAGTTGCGCGTCGGGCAGCGCGTCGCCCACTTGAATCATGGCTGGTCCCTCATAGCGATACGGTTTTTCGGCGTATTGCGGACAGCACGTCCCATCCCGCTCCGCTCATGCGAAGAGGGCACGTTTCCCGGCCCGGCGTCGCATTCGACGCGGCCTGTCGTGGTCCGTGGCATCCGTCACGCCGGCGTTACCGCGGCAATCTCGTCGATCGCGCCGCGGCTTCGCCTGTGTGTGCGTCGTCAGTCAGCCTGCTTGCGCAGGAAAGCCGGGATGTCGTACGTGTCGACACCCTTCTCCTGCAGCGCCTGCACGTGCGATGCCGCGGTTTCGCGCGAGTTGCGCCACACCGCCGGCGTATCGAGCGCGCCGTAGTCGGCCGTGCTGACGTGCTGCGGTTGCGCATAGCCGTGCGAGACCGCGCTGACCGGCTGGTTGTCGGTACCCGTGCGCAGCAGCGTCATCGGAGCCGATTGCTGCTTCTTCGCCGCACGGCCCAGACCCGTCGCCACGACCGTCACGCGCAGTGCATCGCCCATTGCGTCGTCGTACACCGCACCGAAGATCACCGTGGCGTCTTCCGCCGCGTAGCTCTTGATCGTGTTCATCACTTCGCGCGTTTCCGACAGGCGCAGCGAACGGCTCGACGTGATGTTGACCAGCACGCCGCGCGCGCCCGACAGATCGACGCCTTCGAGCAGCGGGCTCGCCACGGCCTGTTCCGCCGCGAGGCGTGCGCGATCGACGCCGGCGACCGTCGCCGTGCCCATCATCGCCTTGCCCTGCTCGCCCATCACCGTCTTCACGTCTTCGAAGTCGACGTTCACGAGGCCATCGACATTGATGATTTCGGCAATGCCTGCAACCGCGTTGTTCAACACGTCGTCCGCGCACTGGAAGCACTTGTCCATCTCGGCGTCATCGCCCATCACGTCGAACAGCTTGTCGTTCAGGACGACGATCAGCGAGTCGACGTGATCCTCCAGTTGCTGCGAGCCTGCTTCCGCGACGCGCATGCGCTTGCCGCCTTCGAATTCGAACGGCTTGCTGACGACACCCACCGTCAGGATGCCCATCTCCTTCGCGATCTGCGCGACCACCGGCGCCGCGCCCGTGCCCGTACCGCCACCCATGCCGGCCGTGATGAACACCATGTGCGCGCCACGCAGCGCGTCGGCGATGCGCTCGCGCGCCTCTTCCGCCGCCGCCTTGCCCATTTCCGGCTTCGCGCCGGCGCCGAGGCCGGTGTTGCCGAGCTGGATCACGGACGGTGCGCGCGCGCGCGACAACGCCTGTGCGTCGGTGTTCATCACGATGAAGTCGACGCCCTGCACGCCACGGTTGATCATGTGCTGAACGGCATTGCCGCCAGCGCCGCCAACGCCGACCACCTTGATGATGGTGCCGTTGGTTTCGGTTTCCAGCATTTCGAATTCCATTGTTGCCTCCGTCAAGAAAATAAAACTA
The DNA here is from genome assembly GCF_001521935.1 of Burkholderia sp. RF7-non_BP4. Taxonomy (NCBI): domain Bacteria; kingdom Pseudomonadati; phylum Pseudomonadota; class Betaproteobacteria; order Burkholderiales; family Burkholderiaceae; genus Burkholderia; species Burkholderia sp. RF7-non_BP4. Next base: position 26,314 of record NZ_LOTA01000089.1, on the reverse strand, counting down.
CTCGGCCGTTATTCGGCAGGAGATCGGGCAACCCCCTGTCGCGCGCCAGCCGCCGGCACCGGCGCGAATTTCTATTCGGTTCGTCAGAAGTTGCTCAGGAACCATTCCTTCATCCGCGAGAAGATCTGCCCCGCGTTGCCGGACTGCACGGCGACCTTGCGGCCGCGCATGCGCTGAGCACTGCCTTCGACGAGCAGGCCCATCGCCGTCGAGTAGCGCGGATTGCGCACCACGTCGGCGAGGCCGCCTGCGTATTCCGGCGCGCCGATGCGCACCGGTTTCAGGAAAATGTCTTCGCCGAGCTCGACCATGCCCGGCATCATCGAAGCCCCGCCGGTAATGACCACGCCGGAGCTCAGCAGTTCTTCGTAACCCGACTCGCGCACGACCTGCTGCACGAGCGAGAACAGTTCCTCGACGCGCGGCTCGATCACGGCCGCGAGCGCCTGGCGCGACAGCGTGCGCGGGCCGCGTTCGCCGAGGCCCGGCACTTCGACCATCTCGTCCGGATCGGCGAGCGCCTGCTTCGCGATCCCGTAGCCGACCTTGATGTCTTCCGCATCCGGCGTCGGCGTGCGCAGCGCCATCGCGATGTCGCTCGTGATCTGGTCGCCGGCGATCGGAATCACCGCGGTATGGCGGATCGCGCCTTCGGCGAAGATCGCGATGTCGGTCGTGCCGCCGCCGATGTCGACCAGCACCACGCCGAGATCCTTCTCGTCTTCTGTCAGCACGGCCAGCGACGACGCGAGCGGCTGCAGGATCAGGTCGTTCACTTCCAGCCCGCAGCGGCGCACGCACTTGACGATGTTCTGCGCGGCACTGACCGCGCCCGTCACGATGTGCACCTTCACCTCGAGGCGGATGCCGCTCATCCCGATCGGCTCGCGCACGTCTTCCTGGCCGTCGATGATGAATTCCTGCGTGAGGATGTGCAGCACCTGCTGGTCGGTCGGGATGTTGATCGCCTTCGCGGTCTCGATCACGCGCGCGACGTCCGTCTGCGTGACTTCCTTGTCCTTGATCGCGACCATCCCGCTCGAGTTGAAGCTGCGGATATGGCTGCCGGCAATCCCCGTGAACACGTTGGTGATCTTGCAGTCGGCCATCAGCTCGGCTTCCTCGAGCGCGCGCTGGATCGACTGCACGGTGGCCTCGATATTGACCACCACGCCCTTCTTCAGACCCTTCGATTCGCTCTGGCCGAGGCCGATCACCTCGTAATGGCCTTCGCCCTTCAGCTCGGCGACGATGGCCACCACCTTCGACGTGCCGATGTCGAGGGAAACCAGCAGATCCTTGTAGTCTTTGCTCATAAAGTGCTCTTGCGTGTGATCTCTCGTTACTTCTTGCGCTTGTCGGTATCGGTCAGGAACCGCATGCCTGCCGCACGAATCGCGAATCCGTTCGGATAACGCAGGTCCGCGTACTCGATGTCGTTGCCCCAACGCTCCGTGACGGCCGGCCACGCGGCGACGAGGCGCTGGCTCCGGTCATGCAGGGTCTCGCTGGTGCGCTCCTTGCCCAGCTCGACCTGCATGCCGTTCGACAGCTTCACCGTCCACGCGTAGCGCGCCGACAGCGTCACTTCTTCCGGCGCCGCCTTCAGCGGCGCAAACCAGTTCGTGAAGTCGCGATACCGCGTGACGACTTCCTTCGCACTGCCCTCCGGGCCGTCGAACGCCGGCAGTTCCTGATCCAGTTCGCCCTGGTTCGCGGTGAACAGCTCGCCGTCGACGCTCACGAGCTGCGCGCTGCCCCAGGTCCCGAGCGGTTTGTACTCCTCGAGCGTGACAGCCAGCGCATTCGGCCACACCCGGCGCACGCTCGCGTGGCGCACCCACGGCATCTGCTCGAACGCGGCACGCGCCGTATCGAGATCGACCGTGAAGAAATTGCCCTTCAGCCGGCCGACCACGCCCGCACGCACCGTCGGCGTGTTGATGTGCTCGGTGTCGCCGTCGATCCGGATTTCGCGCAGCGCGAACGTCGGACGCTGGATCAGCCAGTAGCAGCCGGCCGCCGCCAACACGAGCAGCAACAGCGCGTACAGCGCGCTGGCGGCAAGGTTGAGTTGGCGAACGTTGTTCCACATACGTCGTTCCGTTCCTGCGTCAGTCGTTGAGCGTAAGCGACAGCACCTTCACGACCAGCTCCGAATAGCTGATGCCGATCGACCGCGCCGCCTTCGGCGGCAGCGAGTGGTCGGTCATCCCGGGGGCCGTGTTCACTTCCAGGAAATACGCGTTGCCGGCGGCATCGAGCATGAAGTCCGCCCGACCCCAGTCGGTGCAGCCGAGCACGTCGAACGCGCGGCGCGCGATGCGCTTCAGTTCCGCTTCCTGTTCCGCGGGCAGCCCGCACGGAATCAGGTACTGCGTATCGTCGGCGACATACTTCGCGTGGTAGTCGTAGAACTCGCCGGCCGGCACGATCTTGATCAGCGGCAGGTCGAGATCGCCGGCGATGCACGCGGTGTATTCGCCGCCGCCTTCGATGCTCTTCTCGACGATCACGATCTTGTCGTGTGTCGCCGCTTCCGACAGTGCGGCGGGCAACGCGTCGGCCGTCTTCACCTTCAGCACCGCGACGCTCGAGCCTTCGCTCGCCGGCTTCACGAACAGCGGCAGGCCGAGCTTCGCGACGATGTCCGCCGCGCGCGCCGCGTAGTCGTCGCCGCGCATCACCGTCTCGAACGGCGGCGTCGGCACGCCCGTCTGCTGCCACACGAGCTTCGTGCGGAACTTGTCGAGGCCGAGCGCCGAGCCGAGCACGCCGCTGCCCGTGTAGCGGATTCCGTAGAAATCGAGCGCGCCCTGGATCTGGCCGTTCTCGCCGTAGCCGCCGTGCAGCGCGTTGAACGCGCGCACGAAGCCTTCGTCCTTCAGCGCCGACAACGGCCGCTCGGCCGGGTCGAACGGATGCGCGTCAACGCCCGCGTCACGCAGGCCCTGCAGCACGAGACGGCCCGAGGTGAGCGACACCTCGCGCTCGGCGGATTCGCCGCCGAACAACACCGCCACCTTGCCGAAACGTTTCGGATCGATCCCGCTCATGTCATGCCTTCTGTTGTGTGTGTTGCACGAGCTTCGCCGGCACGCCGCCGATCGAACCCGCGCCCATCGTGATCACCACGTCGCCGTTCTGCGCGACCTTGGCCAGTGCGTCCGGCACGTCGTCGACCGTCGCGACGAACACCGGGTCAACCTTGCTCACCGCGCGCAGCGCACGCGACAGCGCGTCGCCGTTGGCCGTCGCGATCGCCGCTTCGCCCGCGGCATAGACTTCCGTCAGCACCAGCGCGTCGACCGTCGACAGCACGTTGACGAAGTCGTCGAAACAATCGCGCGTGCGCGTGTAGCGGTGCGGCTGGAACGCCAGCACGAGGCGGCGGCCCGGGAACGCGCCGCGCGCGGCCGCGATCGTCGCGGCCATCTCGACGGGGTGATGGCCGTAGTCGTCGATCAGCGTGTAGTGGCCGCCGTCCGCGCTCGGCACCTCGCCGTAGCGCTGGAAGCGTCGGCCGACGCCGTTGAATTCCGCCAGCGCCAGCTGGATCGCGTCGTCCGCCACGCCGAGATCGGTCGCGATCGCGATCGCCGCGAGCGCGTTCTGCACGTTGTGCAGGCCCGGCAGGTTCAGCACCACCGCGAGCGGCGCACGGCCTTCGCGGATCACCGTGAAGTGCATGCGGCCGTCGCGCGCGTCGATGTCTTCCGCACGCACCTGCGCGTCCGGCGACAGCCCGTAGCGCACGACCGGCTTCGAAATGAACGGGATGATCTGCCGCACGTTCGGATCGTCGACGCACACCACCGCGCTGCCGTAGAACGGCAGGCGCTGCGTGAATTCGATGAACGCCTGCTTGAGCCGCGCGAAATCGTGGCCGTAGGTGTCCATGTGATCGGCGTCGATGTTCGTGATGACTTCGATCACCGGATACAGGTTCAGGAACGACGCGTCCGACTCGTCGGCCTCGGCGACGATGAAGTCGCCCGTGCCGAGCCGCGCGTTCGCGCCGGCGCTGATCAGCCGGCCGCCGATCACGAAGGTCGGGTCCAGCCCGCCCGCCGCGAGCACGCTCGCGACGAGGCTCGTCGTCGTGGTCTTGCCGTGCGTGCCGGCGATCGCGATCCCCTGCTTCAGGCGCATCAGCTCCGCGAGCATCACCGCGCGCTGCACGATCGGCACGCGCTGGTGGCGCGCGGCGAGCACTTCGGGGTTGTCCGAGCGCACGGCCGTCGACACGACGACCGCGTTCGCGCCCTCGATGTTCGCCGCGTCGTGCCCGATCGCGATCCGCGCGCCGAGCGCCGCGAGACGATCGGTCACCGCGTTGCGCGACAGGTCGGAGCCGCTGACCTCGTAGCCGAGGTTGACGAGCACTTCGGCGATGCCGCTCATGCCCGCGCCGCCGATCCCGACGAAATGAATGTGTTTGACGATGTGTTTCATTGCAGTTGTTCCAGGTTCGCGCCGGCCACCTTCGCGCAGACGCGCGCGACTTCGTCGGTGGCCTCGGGCTTCGCCAGCGAGCGCGAACGCTCCGCCATGTCCGCGAGCGACGCCCGCGACTGGCCGCGCAGCCAGTCGGCAAGCAGTTCCGCCGACAGGTCGCGTTGTTGCACCAGCACCGCCGCGCCCGCATCGGCAAGGAACGCGGCGTTGGTCGTCTGGTGGTCGTCGACCGCGTACGGGAACGGCACGAACAGCGCCGCCACGCCCACCGCCGCGATTTCCGACACCGTCATCGCGCCGGAGCGGCAGATCACGAGATCCGCCGCCGCGTATGCGGTGGCCATGTCGTCGATGAACGGCACGAGCCGCACGTCGTCGCCGCCGGTGAATCCGGCCGCTTCGTAATTCGCCTTCAGCGCGTCGATGTGCTTCGCGCCGGCCTGGTGCACGATGCGCGGGCGCTCGCCCGGCGCCAGCAGCGCCAGCGCGCGCGGCACGACTTCGTTCAGCGCGGCGGCGCCGAGACTGCCGCCGACGACCAGCACGTTCAGCGGACCGCTGCGCGACGCATAGCGTGCTTTGGGCGTTTCCGTGCGCGCAAGTTCCGCGCGAATCGGGTTGCCGGTCCATTCCGCGTGCGGCAGTGCGCCGGGGAACGCAACGAGCACGCGCTTCGCGAATTTCGCGAGCACCTTGTTCGCGAGACCGGCGATCGAATTCTGTTCGTGCAGCACGAGCGGGCGGCCCGACAGCGCGGTCATCACGCCCGCCGGGAACGTGATGTAGCCGCCCATCCCGAGCACGACGTCCGGCCGCACGCGGCGCAGCGCGCCGAGACTCTGCCAGCACGCGCGCAGCAGGTTGAACGGCAGCGTCAGCTTGGTCTTCAGGCCCTTGCCGCGCAGTCCGCCGAAGCGCACGTATTCCATCGGAATGCCGTGCTTCGGCACGAGCGTCGCTTCCATCCCGGCCGGATTGCCGAGCCACACGACGCGCCAGCCCGCCGCTTCCATCCGGTGCGCGACGGCGAGCCCCGGGAACACGTGGCCCCCGGTGCCGCCTGCCATCACCATCAGCGTGCGTCGCGACGCGGTCATACCTTCCCTCCCCGCATCAATACGCGATTTTCATAGTCGACACGCAACAGCACTGCAAGCGCGACACAGTTCAGCAGGATGCCCGAGCCGCCGTAGCTCACGAGCGGCAGCGTCAAGCCCTTGGTCGGCAGCAGGCCGAGGTTCACGCCCATGTTGATGAACGTCTGCGCGCCGAACCAGATGCCGATGCCCTTCGCCATCAGGCCCGCGAACGTGCGGTCGAGCGCGAGCGCCTGACGGCCGATCTCGAACGCGCGGCGCACGATCCAGTAAAACAGCAGGATCACGACCAGCACGCCGACGAAGCCGAGCTCCTCGCCGATCACCGCGAGGATGAAGTCGGTATGCGCTTCGGGCAGGTAGTTCAGCTTCTCGACGCTGCCGCCGAGGCCGACGCCGAACCACTCGCCGCGGCCGAACGCGATCAGCGAGTGCGTGAGCTGGTACGCCTTGCCCTGCGCATAGCGTTCGTCCCACGGATCGAGGTACGCGAAGATCCGCTCGCGACGCCACGGCGACAGCCATACGAGCATCGTGAAGGTGCCGACGGCCGTCGCGACCAGGCCGCCGAACAGCTTGCCGTTCACGCCGCCGAGGAACAGCACGCCCATCGCGATCGCGGCGACCACCATGAACGCGCCCATGTCCGGCTCGAGCAGCAGCAGCGCGCCGACGAGACCGACCGCGAACGCCATCGGCAGGAAGCCCTTCGCGAAGCTCTGCATGTATTCCTGCTTGCGCACCGTGTAGTTCGCCGCGTAGATCGTCACCGCGAGCTTCATGATTTCCGACGGCTGCATGTTCGTGATGCCGAGCGGAATCCAGCGGCGCGCACCGTTCACACCCTTGCCGACGTGCGGGATCAGCACGATCACGAGGCCGACCAGTGCGATCAGGAAGAGATGCGGCGCGTATTTGTCCCAGGTCGACACGGGCACGCGGAACGCGATCACCGCCGCGATGAACGCGACGCCAAGCGACACGCAGTGGCGCATCAGGAACGCATAGTCGTGATACGACGCGTATTTCGGTGAATCGGGCATCGCGATCGACGCCGAATACACCATCACCACGCCGAGCCCGAGCAGCGCGATCGCGACCCACAACAGCGAGTAGTCGAAATCGAGCATCCGCGAGCGGCTCGGCCGCACGCCGTTGACGACGCTCGCGAGGCCGCCGGTCGCGGCGCGCGTGGCCGACGCGACGCGGCCGCCGGCGGCATTGCCGCCGGTGTCGCGCCGGTCGTTGAAACGGGAGACGAGGCGATCGGACCAGCTCATGGCGTCGCTCCTTTGTCGATGGCGATTTCATCCACCGCCGCGCGGAACACATCCGCGCGATGGGCGTAGTTCCTGAACATGTCGAGGCTCGCGCACGCGGGCGACAGCAGCACCGCATCGCCCGGCTCGGCGAGGTCGGCGGCGGCACGCACCGCGCCTTCGAGCGTCGCGTGGTCGGCGAGCGGCACGCCGGTTTCGGCGAGCGTGTCGCGAATCGCCGGCGCATCGCGGCCGATCAGCATCACCGCACGGCACCAGCGCGCGACCGGCGCGACCAGCGGCGCGAAATCCTGACCCTTGCCGTCGCCGCCGGCGATCAGCACGGTCTTCTGCGCGAGCCCGTCGAGCGCGGCCACCGTCGCGCCGACGTTCGTTCCCTTGCTGTCGTCGACGTAGTCCACGTCGTCGATCGTCGCGATCACTTCGACGCGATGCGCCTCGCCGCGATATTCGCGCAGCGCGTGCAGCAGCGGCGCGGCCGGCAGGTCGATCGCGCGTGCAAGCGCGAACGCGGCCAGCGCGTTCGCCGCGTTGTGCAGCCCGCGGATGCGCAGCGCGTCGGCCGGCATCAGGCGCTTCTGCGCGATGTCGGGCGTATGCGCGCCGTCGCGCTTGCGGCGACGGCTCGTCGTCGTCTCGTCCGGCGCGTCGCGGTCGACCGCTTCGACCAGCCACGCAATGCCGTTGTCGCGCGACAGGCCATAGTCGCCGTCCTGCGTCGGTTCGTTCAGGCCGAACGTGACCGTGCGCGCCGCATCGGCCGCGCCGGCGGCCGGCGCGAACTTCATCACGGCCGCATCGTCGCGGTTGAGCACGCGCGTGGTCGTCGCGCCGAAGATCCGGCCCTTCGCGGCCGCATAGGCGTCGAAGCTGCCGTGCCAGTCGAGGTGATCCTGCGTGATGTTGAGGATCGCGGCCGCATCCGGCGCGAACGTGCGTGCCGTCTCGAGCTGGAAGCTCGACAGTTCGAGCACCCAGACGTCGGGCAACGCCGTATCGTCGATCGCGCCCGCGAGCCGGTCGAGCATCGCCGGGCTGATGTTGCCGGCGACGGCGACCTTCTTGCCCGAACGCTGGCACAGCAGGCCCGTGAGGCTCGTCGTCGTGGTCTTGCCGTTGGTGCCGGTGATCGCAAGCACCTTCGGCTGGTAGCCGCTCGTGCCGAGCGCGCGCAGCGCCTGCGCGAAGAATTCCAGTTCGCCCCACACGGCGATCGCGCGCTCGTTCGCGGCCGCGATCAGCGCCGCCAGTGCCGGTTCGAGCGGCGACAGGCCGGGGCTCAGCCCGACGATCTCGACGCCGCCGTCGAGCAGCGCAGGCGTGAACGGCCCGCCGACGAACTCCGCATCGATGCCTTCGGCCTGCAGCGCGGCAAGGTTCGGCGGCGCCTCGCGGGTATCGGCAATTCGCAGCCGGCACCCGTGCCTCGCGCACCATCGCGCGATCGCGAGACCCGATTCCCCGAGCCCCAGTACGAGCACCATCGGCCGCTGCCGATCTCCAAACATCTCGCCAGACATCCTTGTTACCTTTCCTTTACCGCAACTTGAGGGTGGACAGACCGAACAGGCACAGCATCAGCGTGATGATCCAGAAACGCACCACCACCTGCGTTTCCTTCCAGCCGGACAATTCGAAATGGTGATGCAGCGGTGCCATCTTCAGAAGGCGCCGCCCTTCGCCGTAACGCTTCTTCGTGTACTTGAACCACGACACCTGCAGCATCACCGACAGCGTTTCCGCGACGAAGATGCCGCCCATGATGAACAGCACGATTTCCTGGCGCACGATCACCGCGACCGTGCCGAGCGCGCCGCCGAGCGCCAGCGCGCCGACGTCGCCCATGAACACCTGCGCGGGGTGCGTGTTGTACCAGAGGAACGCGAGCCCTGCCCCGCCCATCGCGGAGCAGAAGATCAGCAATTCACCGGCGCCCGGGATGTGCGGGAACAGCAGGTATTTCGAATAGACCGAGCTGCCCATCACGTACGCGAACACGCCGAGCGACGCACCGACCAGCACGACCGGCATGATCACGAGACCGTCGAGGCCGTCGGTCAGGTTCACCGCGTTGCTCGCGCCGACGATCACGAAGTAGGTCAGGACGATGAAGCCCCAGACGCCCAGCGGGTAGCTGATCGACTTCAGGAACGGCAACATCAGGTCGGCCCGCGCGGGCAGCCCCATCGACAGGCCGCTGCGCACCCACGCCATGAACAGGTCGAACACACGCACGTTGTTCGCCTCGGACACGCTGAATGCGAGGTAGACCGCCGCGAACAGCCCGATCACCGACTGCCAGAAATACTTTTCGCGCGACGACATCCCGCGCGGGTCCTTGTAGACGACCTTGCGGTAGTCATCGACCCAGCCAATGACGCCGAAGCCGAACGTGACGAGCATCACGATCCAGATGAAACGGTTCGTCAGGTCGCCCCACAGCAGCGTCGCGACCGCGATGCCGATCAGGATCAGCACGCCGCCCATCGTCGGCGTGCCGGACTTGACGAGATGGCTCTGCGGGCCGTCCTTGCGCACGGCCTGCCCGACCTTCATTTGCGTCAGCTTGCGGATCACCCACGGTCCGCACACGAGCCCGATCCCGAGCGCGGTGATGGTAGCCATCACCGCACGGAACGTCAGGTACGTGAACAAGCGCAAAAAGCTTGCGTCTCCTTGCAGCCATTGCGCCAGCGCCAGCAGCATGCTTCCTTCCTTCTACTCAGTGTGCCGCGGGCACCGTGCCCGCCGCGGGTTGTTTCGTCAGCGCGTCGACCACGCGCTCCATCTTCATGTACCGCGAGCCCTTCACGAGCACCGTTGCCTGCGCGCCGTAGCCCGCCGCGAGCAGCGCCGTCACCAGCGCGCCGACGTCGCCGAAATGGCGGGCCGTGTCGCCGTACGCGGTACATGCATCGCGCGACGCATCGCCGAGCGCGAACAGCGCATCGATACCGCGCTCGCGCGCATATGCGCCGATCTCCCGGTGAAATGCCGGGCCTTCGTCGCCCACCTCGCCCATGTCGCCGATCACCAGCACGCGCGGCGCCGGTTGTGCGGCCAGCACGTCGATCGCCGCGCGCATCGAATCGGGGTTCGCGTTGTAGGTGTCGTCGACGACCGTCGCGCCCGCGAGGCCGCCGACGTCCGCTCGCCGGACCTGCAAACGGCCCTTGACCGGCTCGAACGATTCGAGACCCTGCTTGATCGCGGTCAGCTCGATACCGGCCGCGAGCGTCGCGGCCGTGGCCGCCAAGGCGTTGCGTGCGTTGTGCTCGCCGAGTGCGCGCAGCCGCACCGTCACCGAGCCGGACGGCGTGTCGATCGCAAGCTCGCCGCCGTGCAGACGGCCCGTGACCTGCGCATCGATCTGCCGTTCGGCGTCGTGCAGCGCGAAATCGAGAATCCGGTTGCCGGTCGCCGCGACACGCCAGATACCGGCGTACGCGTCGTCGGCCGGAAACACCGCGACGCCATCCGGCGTCAGCGCGTGGATCACGGCCGCGTGTTCGAGCGCGACCGCCTCGACCGTCGCCATGAATTCCTGGTGTTCACGCTGCGCATTGTTGACGAGCGCGACGGTCGGCGCCGCGATGCGCGCGAGAACTTCGGTCTCGCCCGGGTGATTCATCCCGAGCTCGATCACCGCGACGCGATGCGCGTCCGACAGGCGCAGCAGCGTCAGCGGCACGCCGATGTCGTTGTTCAGGTTGCCGGCCGTCGCCAGCCGCGCGTCTGCGCCGACTGCCGCCGTAAAGATCGACGCGATCATTTCCTTGACGGTCGTCTTGCCGTTGCTGCCCGTCACCGCGACGAGCGGCACCGCGAAGCGCTTGCGCCAGCCGTGCGCGAGCGCGCCGAGCGCGGCACGCGTTTCACCGCCCTCGACGACCGGCATCGCAAGGCCCGCCGGCGCATGCGCGACGAGCGCCGCGGCCGCGCCGCGCGCGGCCACGTCGCCGAGGAAGTCGTGCGCGTCGAAGCGCTCACCCTTCAGCGCGACGAACAGGTCGCCCGGGCCGACCGTGCGGCTGTCCGTCGACACGCGCTCGAAGGTGGTGTCCGGATCGCCGTGGACGGTCGCGCCGGGAATCAGGCGCGCGGCTTCGCCGAGACTGAGCATCGTCATTCGCCGCCTCCCTTGCCGTGCGTCGCGCGTGCCGCGAGCGCGAGCCGCGCGTGATCCTGATCGGAGAACGCGCGCTTCTTGCCCATGATTTCCTGCGTCGCCTCGTGCCCCTTGCCGGCCAGCACGACGACGTCCTCGCGGGCGGCACCGCGCACGGCCTGCAGAATCGCGCTCGCGCGATCCTCGATGCGGCGTGCGCGATCGGGCGCGGTCATCCCCGCGATGACCTGGTCGATGATGCGCTGCGGATCCTCGCTGCGCGGATTGTCGCTCGTGACGACGACTTCGTCGGCGAGCCGCTCGGCGATCGCGCCCATCAGCGGGCGCTTCGTCGCGTCGCGATCGCCGCCGCAGCCGAACATGCAGACGAGCCGCCCGCCGCGCGCCGCCGCGATCGGGCGCAATGCATCGAGCGTCTTGTCGAGCGCATCGGGCGTGTGCGCGTAGTCGATCACGACCAGCGGTTCGTCGTTCTGCAGCCGGCCGCCAAGGCGCTGCATGCGCCCGTTGACGGACTCGAGCCGCGCAATCTCCGCGACGGCCGCGTCGAACGGCACGTCGGCCGCGAGCAGCGAGCCGAGCACCGCGAGCAGGTTGCTGACGTTGAACGTGCCGAGCGTGCCGACCTCGACGTCCGCGTCGCCCCACGACGAGCGCAGGCGGAAAGCCGTGCCCGTGGCGGTCGCGCGCACGTCGATCGCGACCAGCTCGCGATCGGCGTCGGCCGCCTGCGCGTCGCCGATCCCGTATGCGATCGTGCGCACGCGGCCGGCCAGCTTCTCGAGCAGCCGGCGGCCGGCTTCGTCGTCGCGATTGACGACCGCCGCGCGCAGACCGCGCCACGCGAACAGCTTCGACTTCGCCGCTTCGTACGCGTCGAACGTGCCGTGATAGTCGAGGTGATCCTGCGTGAGGTTCGTGAAGACGGCGATGTCGAATGCCGTGCCGTTCACGCGGCCCTGATGCAGCGCGTGCGAAGACACTTCCATCGCGACGGCCTTCGCGCCCGCGTCGTGCAGTTGCGCGAGGCTGCGCTGCAGCTGCGGCGCATCAGGTGTCGTGAAACCGGTCGGCACCAGCTGCCCCGGCATGCCGCTGCCGAGCGTGCCGATCAGCGCGCACGGCTGGTGCAGCGCCGTCAGCGCGGCCGCGATCCATTGCGTGCAGGACGTCTTGCCGTTGGTGCCGGTCACGCCGATGGCGAGCAGGCTGTCGCTCGGGTCGCCGTACCAGCCGCTGGCGATCTCGCCGGCCAGCTGGTCGAGCGCCGGCACCGCGAGTGCGACGGGCACGGCCGGCGCGGCTTCGAGGCCTTCCGGCTGATACAGCACGGCGGCCGCGCCGCGCGCGACGGCATCGGAAATGAAGGCGCGATTGTCTGCCCCGTCGACCGCATAGCCGAGGAACACGTCGCCGGCCTTCAGGCTGCGCGTGTCGGCATGCAGTTGCGCCGCGGGGGCCACATGCTGGCGCAGCCACGCAAGCGCGGCCGCGATCTGCTGATGCGCCGGATGGGAACTGCGAGCGGCGCTCATCGAACAACTCCTGGTGAATTACGTGTCGTGCTGGATACGATCATATGCTTCGCGCCGCCGCCCGCGGCGAGCTTTTGCGGGCCCGTCCCGGCGGGCGCGCCAGGCGCGTCGTCGGACACGACGAGCTGCTTGATCGGCATGTTCGGCGGCACGTTCAGCGCGCGCATCGTATCGCCCGCGATCGCCGAGAATACGGGGCCCGACACCTGGCCGCCGAAGTGGCTGCCGGCGGTCGGCTCGTCGACCGACACCGCGATCACGACGCGCGGATTCGGCATCGGCGCCATGCCGACGAACGACGCGCGGTACTTGCGCGTGTAGCCGTGACCTTCATGCTTGTACGCGGTACCGCTCTTGCCGCCGACCCGATAACCCGGCACGGCCGCATCCGGCGACGTGCCGCCCGGCGCCACCACCGTTTCGAGCATCGCGCGCACTTCGCGCGCGGTGGTCGGGTTGAACACCTGCGTGCCCACGATCGGCTGATTGGGGTCGGTCTTGAAAATGGTCACGGGCATCAGCTCGCCGTCATGCGCGATCGCCGTGTAGGCGCGCGCGAGCTGGAACAGCGACACCGACAGGCCGTAGCCGTACGACATCGTCGCCTGCTCGATGCGGCGCCAGCTCTTCCACGGACGCAGCCGACCGGCCACCGCGCCCGGGAACCCGACCTTCGGCGCCTGGCCGAGGCCGATGCTCGTATACATATTCCACATTTCCTCGGGCCGCATCGTCATCGCGATCTTCGTCGCACCGATGTTGCTCGACTTCTGGATCACGCCGCCGACCGTCAGCGTGCCGAAACCTGCGTCGTCGGTGATCGGAGCGCCGTCGAGCACGAAATGCCCGTTGCCCGTCTCGACGAGCGTATTCGGCGTCACGCGGTGCAGATCGAGCGCGAGCGACACCGTAAAGGGCTTCATGATCGAACCCGGTTCGAACACGTCGGTCATGATCCGGTTGCGCAACTGCTCGCCCGTCATGCGCGAGCGGTCGTTCGGGTTGTACGTCGGGTAGTTGACGAGCGCCAGCACCTCGCCGGTGCGCACGTCGACGACCATCGCCGCGCCGGCCTTCGCCTTGAACTTCTCGACGGCGGCCTTCAGGTTCGCATACGCGATGTACTGGATCTTGCTGTCGATCGACAGGTCGACGTCCGTCCCGTTGTGCGGCGGAATCTGTTCGGCGACGTCCTCGACGATGTGCCCCATCCGGTCCTTGATCACGCGGCGCACGCCGGATGTGCCGGACAGCATCTTCTGGTCGCCGAGTTCGACGCCCTCCTGCCCTTCGTCCTCGACGTTCGTGAAGCCGATCAGGTGAGCGGTGATCTCGCCTTCCGGATAGAAGCGCTTGTATTCGTTGCGCTGATAGATACCGGGAATGTCGAGCGCGGCGACCTTGTCCGCGACGTCGATCGGCACCTGGCGCTTTACGTAGACGAAACCCTTGTCCTGCGACAGCTTCACGCGCAGTTCCTTCGGCGTCATGCCGAGGAGCTTGCCGAGCTGGTTGACCTTGCCGGCGTCGAGATCGTCCGGCACGGCGTCCGGAATCGCCCAGATCGCGCGCACGGGCAGACTCGTCGCGAGCACGAGCCCGTTACGGTCGAGGATCTTGCCGCGCGTGGCCGGCAGCTCGATCGTGCGCTGGTAGCGGCTCTCGCCCTGCTTCTGATAGAACGCGTTGCCGGGGCCCTGGATCCAGAATGCCCGCGCGGCGAGCGCGACGAACGCCATGAACAGCAGGAACACGACGAGTTTCGAGCGCCACATCGGCAGGTGCACGCCGAGCACGGGGCTCGACGAGAACTTCACGTCCTGGCGCTTTTGCGACGGCTTCATCGCGCGCCTCCGTTGCCCTTGGTGGCCGTATCGGCCGACGCGGGAATCGGCGCGTCGATCGCCTTCGCGGCGCCCGACGGCAGCGTCAGGTACTGGGTGCGCCCCGTCGTGATCGGCTGCATCTTCAGCGAATCGTTCGCGAGCTGCTCGATGCGGGACGTCTTGGACAGCGCGCTCTGCTGATATTGAAGCTGCGCGTAGTCCTGCTGGAGCTGACGCTCCTGCGACTGCGCGCGCTGCAGCTGAATGAAGATCTGGCGCTGCTGGTTCGTCGAGTTGACGACCGACAGCGCGCAGCCCATCACGATGATCAGCAGGAAGATGTTGAAGCGGCTCATGGCGTGACGCGCTCCGCGATGCGCATCACGGCCGACCGGGCGCGCGGATTCGCGGCGACTTCCGCCTCGCTCGGGAACTGACGGCTGATGATCTTGAGCGGCGGGCTCGGGAGGTCGACGGCGCGGATCGGCAGGCGACGATCGACCGCGGGCGCACTCGCGTGCGCCTGCATGAATCGCTTGACGATCCGGTCCTCGAGTGAATGAAAGCTGATGACCACCAGCCGCCCCCCTTGCTCCAGCAACGACAATGCCGCGTCTAGTACGACTTGCAGGTCCGCAAGCTCTTGATTGACGTGAATCCGTATAGCCTGAAAGGTGCGGGTTGCCGGATCCTTGCCCTTCTCACGGGTTTTGACGACGTTACCCACGATTTGGGCAAGCTCGCCCGTGGTGTCGAGAGGCCCAAGACGGTCGGACTCTGCCCGGCGAGCAACAAGCGCCTTTGCAATCTGAAAAGCAAACCGTTCTTCCCCATAATCTCGTATCACCTCCGTCAATTCCTGCACCGAAGCCCGCGCGAGCCACTCGGCCGCCGACTCGCCGCGCGTCGGGTCCATTCGCATGTCCAGCGGGCCATCCGCGCGAAAGCTGAAGCCGCGCGCCGGATCGTCCACCTGCGGCGAGGACACGCCCAGGTCCAGCAACACACCCGACACCTTCTCGACACCGCGCGCCGCAAGCGCGTCGCGCATCGATGCAAAGCTGTCATGCACGATCGAGAAGCGCGCATCCTCGATGCGCTGCGCCGTCTCGATCGCCCTCGGATCCTTGTCGAACGCGATCAGCCGGCCGCCCGGCGCCAGCCGCGCGAGCACCGCGCGGCTATGACCGCCGCGCCCGAACGTGCCGTCGACATAAATGCCGTCCGGCCGCGTCACGAGCGAATCGACCGCTTCGTCCAACAGTACGGTCCGATGCTGCAATTCGTTTCCCATCGCGGGCGTCTCCGTCACCGCAATCAGAACGTGAAGTTCTTCAGCGCGTCGGGCATGCCCTGCGCCATCGCTGCCTGCTCCCTCGCGATGTAGGTCTGCGAATCCCACAGCTCGAAGTGACTACCCATTCCCAACAACATGACTTCCTTTTCCAGTCCGGCCGCCATCCGCAGCTCGGGCGATACGAGAATCCGGCCTGCGCTGTCGAGATCGACATCCATCGCATTGCCGAGAAAAATTCGCCGCCACCAATGCGCGTCCATCGGCAGCGCGGCGATCTTGGCGCGGAATACTTCCCATTCGGGGCGCGGAAACAGCAACAGGCAGCCGTCCGGGTGCTTGGTCACAGTCACCCGTCCTTCTGCCTGTCCTTGCAGCGCTTCGCGATAGCGAGCCGGCACCGACATCCGCCCTTTCGCATCGAGCGTCAGCGCCGACGCCCCTTGGAACACTTTCCGCTCTCCCGTTCAGGGCACCGAAGCACCCGCTCAATGCTCAAGAATTTAGCCCGAATGGCCCGCTAAATCACACAAAAATACACTTTCTCACACTGTCTCCCACTTTAGTGGAAGGGTTTGGCACGGTCAAGGGAGCGGCCCGGTTTTTTGACGAATTTTGTTAGTTAGAACAAGGACTTACGCGCGCATGCTCATGCGGCCCCTCATACCAAAAACCGTTATAAATGAATGAGCTAGTGCAACTTGTGAAGGTGATACGTGAGAAAGGCGGGCCAGACTGGCGTGCGGACGGGGCTTTCGGGGGCGGGAAAACGCGGAAAAAACGGGCGGTATCGGGGACGGCGAACCAGGACGGCGTCGCGCGCCGCCCCGGCCCAAATGTCAGAGATAGTATGCAGTGCTCGTCATGACTTTCGACGCGGCACGCATCAGCATCCGCGCGGGCAGCGGCAGCTCGATCCCGCCGGCGTCGGTCGCGGCCTTGCCGTGCTTCACCTCGTCGAGCCGCATCTGCTCGACGATCGCACGCGACGCCGTGTCGGTCGGCGGCAGCTCGGACAGGTGCCCGTCGAGATGGCTCTCGACCTGGCGCTCCGTCTCCGCCATGAAGCCGAGGCTGACCTTGTCGCCCAGCGTGCCGGCGACGACGCCGATCGCGAGCGCGCCCGCGTACCACAGCGGGTTGAGCAGGCTCGGACGCGAATCGAGTTCCTTCAGCCGATGCGCGGTCCACGCGAGATGATCCTCCTCCTCGCGCGCGGCTTCCTCGAACATCGCCTTCGACGACGACGAGCGCGCGGTCAGCTTCTGCGCCTGATAAAGCGCCTGCGCGCAGACCTCGCCGACATGGTTCACGCGCATCAGCCCGGCGGCGTGCGTGCGCTCCGCGGGCGTCAGTTCGCCGGCCGGTGGCTCCGCCGGCGCGGGCACCGGGCGGCTCATCCGGCTAATGCCGGTCAGCGATCGCAGGCCGCGATCGAATTCGCTGATCAGTTCATCCAACACCATCCTGTTCTCCTGGCTGCGTGTGCTGCCGCGGGCGGCAAAGGCACGTGCTCCGCTGCGTAACCGACTTGATTATTCAGCGGAAATTGCGGTTAACCCGTGATTTTAACCATTGTTGCATAAAGGAAACATGGCAGCCTTGCGCCACGGCATTTCGCTTTGTCGGAAAAATCGGCTTTGCTACATTACGTGCAACTTCTTGCGAAGTTGACGGGGCCCGTCAACACAACATAACTATCCGCCCCGCCAAAAAAATTCAGTGTTTCTTGGAGATCCGTTAATGAAAAAGTCGCTTCTCGCGCTCGTCGCGCTGGGCGCGTTTGCTGGCGCAGCCCATGCGCAAAGCAGCGTGACGCTCTACGGCATCATCGATGAAGGCTTCATCTTCAACAACAACGCCAAGGGCGGCCACTTGTACGGTCTGGCAAGCGGCGTGATGCAAGGCAGCCGCTTCGGCCTGCGCGGCACCGAAGATCTGGGCAGCGGCCTGAAGGCGATCTTCGTGCTCGAAAACGGTTTCGACGTCAACTCCGGCAAGCTGGGCCAGGGCGGCCTGATGTTCGGCCGCCAGGCTTACGTCGGCCTGTCGAGCCAGTACGGTACGGTCACGCTGGGTCGCCAGTACGACTCCGTCGTCGACTTCGTCGGCCCGCTCGAGGCAGGCGACCAGTGGGGCGGCTACATCGCTGCTCACCCGGGCGACCTCGACAACTTCAACAACGCATATCGCGTGAACAACGCGGTCAAGTACACGAGCCCGACCTACGGCGGCTTCTCGTTCGGCGGCCTGTACAGCTTCGGCGGTCAAGCCGGCCAGTTCTCGAAGAACCAGGTCTGGTCGCTCGGCGCCGGTTACAACAACGGCCCGCTGGTGTTGGGTGTCGGCTACTTGAACGCACGCACGCCGGCGAACTTCGGCGGCATGTTCAACACCGGCGCGTCGGCTGCAGCGACGGCCGTGTCGTCGCCGGTCTACGGCGCATATGCGAACAGCGCGAACACGTACCAGGTCATCGGTGCGGGCGGTGCGTATACGTTCGGCGCAGCAACGATCGGCGCAACGTACTCGAACACGAAGTTCAAGGGCTTCTCGGTCGGTCCGTTCGTGAACCAGACCGCGACGTTCAACAACGGCGAAATCAACTTCAAGTATCAGCTGACCCCGGCGCTGATCGTCGGCGCGGCGTACGACTACACGCAAGGCAGCAAGATCGACGGCAACTCGGCAGCCAAGTACCACCAAGGCTCGCTGGGCGTCGACTACTTCCTGTCCAAGCGCACGGACGTCTACGTGATCGGCGTGTACCAGCATGCGTCGGGCAACGCGCTGAACTCGAAGGGCGAGGTCATTCCGGCAACGGCGTCGATCAACGGTCTCGACCCGTCGAGCACCAGCAACCAGGTTGCAGCGCGCGTCGGCATCCGTCACAAGTTCTAATCAGCTTGACTGACAAGCCGCAGCATATTGAAGGCGCCTTCGGGCGCCTTTTTCTTTTGCGGCGGCGAAGCGGTGGGCGGCGAACCGTTCGCGACGTCTCATCGACGTGAAGGCCGCCGCTGCCGGCGGGTGGCACGCACCGAGGTACCGCGCCATACGGATCGCGGCCGGCGGCGGCCCGATCGAGCCGCTCCGTCGGCCACGGCGCATCCCGGTAGAACGCGCGCCGTTACTGCGACCGTCGAACCACGACGCGGCATCCTCGATGCCGGCACCACAAATAAAAAAGCCCGGCACTGGCCGGGCTGGTTGATTCGACTTCGGTGTTACGCGCGTCCGTCGCGCAGTTCGCGCCGCAGGATCTTGCCGACATTCGTCTTCGGCAGCTCCGTGCGGAACTCGACGAGTTTCGGCCGCTTGTAGCCGGTGAGCCGCTCCTTGCAGTACGCGAGGATGTCCTTGTCGGTAAGCGCCGGATCCTTCTTCACGACGAACAGCTTCACGGCTTCGCCCGAGTGCTCGTCCGGCACGCCGACCGCCGCCACCTCGAACACGCCCGGGTGCGACGCCACCACGTCCTCGACCTCGTTCGGATACACGTTGAAACCGGATACCAGGATCATGTCCTTCTTCCGGTCGACGATCTTCACGTAACCGCGCGCGTCCATCACGCCGACGTCGCCGGTCTTGAAGAAACCGTCCGGGAACATGACCTTCGCGGTTTCGTCCGGACGGTTCCAGTAGCCGGCCATGACCTGCGGCCCGCGGATGCAGATCTCGCCCGGCTCGCCGAGCGCGACGTCGTTGCCGGCGTCATCGCGGATGGCCACTTCCGTCGACGGCAGCGGCAGGCCGATCGTCCCGCTGTATTCGGTCGCGGTCACCGGGTTGCAGGTCGCGACCGGCGAAGTCTCCGACAGGCCGTAGCCCTCGACGATCGCCGTATGGGTCTTCTCATACCAGCGCTTCGCGACGCCTTCCTGGATCGCCATGCCGCCACCATTGGCGATCACGAGCTTCGACAGGTCGAGCTGATTGAATTCGGGATGGTTCAGCAGTGCGTTGTACAGCGTGTTGACGGCCGGAATCGTCGAGATCTGGTACCCCTTCAACTCCTTGATCATGCCGCCGATGTCGCGCGGATTCGGGATCAGGACGCCCATGCCGCCCGTGCGCATCGTCAGGAAGCCGCAGACCGTCAGCGCGAACACGTGATAGAGCGGCAGCGCGACAACCGTCACGAACTGTTTCACCTCGGGGTACTTCTCGTGCGCCGGATGATGCCATGCGCCCGCCTGCAGCACGTTCGACACGATGTTCCGGTGCAGCAGCGTCGCGCCCTTCGCGACACCCGTCGTACCGCCCGTGTACTGGAGGAACGCGACGTCGTCGGGGCCGAGCTTCTCTGCCTTGAAGGTCTGCCGCGCACCTTCCGACAGCGCGGCCTTGAAGCGCGTGAACGACGGAAGCTGCCACGCCGGCACCATCTTCTTCACGTTGCGCACGACGTAATTGACGAGCCAGCCCTTGATGCCCAGCAGATCGCCCATCGACGCGACCACGACATGCTTGACCGCAGTATTGGCGATGACGGCCTGCAGCGTCGACGCGAAATTCTCGAGAATGACGATCGCCTCCGCTCCGCTGTCCTTCAGCTGATGTTCGAGCTCGCGCGGCGTGTAGAGCGGGTTGACGTTGACGACGGTGAAGCCCGCGCGGAGCACCGCGACGATCGCCACCGGGTACTGCAGCACGTTCGGCATCATGAGCGCGACGCGCGCGCCGCGCTTCAGGCCGCGCGACTGCAACCACGCGCCGAACTGGCGCGACAGCGCATCGAGTTCGCCGTACGTGATGCTCTTGCCCATGCAGACGAACGCCTTGCGGTCACGATACTGCCTGAAGCTTTCGTCGAGGAGATCCGGGATGGAAGGATACGGGGACGCGTCAATTTCGGCTGGAACGCCGGGTGGGTACGATTTCAGCCAAATTTTGTTCATACTTCGCGTCTCCTCACAGATTTTCGAATGGTCGTGCTAAAACGCATCGTAGCGGCTCGTCCATGCTGAGACAACAGGGTTAGATGCCCACTTCGAACTTTCGGATACATTCGTCTGATGGTATCAAGAAGTTCGGTCAAATCCGCTCAACTTCCACCAGACAATCGTAAAACGTCGCCGAGTTGCCGAGATCGGTCAGCGCCTGGCTCGTCACTTCGTTCGCGTTCCGTCCATCCGCCGACAGTTTCTTCCACCAGATCGACAGTCCGACGACGAGCCCCGCGCGCGCACGATCGGTCACTCTCGCGACCGCCTGCATCGATCCGCGGTCGTTGAAGATGCGCACGATGTCGCCCTCCCCGATGCCGCGCGCGTCGGCGTCGGCCGGGTGTATATCGAGGTGCGGCTGGCCTTCCGTACTGCGCAGGCTGTCCACGTTCACGAACGTGCTGTTCAGGAAGTGGCGGGCCGGCGGGGAAATCATCGCCAGTGGATAGCGAGCGGCGAGTTCAGGCGCGGCCTCCGCCGATTCGAACGGCGGCAGATAATCAGGCACCGGGTCCATGCCCATCTGCTCGAGCCGCGCACTGTAGAACTCGCATTTGCCGGACGGTGTGCGAAAGCCGCCATTCGCGAAAGGCGCGTCCGCCACCTTGAGCTTCAGCCAGCCGGCACGCTTCAACGTGTCCCAATCGCTGTCGAGTGCCGGATCGTCCCAACGGAGCGCCGTCTGCGCAACCTCTTCGTCACTGTGATAAAGCGCGGGCTCGTCGAGCCCCATGCTGCGTGCGATGCCCCGAAAGATTTCCGTGTTCGGCCGTGCGTCGCCGACTGGCGGAATTGCCGGTAGATTCGCCATCACATAGGTGTGGCCGTACGACTTGTGGACGTCGAGATGCTCGAGTTGCGTCGTGGCCGGCAACACAATGTCGGCGAAATCGACCGTATCTGTCTTGAAGTGCTCTAGAACGACCGTGAACAGATCTTCGCGCGCGAACCCGGCGGCAACTTTCGACGAGTCGGGCGCGACCGCGACGGGATTCGAGTTGTAGACGATCACCGCTTCGAGCTTCGGCCCGAAGGTGGCGTCGCCCGGATGCAGCAGCGCATCGCCGATTGCATTCATGTTGATGATGCGCGGCAGTTTGTGAGGCCAGCCGGGCATCAGATCCGGACGCAGCAGCCCCGCCTGATTGACCGGTGCGGATTCCGACGACGACAGCAGAAGCCCGCCGGCCCGGTCGCGCCACGCGCCTGTCAGCGCGGGCAGGCTCGCTATCGCGCGCACGGCATTGCCGCCGCCGCGCACGCGCTGCATGCCGTAATTGAGGCGAATCGACGCCTTGCGGGTCGCGCCGTAACGACGTGCGAGTTCGATCAATTCCGACGCTTCGATGCCGCAGATTTGCGCGACACGCTCCGGCGGATAGGACAGGGCTCGCGCCTTGAGCGCGTCGAAGCCGAGCGTATGACGCGCGATGTAGTCGTGATCGAGCAGATCTTCGGTAATCAGCACATGCATCATGCCGAGCGCGAACGCGCCGTCGGTGCCCGGTTTCAACGCGATGTGCTGATGGCATTTCTCGGCCGTCAGCGAGCGGTAGGGATCGATCGCGACCAGACGGGCGCCTCGACGCTTGGCTTCCTGCGCTCGGGTCCAGAAATGCAGACTGGATGCGATCGGGTTGGCGCCCCAGATCAGGATCAGTTCGCTTTCCTCGAAATGCTCGAGATGCATGCCGACGCTTCCACCATACGTGTAGCGCAGCCCCGCTGCACCGGCTGCGGCGCAGATGGTCCGCTCAAGCCGGGACGCACCGAGCTTATGGAAGAACCGCTGTGCAATGCCTTCGCCCTGCACGAGTCCCATCGTTCCCGCGTAGCTGTACGGCACGATCGCCTCCGGCGCGCGCGCGGCGATTTCCCCGAGACGACGACCGATCTCGTCAAGTGCTTCGCTCCAGCTGATCGGCACGAAGCGCCCTTCCCCCTTCGCGCCGATGCGCTTGAGGGGAACGGTGAGCCGGTCGGGATGATGAACGCGGTCGGCATATCGGCTGACTTTCGTACACAACACGCCCTGCGTGGGCGGATGGTCGGGATCGCCCGTCACCTTGATGGCCCGGCCGTTTTCGACGGTCACGCGCATTGCGCACGTATCCGGACAATCGTGAGGGCAAACGGCCCGAGCTATCTGAATGGCGGCGTTCATCGTTCTGGATGCGACTGGGGTGGAGATTCGCAAATTTTACGTGGATGGGCCGAATAAGGCCTCATTTCGCGCGAATTTCCCGCCTGTGCAGTGAGAAAACGGGGATGACGGATGAAAAATATCGATGCTGGACCGGCTCCGAATTGCCGATGCGACGATACGGACGTGGAGCGGGTGTTAGAAGTGCCTTGCCGAACCGGCCCGAGTCGCCTCCCTGGCTGGAGATTGCAGCGAATCGGCGGGGGATTGGTCCGGGATGATGGAAAGCGCTGGATTCCGGCGACGCGCTTGGGCCGCAAACGGAGAGGTTCGATTGCCTGCACTCGCATTTCCGCCGCCCCAATGCAAAAACCCCCGCCTGGTCGGGCGGGGGTTTCTGGCTAAGGGAGCCTGACGATTACCTACTTTCACACGGGAATCCGCACTATCATCGGCGTAGAGTCGTTTCACGGTCCTGTTCGGGATGGGAAGGGGTGGGACCGACTCGCTATGGTCATCAGGCAAAGAGGGTTGTCCTGCTGGCATGGCCAACAGAACCAATCTGGGAAGAAGCAGTAATTAGGTTGTGAGCTGTATCTCACACGTACGCGGTACTTCAACCGCAGTACGTCGAGTGCTTTGCACTCGACGTTCGACATTCGTAAGCGCTGAAGCGCTAACGACTGTCGAAACAGACTTGTTATAGGATCAAGCCTTACGGGCAATTAGTATCAGTTAGCTGAACGCATTACTGCGCTTACACACCTGACCTATCAACGTCCTGGTCTCGAACGACCCTTCAAGGGGATCTAGTCCCCAGGGATATCTCATCTTAAGGCGAGTTTCCCGCTTAGATGCTTTCAGCGGTTATCTCTTCCGAACATAGCTACCCGGCGATGCCACTGGCGTGACAACCGGTACACCAGAGGTTCGTCCACTCCGGTCCTCTCGTACTAGGAGCAGCCCCCTTCAAATATCCAACGCCCACGGCAGATAGGGACCAAACTGTCTCACGACGTTTTAAACCCAGCTCACGTACCTCTTTAAATGGCGAACAGCCATACCCTTGGGACCGGCTACAGCCCCAGGATGAGATGAGCCGACATCGAGGTGCCAAACACCGCCGTCGATATGAACTCTTGGGCGGTATCAGCCTGTTATCCCCAGAGTACCTTTTATCCGTTGAGCGATGGCCCTTCCATACAGAACCACCGGATCACTATGACCTGCTTTCGCACCTGCTCGACTTGTCGGTCTCGCAGTTAAGCACGCTTATGCCATTGCACTATCAGCACGATTTCCGACCGTACCTAGCGTACCTTCGTACTCCTCCGTTACGCTTTGGGAGGAGACCGCCCCAGTCAAACTGCCTACCATGCACTGTCCCCGACCCGGATCACGGGCCAAGGTTAGAACCTCAAACAAACCAGGGTGGTATTTCAAGGACGGCTCCACCGAAACTAGCGTTCCGGTTTCATAGCCTCCCACCTATCCTACACAGATCGGTTCAAAGTCCAATGCAAAGCTACAGTAAAGGTTCATGGGGTCTTTCCGTCTAGCCGCGGGTAGATTGCATCATCACAAACACTTCAACTTCGCTGAGTCTCGGGAGGAGACAGTGTGGCCATCGTTACGCCATTCGTGCAGGTCGGAACTTACCCGACAAGGAATTTCGCTACCTTAGGACCGTTATAGTTACGGCCGCCGTTTACCGGGACTTCAATCAAGAGCTTGCACCCCATCATTTAATCTTCCGGCACCGGGCAGGCGTCACACCCTATACGTCCACTTTCGTGTTTGCAGAGTGCTGTGTTTTTATTAAACAGTCGCAGCCACCAGTTTATTGCAACCCCTTCACCCTCCTGGCGCAGGCCAGTCAAGCTACAAGGGCGTACCTTATCCCGAAGTTACGGTACCAATTTGCCGAGTTCCTTCTCCCGAGTTCTCTCAAGCGCCTTAGAATACTCATCTCGCCCACCTGTGTCGGTTTGCGGTACGGTCATCGTTAGACTGAAGCTTAGAGGCTTTTCTTGGAACCACTTCCAATTGCTTCGCTCCCTAAGGAGCTCGCGCCACACCCTTGAATCCTGCGCCCGGATTTGCCTAAGCGCCTTCTCCAATGCAGCGACCGGGACTTCCAACACCCGGACAACCTTCCGCGATCCGTCCCCCCATCGCATCTAACAATGGTGCAGGAATATTGACCTGCTTCCCATCAGCTACGCATTTCTGCCTCGCCTTAGGGGCCGACTCACCCTACGCCGATGAACGTTGCGTAGGAAACCTTGGGCTTACGGCGAGGGGGCCTTTCACCCCCTTTATCGCTACTCATGTCAGCATTCGCACTTCCGATACCTCCAGCACCCTTTACAAGGCACCTTCGCAGGCTTACGGAACGCTCTCCTACCATGCGTGCAAGCACGCATCCGCAGCTTCGGTATATAGCTTAGCCCCGTTACATCTTCCGCGCAGGACGACTCGATCAGTGAGCTATTACGCTTTCTTTAAAGGGTGGCTGCTTCTAAGCCAACCTCCTGACTGTTTTAGCCTTCCCACTTCGTTTCCCACTTAGCTATATTTGGGGACCTTAGCTGGCGGTCTGGGTTGTTTCCCTCTTGACACCGGACGTTAGCACCCGATGTCTGTCTCCCGTGATTGCACTCTTCGGTATTCGGAGTTTGCTATGGCGGGGTAATCTGCAATAGACCCCCCAACCATGACAGTGCTCTACCCCCGAAGGTGAGACACGAGGCACTACCTAAATAGTTTTCGGAGAGAACCAGCTATTTCCAGGTTTGTTTAGCCTTTCACCCCTATCCACAGCTCATCCCCTAACTTTTCAACGTTAGTGGGTTCGGACCTCCAGTACGTGTTACCGCACCTTCATCCTGGCCATGGATAGATCACCTGGTTTCGGGTCTACGCCCAGCAACTGAACGCCCTATTCGGACTCGCTTTCGCTACGCCTGCCCTATACGGTTAAGCTTGCTACTGAACGTAAGTCGCTGACCCATTATACAAAAGGTACGCCGTCACCCCTTACGAGGCTCCGACTGTTTGTATGCATGCGGTTTCAGGATCTATTTCACTCCCCTCCCGGGGTTCTTTTCGCCTTTCCCTCACGGTACTGGTTCACTATCGGTCGATCACGAGTATTTAGCCTTGGAGGATGGTCCCCCCATCTTCAGACAGGATTTCACGTGTCCCGCCCTACTTGTCGCACACCTAGTTCTTTCATACTGTTTTCGCCTACAGGGCTATCACCTGCTATGGCCGCACTTTCCAGAGCGTTCGGCTAACAATACAAATAAAGAGTGCAAGGCTCATCCCATTTCGCTCGCCACTACTTTGGGAATCTCGGTTGATTTCTTTTCCTGCGGTTACTTAGATGTTTCAGTTCACCGCGTTCGCTTCGCATGGCCTATGTATTCAGCCATGGATACTCCAAAAGGAGTGGGTTTCCCCATTCGGACATCTACGGATCAAAGCTCGTTTGCCAGCTCCCCGTAGCTTTTCGCAGGCTACCGCGTCCTTCATCGCCTGTGATCGCCAAGGCATCCACCACATGCACTTGTTCGCTTGACCCTATAACGAGTCTGTCTC
>NZ_LOTA01000088.1:0-5171 GCF_001521935.1 Burkholderia sp. RF7-non_BP4 | reverse complement strand
ATTGGCCGCAACCACACCATCCACACGGCGAAGGACCGCACCGAGGAAGTCGGCAACCATCGTCGCGACAAGACGGCTGTCAATCACACGGTCGATATCGGCGGTCATCTGGAGCAGCGCGTGCAGGGGCACGCCGAGCTGGAGGCGGGGCAGGCCATTCGGCAACGCACCAAGGTCTATGGAATCCATGCTGCCGAGATATTGGAAGTCAAAGGCCCGGGCGGCACCGTGCGCATCGACGACGGTGGGATCACGCTGGACGCTGTGGCGATTCGTGTGAAAGGGCCGCTCACGCAGGAAAGTGGAGGTGCCGGC
Source organism: Burkholderia sp. RF7-non_BP4 (assembly GCF_001521935.1). Classification (NCBI taxonomy): domain Bacteria; kingdom Pseudomonadati; phylum Pseudomonadota; class Betaproteobacteria; order Burkholderiales; family Burkholderiaceae; genus Burkholderia; species Burkholderia sp. RF7-non_BP4. The sequence continues at coordinate 4,856 of NZ_LOTA01000088.1, read as the reverse complement.
AACAGTCTGGCTTTCGACGGCGCCCCCATCAAGGGCCTATTGGCCGATTGCGTGGAAAAACAGCGATGAGTCACGATCTCCTGTATCGGTATGCCACCGAACAGCGCCATAAGGAAGACTACCTCTATCTACTACTCGATCCGCTGGCCGAGTGCGACGCCGATGACCCACTGCATATCGATTCGATGCGCGAACGACTTGGCAGCGAGGCATGCACTCGCGTGCTGCGTGTCGATCTTGCACACAGCCCCGGCGCGTGCCCTGTCTTGCTCACCTTGGCGCAGCCGGGAAAAGAGGCGGAGCGTCCCCTGTTGTCCCAGATCGAAGTCACCATGCGCCGTGATGCCTTCTATCGCAAGCGCTATGTCTGCGGGTTGATTGCCGCCCCGTTGGCGCCCGAGGATGTGGCCGCGCATATCCTGTCACTTTGCCGCTATGCGTCCGGCCCCGAAGGTCGGGGCTTTATTGCCCTCTTTGAACCGCTTCGGATGGAATTATGGGCCGCGTGTCGCATGGCGGGCAGCCTTTGGCCGCTGCGCCACTGGTTGATTTGTTTGAGCGGAGCCAGCATAACGTTGCTCGAAGGCAAGCCTGACCACCGCACTGCCGACGACTCCGAACACACTTGGTTCGCCCAGCGCTCGGCTCCCTTGATCGCCGACATCCAGGCCGCGTGGCAACGCGTGCGCGAAGCATCGTTCGACAACACCCATCTCCGAAACGCGAGTGCTGCGCTCACACCCCAGCAGGTCACCGCCGTGGCTTACCGCGCCGTCCGGGCGGCCCATACGCTAGGCCTGCGTGACCATCGCGACATCTTGATCCTGGGACTCCACAGCCTGCGAATCCACCCGCGGCTGCATGAGCATCCCCAAGTGCGAGCCAGTATCGAACGGGCCGCGCGCGGCAACACCCCGCTCTCGGATGACTTCGACCGCTGCTCCGACGCGATGTGGCAGCACATCGCCAACGAACTTGACGCAGCATGGAGCGCAACATGAGTAGTACCAGCCAACGTTTGAGTACCGCCGCGGCGGAAACCTGTCCTGCGGCGCCGGGTGTCTGCCGCACCTGCGAGCGAACCGGCCTGCCTCTCTTGCTGTTGCGCAAGGCGGTGTTACCCACACACCGGTCCCTGACGAAAATCGACCCACTCGGCGACGCATCCATCCAGTCGTCGCTGCGCATGCTCCGCGAAGGCTACGTGTACGTCTTGCTCGATAGAAAACAGTGGCAAGCCTACCAAGTCACCCCCGAAGGCTTCCTGCGGCAATTCAACCCGTACGAGATGCCGCGCAGTCGACCCGCGCCGCTTTCCAAGCAGTGTCTCGACGCGGGGCACGACCTGCGCGCCTCGTTCCTGCGCCTCGACACGCGTGCGCATCGCACGGCGTGGATTGCCTTTGCGCAAGACCCATGGCCAAGCGCCGTGCTCGATGCTTACAAGACCGGCAAGCGCGCCGACGGCACGGCACTGCCGGCCGACTTCCGCCAGCGTTTTGTCGAGATCGAGCTGGCCGCCGTCAAGGCCGACCCTACCGCCAAAGGGGGCGCGCTCGCACTCGAGCACGCCCATCCCCTGGCGGCGCACGTGGCCGAGTACGCCACCGGCACGGACGATTTCGGCAGCGTGCACGGCTGGTATCCGCGGCATGACCGTTTGCAGGCAATGCGCGACTATCTGCGCATCCTCGAGAGGCAGGAAGGGGTGGCGCGAGGCGTCGCCGGCGTGATCCTGCCCGACCCCGTTGGCATGGCCCACGAACTCGACAATCTGCGTTTGTCCGTACGCACGGCTATGCAACGCTGGGCCGAGCTACCCAGCCGGCGATACAAGTTCCTGACCTCACAGGCCCTGCTGGGCATCAAAGCGCTGATCGCGCAGCGCGCGGATGCGGAGACGGCGGACAATACAGAGTTCTGGTCGCACAGCGAAATGGGGGCGCCGCCCGTCTTCCGCGATCCGGCTGAAGAGCGTGCGGATATCGTCAAGGGCAAGACTCGCAGCAGAGTCAAGCGCCTGGAAGAGCGCTACCGAGAGGGCGGCGCGGACGGAAGGGCCGCATTCCAGCGGCAGTACGACGATGCCCAGTCCAAGTTCCAGCAACGAATCGATGCGTACGCGAAAGACTGGGCGACGCAGATCGACAGTGCCGCCTGGAAGCGGATCGTCGCACTGGACTATACGGATGCCGTAGCGCGCTCTGTCGGCTGCCGCTTGAAGACCGTGGCGGACTGCTTGGCCGGTGGCGTGACCGACGCCGTATCAGTTCCGCCGCCGCCAGCGAAGCCGGACCAAGCGCCCGCGGTCGAAGTGCTCGGGCCGAGCGGCAAAGTGTGGCAACAGTTGCTGAACGATCCGCTCAGCCCCGCCTATATCGCGCTGCAAGGCCAGCAGACCAGCCTGTATCGGGCGTTTGCGCCGTTGCTGGGTGGAGGCGCCATGCCGACCGACGCGGGCAAAAAGTACTTCGACACCCTCAAGGGCCTGGTCGGCAGCGACGAGGTAGCGCGCTGGCGCGAGCGCGCCACGGTGGACGCCGCCGATCATCTGCTGATCGCCATGCACAACGCAGCCGGGCGGCTGGACAAGCAGCTAGGACAAGGCGTCAAGGCTGCCCTCGATCATCTCTACGTCGGTGCGGCCTGGCTGTACGGCAACGCACGGCTTACTCAGGTCAAGGTGCAACTCACGGTGGGCGAGTGCTTCAACCTTATTGCCAAAGAGTTGCGCAGCGACACCGAGGCGACCAAGGGCACCGCCGCCCGGCGCGTGCGCGCAATGGTCTTCAGCGGCCTGATCGCCATCCCCGACAGCGCGCTGCGCAACGTACTGATCGATGTCACCGTGTGGACGCACGGCACGGCCGAGGAGGTCAAGCGGCGCCTCGCCGGTGTGCAACGCGATATTGGCGTAGCGGGCCGCGACGTCAAGCGGGCAGCCGGTGTCCTGGGCCGCGATGCGCAGCACGAGGCCAAGGCCGCTCTACGTCAGATCAAGGCGGGCCTCAAGAATCTGGAGCCTGCGGCCCAAAACGTGCTGAAGGGGCTCCAGGTCACCGGCGCCAGCGCGCGTCACTTCGCCGGCAGCAGCCTGGCTGGCCTCAAGCGCCTGTCGGTTACAGGCGTCGACGGTGGCCTGTCCCTCATCAGTCTGTACTTCCTGCACGACAGCCTGAAAAGCTCCCTCGCCGACCTGGACGCCAGGATCGGCGACCGTCATCCGGAAGCGGTTGCCGCCTTCTACGGCGCTGCGGTGGGGTTGATGGGGGCGGGCGTGGAAGGGGCTGGCATGGCCATCAAGATGCCGGCCGACGCGGCGCAAGCCTTTGCTCGGCGCTGGGGTGCCGTGGATACGCCACGACTGGCCAAGGCTGTGGGAATGGGCGAGAAGATGGTGAGGGCAGGTGGCGTGATTGCTGCGGTGGGGGGGATTGCGGATGGGGCTGCGAATATGGCGGCGGCGGTACGTACAGCAAGGATCGGGGACAAGGATGCAAGTGAAAAGTACATTGGCGCAGGAATTCTATCTATTGTAGGCGCCGGTTTTAGCATTACCGGAGCGGTGGGGGCGGGTGTTCTCATGGGGCCGTTGGGTATTGGTATCGTGATAGGTATCGTTGCATTTGCCGTAGCTCAAATTGCTAAATCTCAGGAGTCGAACGCACTGGAACTATGGGCCCGCCATTGCCATTTCGGCAGCGACGACAAATACCGGCATTGGGGTATCAGCGATAGCGATGATCCTGAGAAGATTGCACGAATTGTGAACAGTGCCATCGCCGCACTCAACGCAGCGGTACTGGGCATGGAGGTCGCCCTTGGATTTGAGCGTGCCCGGCGGTTGATGGACAGCGGCACCATGCTTACCGCCGACATCGAAGTGCTGAAGAACACAGGGGGCACAGAGGTCGGTACCGATCTCGTCTATCGCATCTTGCTGCCCGGTTTCGATCCCGCCTATTCAGGCTACCGTTTCACGCTGGAAGTACAGCGCTTTGGTCTCGCCCGGGACGGTCGACGTACGCCGCAGATCATCACTCAAGTCCTCGCCGCAGGCCAAATGAATGCCAACGGCGAACCGGTCAAGCCAACGGCTACTTCCCGGCCGGACTATGTCGTGGTGAAGGACGGGCAACCGACGAAGAGCCTTCCTCTCCTCACTGGCCGCTTCGAACTGGAACCCGTCCACGGCATCCAGTCAGTCACGCTAAAAATCACTTACTGGCCAGACAAGAGCGACGAAAGTGGCTTCGCCGAAGTTGTTGTGATGGAGGTGGCGTGATGGCGGAGCCCAAGCTCAACTCGCCCTGTACCGGCTGGAAGCGTGATCTCCCGGGGCCCAATGAGCCGATCGAAGAAGCGCCGACCTTGCTTTGGTTCGAGCCCACGCATCTCGATGACGTTTTCGTTGAAATTTCGCGGAATGTTTTGGCTGTGCGCGGGCTAGTGATTTGGCTGGCTGGGCTCATGGGTCTCGTAACGCTTGGGGGAGTCGCGTCGCTAGTTTGGGGACTTATAACAGACCCGGATGGTACATACGGATTTATCGGATTTACGTTCGTTATCTTTATGATTTTCTCAATAGCTGGAATTGGGTTCTGGATAACTTGCTTCGCTTACTGCTCCGACGTTTCTCCTCCTCGCGATCTGCCCTTACGCTTCAACCGCGCCCGCCGCAAGGTCTATGTCCACGGCTTCCATTGGGTCTGGTGGAATCCCTTCACCCGCTGGTACGTCACCACGGCGAGCTACGATTGGGACGACCTGCGCGCGGAGCAATGGAAGGTGCGCGGGGCGACCGCCAACGGCGCCCTGATCGTCAAGGAGGGCGTCTCCATCGCCGTGGTGAAGCC